>JBEBIU010000157.1:0-4640 GCA_040080225.1 Terricaulis sp.
GGGTGCGTATCGGGGGCGGAGGCGGAAAGGGCCTTGACGGCGTCTATGTCCCTTGGTGCCCGAAATTCTGTATTTTATTGCTCTCCGAGCCTTTGGTTTACCGCACGTCGGCGGGCTTATTGAACGACGAGAACGCATGAGATTTTTGGAGGCAGTATGGCCGAATATGACATAGATTTCGCGCACGAGATGTCCAAGGCCAGTAATGCCATTCTCTCAAATGCTCAGCCGACAGATGGAATCCCCTTAGCGCGAGCGGCCATATATTGTTCTCTTGTCGCCTGCGAAGTAGCATTGAAAGCTGGGCTTGAAGCAGCCGGCGTGCCGCTGAAACACATTCGTGGTCAGAACCACGATCTCGCAGGCCTACTTAAATGTTTTGATAGCTGCTGCGTCTCCGCACAGATCACCTCAGTAGTCACCAAGCGTGTGCCTGCATCGCGCATCAGATCCATCGTGGTGGACGACAAGTATGCCGACGCAACTATTGGGAAACTCATAGAAGAAACCAAACATGATGGCGCTTCAAGATATCCAAACGAGATACGCTATGGCACCCTCTTGAAACATTACCCGGCCGACGTCGTCTCTCGCCTAGGAGAAGCTGTGGTGAAATGGGTGAAAGAACACATCGACGACATTTGCTGTGGTCACAATCCCAAATAATTGGTGTGCGTAACCCTCTCCAACCCTTCCCTCCCTCGCAATGAGTGTGCCTCAATCACTCATGATTTTACCGCCGCATCGAGGAGTTTCGTTGGGTCCACGTTCTGCTGCAGAATTTGTCGCAGATACGATTCGTAGTCTTGCCCTAAGTACAGCCTGTCAGCGACGTCCTTCAGAACTTCCTCGTTGTAGACTCTCTGGGCTTGCTCAGATCTCCGCCCCTGATCAAAAAGCCAAGCAAAAGGGAATAACGATACCAAATCCGCGGAAAAAAGGGGAACCACGATCGTTGGCGACAAAATGCCGAAAGGAACCGAGCAGCAAAACACCGCTATCCAATAGAAGCCCCACACCCGCGTCTCTGCATAGTGCTTGGAATACGCCTTGCGCTGACACGCGACGATCTGGTTCGCCTCCTGCCAGCACCGATCCCACGCTTGCTTGCGCGCCTCCGCTTCTTCCTTTTGCGCGCGCTCAAGTCGCGCGCGTTCATCGTACGCCAGTCGATCCGCTGCTTCTTGGGCGCGGCGCTCTACAGCTTCGCTGTGCCGACGCGCGCGTGCTTCCGCTTCAAGCCGAGCACGCTCTGCTTCTTCCGCTTCACGTGCCTTCAATAAGAGTTCCACAGGCATAAAGAGCGGACTTCCGCCGTACCGGTCGATCCAGGCGCTCAAGTCTGAGGTAGATGCATGTGCGTCGATCGCGCCATAACTCTGGATATCGCCGCGCCCGCAAAGCTTGCCTAACCTCCGCAGGACGCTTTTCCAGCCGGAGTGCGCGACGCATGGCGCGGTCAACCATGCTCGGAGATCCTCTGCATGAGTGGCGTTGAACGGCGTTGGTAGTGAGAAACGATCTGGGCCTGCCACATAGCAGGCTGCCAGCTTTTTCTCTTCAAAGCCGATCATTGCTTCGGCGTTAACCCATTCTGATTTGCGGGCGGCGGGGGACCAACAAACCAAGATGGCCTTCGCAGCGCGGGCCTCCCGGTCGATCTCAGCATTGAAGGTCTCGCCTGCGCTCATGCTGGCGTCGAACCAAACCGTCAATCCCAAGTCTCGCAGGCGCGACGCAATCGTTTCGACCGCCGCTCTTTCATCGCGCTTGTAGGAGAGGAATACGTCCGCCATGACCGCTCAAATCCAACAAACCGGGCAATGATCGGCATCCTAGGCCGCTTCACGCATTTTTGGGAATTCCGTCATTCCGGGGCCGCCGGAGGCGGAACCCGGAACCCAGGGGCAGGCGCACTGCCGCGGGCCACGGCGTTGTTTGCGCGAGCACACTGCAGACTTACGTACAACACCAAACGCCTGCGCCACCCCCTCACCCTGCCCTCTCCCCCCTCTCGGGGGGCGAGGGTTCTTGTAGCGCCACGTTTCGCAAACCAAAGCGCATGCAGCGCCGCCCGCGCTCCTCTCCCTCCGTTGGGAGGGAGAGGTTGGGTGAGGGTGGAGCGCCGGCGCCGCGTGAATAAGCGCCGGCAGCGCGACTGGATCGCGTACAACACCAAACGCCAGCGCCGCCCCCTCACCCTGCCCTCTCCCCCGATTCGGGGGCGAGGGTTCTCAAGCGCGCCTGGAAGCATCGATGCGCTCTAGAGGGTTCATAGCGCCAGGGCTTGCTTGATGCGCGCCACAACGCCCCGCGGATCGGAGAGCACGTCGGCTTCCGGCAATCTCAGCACGCACCAGCCCGAGGCGCGCAGGAATTGCGTGCGGGTTTCGTCGTGCTCGATCTGCTCGTCCACGCCGTGCGACAGACCGTCGACTTCCACGATCAGCTTCGCTTCCGCGCAAGCGAAATCGGCGGTGTAGGGCGGGATCGGGTGCTGACGGCGAAACTTGGCGTCTACGCCGCGATTGCGAAACAAATTCCAAAGCGCCCGCTCGGCGCGGCTGGGCTTCTTGCGTAATGAGCGCGCAAAATCGCGCGGCGACATCATCACGCGACGTTCCCTCACATCGCCATCAACGTCCGCACCGCTTCCGCTATCATGCCGACAAGGCAGGCGGTCGCGAAGACGAACAGAAGAAAACGCACCGGAACTTGATTGACCAGCGCCTGCCACAAGCTGTGCGCAACGCGCAGGGCCACATAGCCCCAGGCCAGTTGGATCGCGAGCTCGCTCGGCGCCAGCTGATGCAGCACAAGCGCGGTGGCGTAGAACAGCACTGGCTGCTCCATCAGGTGCGCGTAATTGTGCGAGGGCCAATTGATACGGTCGGGCAGCACGCCTTCGAGGTTCTGGCCGCGCCCGCCCGGGGGAACCTTGGACAGGGGAATGTTGCTCTTGGCCATCGCCGGGAAACGCATGAGCGCGAGCCATGCCAGCATGATCAACGACCAGATGACCAGCGCTATGACCGGCGCGAGAATTGTATGCATGAGCCCCTCCTTATATTGAACGCGCTCTTAGCCAATGGCGCAGGTTTCGGCAAACGCATCCACCGCCGCAACCAGTCGTTCGATCTGCGCCTCTGTCGTCGCGGGCGAGACCAGCATCATCATATGAAACGGCGCGATCAGGATGCCGCGATTGATCAGGTAGAGGTGGAGCGCGTGGTTGAGTTCCCGCTGTGTCAAAGCTGCGCGCATCTCCGCGGCGTTCTTGGGCGGGGTTGGAGCGAACACGACCTCCGCGCGCGCGCCGACATGCACCACGCACCACAGCAAGCCTCGACGATCGATGACCTCGTTCAGTCCTGCGACAAGTTTTTCAGTTCCCTCAAGCATCGCCGCGTAGGCCGCCTCGGTGGCCACCTCGCGCAGCGTCGCCGCGATCGCAGCTAGGCCCGCCGCGTTGCCGGCAAGCGTGGTGCCGATGCCGGAGCGCCCGGTCGGTGCTTGAGGCGCCGCCTTCGACGGGCTCAGGCTGACGCCTCCTTCCCCAACGCCTCCAACCGCGTCACCCGGAGCTTGTCGAACGGCGCCGCCGGCGCTCCATTTCCCGATCCGCGCCGCGAAGTCCGCGCTCACGCCCCACACCGCCGCCGGAAAGCCGCCGGCGATAGCTTTGCCGATGCAGAGCGCATCGGGCTCCAGGCCCCACGCTTTCGTGGCGCCACCCGGGCCGGTCGAGAGCGTGTGCGTTTCATCCATGATCAGCAGCGCGCCGGCTTTCCTGGTCAGCGCGCGCAGGCGTTTGTGAAAATTCTCCTCCGGCAGGATCATGCCGCAATTGGTCATCGCCGGCTCGCACAACACCGCCGCCACGTCGCCTTGCGCAAGCGCTGCCTCAAGCGCGCCGAGATCGTTAAACGGCACGGCGCGGGTGGTGCGCGTCATGTCGAACACTTGGCCGACCAACCCCGAATCGGCGCGCGTGCTTCCATCGCGCAGTTCGACGAAACAATCCTCGACCATGCCGTGATAACAGCCGTCGAACACCAATATCACCGGCTTGTTCGTCACCGCCCGCGCCCAGCGGATCAGAGCGCGATTGGCGTCGGAGGCCGAAAGCGTCGCTTGCCAGAACGGCAACCCGAAGCGCTCCGCCAGCAAAGCGCCGACCTTCGCCGCAAGTTCGGTCGGCAACATATAGGTCGCGCCCGCGCGCATCTGCTCGGCCACCGCGCGCGCGACGGGCGCGAGCCCGTGGCCGAACATGCCCGGCGTGTCGCCGAGGCAGAAATCGTCATAGACGTGATCGTCAATATCCGTAAGCGTCGCGCCCTCGGCGTCCTCCACCACGATCGGAAAAGGCGTCGCCCAGTCGCGCATCCAATGCATCGGCGCGCCGGCGAGCCAATGCTGTTGCAGCGCACTTGCTTGCGCTGCGGATTTGGGGTGCGCGGCGATGAACGCTTGCGTTTCGCGGGCGATGAGCTGCTGGTACGTCATGCGCAAGCGCCACGCTCCCCCTCAATGGGGGAGCTGTCATCGCGCAGCGATGACAGAGGGGGTGAGGCCCGCCACGCTCGCAGATGAGCCACCGGAGGCTTCGCTTTCACCATCAGCGCACGCCCCCCCTC
>JBEBIU010000158.1:0-4632 GCA_040080225.1 Terricaulis sp.
GTTCGCTCGACGCGTCGCGCGGCGGCGGAGGCGTGTCGTAGGAACGCCGCCATATCGTCACCTGCGCCTCGCCGTGCTTGGCGGCGGTCTCGGCTTTGTTGAGGCCGGTGAGCGCGCCGTAATGGCGCTCGTTGAGCCGCCAAGAACGCGCAACCGGTAGCCAAGCGACCTTGGCAGCGTCGAGCGCGAGATTGCCGGTGCGGATCGAGCGCGTCTGCACCGAAGTGTAGAGCTTGTCGAACGCCACGCCCGATTTTGCCAGCAATTCACCGGCGCGGCGCGCCTCTTCCTCGCCCTTCGGCGTCAAGTCCACATCCACCCAGCCGGTGAAGCGGTTTTCTAGATTCCACTGGCTCTGGCCGTGGCGAAGCAAAGCGAGAAACGTCATGCGACTTGCTTCAACGCGAGCGCCGCGTGCGTCAAGTGCGAAACCTATCGCCTTTGTTGTCCATGATCCCAACCAGCGTGCCCTCGGGATCCTTCAGCCATGCGAAGCGACGCCCGTCCGGCAATGGAACTGGCCCGACGACCTTGCCGCCGCCGCCAGCTTCCGCCGCCGCCGCCGCCGCGCCGATGTCGTCAACCTCGACATAGAACATCACATAATTGTGCGGCTCATGCCCGAGCGAGACAATTTGGCCGTCCAGGCCCGCGCCTTTGATGGCGAGCGCGAATTCGTTGGCGCCCGCGCCGATCTCCCAACCGAACAGGCCGGCATAGAAGCTAGCGGACTCCTCCTTGTTGCGGCAGCCGATGTCGAAATGAACGATGCGCGCAGGCATTAGCGGAGCTCCTTGGTTGAGATTGGTTCAAGCGATCGCCGACCGCGCCGGCAAGAAGCGGCTGTTGCGCAGAAGAAGTGCTGCGATAAGCGAAACGATGAGCCCGACCGGGAAGATCTCGATGAAAGTCATCGGCAGCCGGAAGAGCGGATTGGCGTACATCGTCTTCATCTGCTCCATCTCCGCGATGAAGGCGTTGAGTTGTGCACTCGGCAGGCCCTTGGCGCGCTCCGCGGCGATCGCCGCCGCAACGTAATCGTTCATGAACGTATAGTTCGTCATCGCCAGCGAGATTTCCCAGGCGATCACGTAGATGATCCCCGCAACCACGCTGATGCCGAGCCCAATCAAGAACGCCGGCAGGAACTTGATCACGCCGCCCAAAGCGCGGTCGCGATAGCGCTTCACGGCGACAAAGATGAAACTCAAGCCGACCAGCATGAGCGTGTAGCCGGAAAGGTATGCGCTGACGCCCTCCCCGTGCGGGAAGAGCAGCATGAGAATGTTCATCGGGACAGCGACGATCAGCCCGGCGATCAGGCCGTAGATCGAGATGGTGCGCAGCATGGTGTGCTTTCTCGGTGTGCGGAAAAATGGGGTGGGCGGCGTCAGGCCGCCATCGGCTTGGGTTCCCAAAGCTCGATTTTGCGGCCGTCGGGGTCCATGATGTGTGCGAAGCGGCCCATGCCCTCATCCGGGAACAGCTTCACTGGCTCGACGCCATGCTCCTTGCAGCGGGCCAGCATGCCGTCGAGATCATCGACCACCAGATTGAACATGAAGTCCTTGGCCGAGGGCTCGAAGTAATCGCTGTCGGCGCCCATGGCGTTGAACACGGTCGCGGCCCCAGGCTGGGCGGCCAGCGGCTCAGGCCGGAAGACCACCCCGCCCCAATCGGTCAGCTCCAAGCCGAGCACGCGGGCGTACCATTGCATGGTCTCCGCTGTGTCCTTGGATTTGAAGAACAAGCCGCCAATGCCAAGCACTTTCGCCATGGTTAGAATCTCCGCCGAACCTGAGCGTGAACCACCATGGCCGCTGCGTTCGCACAATCGCCCAAAAGGGTGATTTGAGCGAAATCGCCCGAATTCCTACGGGATGAGGCCAAGTTCCCGCGCCCGCAGGATCGCTTCGGTGCGCCGCGACGCTTCGAGTTTTTCGAACAGACGAGCGAGGTGGGTCTTGATCGTGTTCGGCGAGATCGCGAGGCTCTGCGCGATTTCCTTGTTCGAGCGCCCGGCCGCCACCAGGTGGAGCACCTCGAACTCGCGCTCGGTAATACCCAGGGATTCCCGGGCCGCGACATTGGGTTCGAAACCGCCCCCGCTTGGGCGGGATCGAAACAATTGCGCGCCCACCCAGACGCCCAATGCTAGGAAAACGAGGGCGAGCACACCAAGGTATAGCTCGCCGGGGTGGCTGCGGACCCAGACCCGGTATTCCAGCCATTGCAGCGCCGCCGCCGCGGCGGCCAAGGCTAATCCGTAGACAAGGACGGTCCGCACCATCCGGTGAGCTTAAGACGCCTTTCGTGGCCGGCGCCAGTCGGCGGCTTTGCGCCGGGCCGCCCGCCCGGCTACACCGCTCCCATGCGCCATTGGCTGTTCCACCCGCTCCTATTTTATCCCCTCGCCGCGCTGCTTGCTGTGGCGCTGGTTGCGATCAGCATCCGGCCCCAATCCTGGCCAAAGCAGCCCGCGCCCGCGGCCGGCTCGATGCAAGGGCAGACCATCGTGCTCGAAGGGGCGGCGTTTGACGCTCCAGCCATCGGCGCCGAGCAGGATATGACCGTGAAGCGCGATTATTGGGGCCGGGCGCTGTCTCTGATGATCGCCCAAAAGCCCGGCCAACCGGCCCCTATTTTGTTGACCGGCGAGCGCGCGGCAATGCTCGAAGGCAATCCGGTGACGGTCGAGGTGAATTATTTGCCCCTACCCATCAACGCCGCCTCGGGGTTGGCGGTGAGCGTCCAGGGCATCGGTCCGGCGGAATGGGTGAGTCAGCCCACGCCGCCCCAGCCCGGCGCGCTGCGGTTCGAGCTGCCCCCCCAAATCGCCGTGGACGCCATCGGGCTGCGTGCGCTGAGCGACGGGACCGATCAGGCTTACGGCCTCGAAATCACCCGCGTCAGTGTGTCGGTTGCCGCGCCGCAGCGCGAAGCGCCAGTCGAGCCGCCCCCCGGCAATTGAACTTTCCCCTCGTTTCGCCCAAACACCGATTTCACTCCCTCTGGACTTGAGCCCCATGCTGCCTGCGCCGCGCGCAAGCCTCCCCGCCAACACGGCGGAGTTCGAAGATTTCCCCCTGGTCAAGCCGACCGGGTTTCGCGAGTACGACGCGCGCTGGTGGTTCGGCATTCCGGGCAATGGGAAAGCACCGGAGCTGAACCTGCTTGGCGTGCAGGCGCTCGGGCTTGGGCTTGGGACTTTGGTTCACGAATTTGGCGTCGCGCCGCGCATCGTCGTCGGCCACGATTTCCGTTTCTACTCGCAATCGATCAAGCAGGCGCTGACGCTTGGCCTGATGCAGGCGGGCATGGAAGTGATCGACATTGGCCTGGCGCTCTCGCCCACCGCCTATTTCGCACAATTCGCGCTGGACGCGCCGTGCGTGGCAATGGTGACGGCGAGCCACAACGAAAATGGCTGGACCGGCGTGAAGATGGGCGCTGACCGGCCGCTCACCTTTGGGCCCGACGAAATGGGCCGGCTGAAGGAAATCGTGCTCGGCGGCCGTTTCAAAACGCGCGCGGGCGGCGGCTACACGCGTGTCGAGGGCATGCGCGAACGCCATATCGCCGACGTCGCCGCGCGGGTGAAGCTCTCGCGCCCGCTCAAAGTGGTGGCGGCGTGCGGCAACGGTACCGCCGGCGCCTTCGCGCCCGAAGCGCTGCGGCGCATGGGCGCTGAAGTGATCGAGCTGCATTGCGGCCTCGACTGGACCTTCCCGCACTACAACGCCAACCCCGAAGACAGCGAAATGCTGCACGACATGGCGGCGGCGGTTCGCGTGCACGGCGCCGACCTCGCGCTCGGCTTCGACGGCGACGGCGACCGCTGCGGCGTGGTCGATGACGAGGGCGAAGAAATCTTCGCCGACAAAGTCGGCTTGATGCTGGCGCGCGATCTTTCCGCAACGCGCGCCAACGCGACTTTCGTGGTCGATGTGAAATCCACCGGACTCTACGCTATCGACCCGGTGCTGAAGGCCAATGGCGCCAAGGTCGATTATTGGAAAACCGGACATTCCTACATCAAGCGCCGCACGACCGAACTCGGCGCTCTGGCCGGCTTCGAGAAGAGCGGCCACTTCTTCTTCCGCGAACCCCTGGGTTTGGGTTACGATGACGGCATGGTCGCGGCCTCGGCGGTGCTCGCCATGCTCGATCGCAATCCGGGAAAGAAACTCTCCGATCTGCGCAAGGCGCTGCCGCTCTCGTTCACCTCGCTCACCATGAGCCCGCATTGCGACGACGAGAAGAAGTACGGCATCGTCGAGCGCGTCGTCGCCGATTATCAGCGCCTCGCGAAGGAAGGCGGCAAGATTCTCGGTCGCGCGATCCGCGACGTGAACATCGTCAACGGCGCGCGGGTGACGCTGGAGGACGGCGCCTGGGTGCTGGTGCGGGCCTCGTCGAACAAGCCGGAGCTGGTGGTGGTGGTCGAGAGCATGCGCAGTGAAGAAGACATGCGCGCGCTGTTCCGCGAGGAAGTAAAACCACGGCTGGCGAAATTCGCCGAAGTCGGCGCGTATAATCAGGAGATTTGAGGTGCCGCAATATGGACCGCCGGCGCCCTCGCCGGCCAGCGCATTTGTTTGCAGGTTGGAGCGCGCGGCGCCGCCGCGCAGC
>JBEBIU010000159.1:0-4610 GCA_040080225.1 Terricaulis sp.
GGGCGGGGCAGCGCAATATTATCGCGATGCGCGCATCGGCCCTATCTACGAAGGAACCAACGGCATCCAGGCGATCGACCTTTACGGACGTAAATTGCTGGCCGACCGCGGCGCGTGCATGCGCGCGATGATCGAGGAGGCCGAGACCGCCGCGCGCGCGATGGGCGCCGCCGCGGGCGCGCGGCTTACAGGGGCGGTGGCGGCATTGCGGGACGCCACTGATTTCATGCTTGCAGCCGCACGCGAGGATGCCCTTACCGGGGCGAGCGCGTATGTCTCGCTGGCGGCCGAAACCGTGGGCGCCGGATTGGTTGGCGCTGGCCTCGCACGCGCGACCGAGCAAGGCTTTGACGCGTCCGTCGTCAGCGAGCAACGCGCGCTGCTTGACGTGTTCGCGGAGACCGTGCTCTCGGATGCTCCATCGCGTCTGGCCTCGGTCAGATTGGGCGCAGCGACGCTCAACCGGGCGTCCTTACGCGACCTCCGCTATTGAAGCTTCCCGCTACGGCGCCTGTCGCGGCCCGATCCCGTGCGCTAGGGTCATATCAGGAGACCAGCATGTCGATGGACGGCCTGGAAGAACCGCAAGGGGCGCGCGCATCGCTGGTGTATCCACTCGGTGAGCCGCCTGCGCCCGGAATGGTGCGAGAGGTCGCGCCTGGAATCTACTGGCTGCGCATGCCGCTGCCGTTTGCGCTCAAATGGATCAATCTGTGGCTACTCGACGACGGAGACGGCTGGACAATCGTCGATACCGGCCTCGCCATGGAGGAGACCCGCAATTATTGGCGCGCGATTTTTGACAGCACGCTGAACGGCAAGCCGGTGAAGCGTGTCATTTGCACCCATATGCATCCCGATCATGTCGGCCTTGCGGGCTGGATTTGCCGCAAGTTCGAGGCGCCGCTTTGGATGAGCCGGCTGGAATATGTGACCTGCCGCATGCTGGTCGCCGACACTGGCCGCGAGGCGCCCGAGGATGGCGTTCAGTTTTTCCGCGCCGCCGGCTGGGACGAGGAGGCGATCGCCCAATACAAAGCGCGTTTCGGCGGCTTCGGCAAAGCGGTTTCGCGGCTCCCCGATTCTTATCGACGCATAAGCGACGGCGATTCGATCGAGATCGGCGCGCGGCTTTGGCGGGTGATCACAGGCCACGGCCACTGTCCCGAGCATGCGTGCTTGTGGCAGGAGGAACTGAAGCTCTTCATCTCGGGCGATCAAGTGCTGCCGCGGATATCGTCGAACGTGTCGGTGTTTCCCACCGAGCCAAACGCCGATCCGTTGTCCGACTGGCTGCACTCGTGCGCCAAGCTGAAGGCCGCGCTCCCGAACGACGTATTGGTGCTGCCGTCTCACAATGAGCCTTTCATGGGCCTGCATGAGCGCCTAGCGGCGCTGATCGAGGGCCATGAGCGCAGCCTCGCACGGCTGCACAAGCGTATCGAAGAGGCCCCGAAACGAGCCGTGGACTTGTTCGGCGCGCTATTCGCGCGAAAGATCGGGAACGATGTCCTGGGTATGGCCACGGGCGAAACTATCGCCCATATGAATTGCCTGATCGGGCGCGGCTTGGCGCGGGCGGTCAAGAACGACGAAGGCGTGATCCGCTATGAATCAGTCTGACGCAAAGAACCCCGAGCATCGCGCCAACAACGCGATCCTGTGCTTCTGCATTGGCATGGCGCTGGCCGGGGGCGCATATTTTCTCGGCGTCGGCGCGGTGCTGGCGGCGGCTTTGTCCGGGGGCGATCCTGGAATCGTGGTCGGCGGCGTCCTGGCGGCGCTCGGCCTGGTGCTGATGGGCGTCGCCGGCTTTGTTATGATGCTGGTCGGCGCTGTCTGGATGGCGCTGCGCGTAATTGCAGACCAGAGCGGCGACGCCGACGAAAAGCGCTATCGCAGGATTGAACGTTAGCTGGAGTGAACATGATCATCTCAACCACGTTCGAAGTACACGGTCGCCCTATCACCCAGCACCTAGGGCTGGTGCGCGGCAATGTCGTGCGCTCCCGTTTCTTCGGCCGCGATATCGTCGCTGGCCTGCGTATGATTGTCGGCGGCGAAATCCACGAATACACCAAGCTCCTGGCCGAGAGCCGCGAGCAGGCGCTCGACCGCATGGTCGAGCACGCCAAGAGCCTTGGCGCCGATGCGATTGTCGGGGTGCGCCTGGAAACCACGGACGCCGGCCAGGGCCAAGCCACCGAAGTGCTGGCCTACGGGACCGCGGTCAAACTTGGTTGAGGCTGCGCGGCGTGAATAAGCCGCCAAGCGGCGAGCGCCACAACGCCCGCGGAAAGATCGAGGCCTAACCCGAAGGCCAATAAGAACATGACGTGGTGCGAGGCGAGGAAAGCTTCGGGTCGCGCGCGGAGTTCCCCGAGGCGCCACTGCGCAGCGCAGCGCAAACCCCAGTCAAACAGCGCCGCGACCACCAAGCAGGTGGTCGCCAATGGCAGCCACATCGGAACGTGGGGCAAGTCGAGCGGGAGGCCAGCCACCAGGTGGGGCGCGGTGTGAGCCACCATCGCAAGGCCATGCACGGGTGTCGCCCAGATATGCCATTGCGTTGCGCCGCCCGCTTCGCCCAAGCGCTCCCCATGCGCCATGCTCCAGCGCGCATCTGAAAACAAACGCCACACGAACACCACGCCGACAGCGCCGGCTAAACCGACAAACGCGCCAACGACCAACGCGGCAAGGCCGGGCCCGAGCAGCGGGCGAAGCTCGAATGTGGCGGAGCGCATCAGCGACCAACCGCCAAGCGCCGCTAGCGCCAGCACGGCGAGTTGCGGTGATATGAGCGACCCCATGCCCAGCGCTAACGCCGCAAACGCTGTCGGAGCAGGATGGAATAGGATGCCTCGCATGCCATCGACATGGGGCCATCGCCGTGAATTGCGGGTAAACGCCTAATTATCCAGCTGTTTACCCGCCTAAACGAACGTCAACGATTGGGAGCAGGCGCTGGCGCCGGTTGTGGCGCTTGCGCTGCGGCGCGCGCCGCTATTTGTTCCTCGGCGGAAGCGCGGAAGGTTGCATCGTTGGGGTGCGCCATCGAGCGCAGTGCGGAGTCGAATGTCGCCATCGGGGGCGTTCCTTCATAGCTTAGGCATAATCCGAGCATTTCCACCCCGGGCCTCATCGCGAAGCCGGCATAGATGTGGCGCCCGCTTGAAGGAGCGGTGAACTCCGCCCGCTGCATCGGCCAAAACGCGCTGTCGTCGCGCGAATGCGATACCAGCACCGCCGAATTGCCGGGGAACAAACGAGCGACCGAGTTTGCCTGGCCAAGCCAGAAGGCGTCGGTGAAGCGCGCGTCGTCGTTTAGCGTACGCCAAACATTGTACGCTGTCGCGGACGCTGTTTCAGCTCGGGTTCGGACAATGAAGTGGCATTCGTTGTCGTCGTTCCCCGCGATAATATAACTGACCCCTTCGGGCGCGCTGAGCGGGCCGACCGGCCAGTTTGTCGGGGTATCAAACACAATCCGCCCCGCAGGGTCGGTGTATACGCGGGCATCGGCCGCGCCAACGCACAAACCCAGGCCAATAATAGCTGCAAGCGCAAACACGCGCATATGATCTCTCCTTGCCCTCGGGCGTCAGAATCCAGCTTTGGGGGCGGACTCGTCAAGCCCCGGGCTGAAATTAGCCGGGGTGGAAATCGGCTGAAAAGGCTTTGGGAGGTCAAATCTCGCTGGGTTCGGCGGACCTGCCGCTTTAGGATTGCGTTTGCAACGGAGTACGCGCGCATGAGCCTAGCTGGAAAAACCCTGTTCATCACTGGCGCCAGCCGCGGCATTGGCCTGGCCATCGGCCTTCGCGCCGCCCGCGACGGCGCTAATATCGTAATCGCCGCCAAGACCGCCGAGCCGCACAAGAAGCTGCCCGGCACCATCTATTCCGCGGCGGAGGAGGTCGAGAAAGCCGGCGGCCAGGCGCTGCCGCTGGTGGTGGACGTGCGCGAGCCCGATAGCGTCAACGCGGCGGTGGAGGCGGCGGTGGCTCGCTTCGGCGGCATCGATATTTGCGTCAACAATGCCTCCGCCATCCAGCTCACCGGCACGCTTCAAACCGACATCCGCCGCTACGATCTGATGAACCAGGTCAATGCGCGGGGAACCTTCATTGTCTCCCGCGCGTGCATTCCGCATCTGAAAAAGGCGGCGAACCCGCACGTGCTGATGCTCTCGCCGCCGCTCGACATGTCTCCCCGCTGGTTTGGCGGGCACGTGGCCTACACGATGGCGAAATACGGCATGAGCATGTGCGTCTTGGGCATGGCCGAGGAGTTCCGCGACGACGGCGTCGCCTTCAACGCACTCTGGCCCCGCACCGGCATCGCCACGGCGGCCATCGAATTCGCGCTCACCGGAAGCGAAGGCATGAAACACTGCCGCACGCCGGACATTATCTCCGACGCGGCGTATGCGATTTTTTGTAAGCCCGCGCGTGAGTGCACGGGGAACTTCTTTATCGACGATGTGCTGCTCTATGCCGAAGGCGAGCGCGATTTCGATAAGTACCGCGTCGATCCAAGCAAGGATCTGATGCCGGACTTTTTTGTGCCGGCGGACTGCGCGCTTCCGCCGGGGGTTAGTATGGGGA
>JBEBIU010000055.1:0-19117 GCA_040080225.1 Terricaulis sp.
CAATGTCATCGATGGTTTGAACGGCGCCGACACGCTCAATGGCGGGGATGGCGACGATGTGCTGATCGGCGGTGCGGCTGGCGACGCGCTCAATGGCGGGATAGGAATTGACGCGGCCAGTTATGTCAACTCGGTGTACGCGGTGAACGTCAATCTTGGCGCGGGAACGAGTTCGGGAGGCCAGTCCAACGGCGACAGCTTCCTCAGCATCGAGAATCTTATCGGTTCGCAATTAGGCGATGTGCTTGTCGGCGACATCCTTGCCAATGTCATCGATGGTTTGAACGGCGCCGACACGCTCAATGGCGGGGATGGCGACGATGTGCTGATCGGCGGTGCGGCTGGCGACGCGCTCAATGGCGGCGTGGGCAACGATACGGCGAGTTATGCGGGTTCTGTCTTCGCGGTGAACGTCAGTCTGTCGACTGGAATCACCTCCGGCGGCCAATCCAACGGCGACAGCTTTGCCAGCATCGAGAACCTCACGGGTTCGCAGCTTGGCGACGTGCTCACTGGCGATAGCGGCGCCAATATCATCGACGGTCTCGGCGGCGCCGACACGCTCGATGGCGGCGCCGGCAACGACACTTTGATCGGCGGCGCTGGTGACGATGCGTTCGTGTTCGCGCCAGGCTCTGGCCTGGATGTTGTACAAGGCTTTATCGCCGGGGGCGTTGAGGACAGGCTCGATTTTTCCGCTTACGCGGCAAGCGGGATCACCTACACGCTGACCCAGGTCGGGCTCGATTCCGTGTTCGATTTCTCCAACGGCGACAAAGTAACGCTCATCGGCGTGGATTCCAGCGCGCTCGTGCAGAGCGATCCTTGGGGCTGGGGGTGAGGGGAGAGACGCCTCCTACTCGTCCAGATTTGGCCTGCCGCGCCCGCCGGCTTTTTCCGCTGGCGCAAGACGCATGACTTCCGCCTGGTATTTGTCGTCTTCGCCTTTGGCCAGAAGCGGCGCGGCTTTCGCGCAGGCGTCGAGCAATTTTTCAACCCATTCCTTATCGGCCTTGGCGAAGTCGCTCAGTACATAGCCGTGTACGAGTTCGGCTTGGCCTGGATGGCCAACGCCCATTCGGGCGCGGCGAAAGCCCTCTCCTATGGCCGAGGCGATGATGGCGCGGATCCCGTTATGGCCGGCCGCGCCGCCGCCAGATTTCATGCGGAAACGTCCGGGCGCGAGATCGATCTCGTCGTAGAACACCGCGACTTGCATCGGTGTGAGCTTGTAAAAACTGGCCGCCTCCCCGACGCTGCGGCCGCTTTCATTCATGTAGGTCTGCGGCTTTAGCAGCGCCGTTCGCAAGCCGTCGATCTGACCTTCCGCCAACTCGCCATGGAATTTCTTCTTCCAAGGGCCGAAGCCATGGGCGCGCGCGAGCGCTTCCACGGCCATGAAGCCGATATTGTGCCGGTTGCCAGAATATTTCGCACCCGGATTGCCGAGGCCGACCAGGAGAAGCATGGCTGCTTTCTAAGCCCGCAAGCGGGGAGCGAAAGCGCCTACTTCTTGTCGGCGGGCTTCTTGTCAGGCGTCTTGGCGCCGGCTGCGGCTTCCGCGGGCGCTGCTTCGGTTACGGCCGCTGCTGCGGCCGGTTCGGCTTCCGCCTTGCGGCCGGCGACTGTGGCGATGGTGAAATCGCGGTCGCGGATCACGGTCCGTGCACCCTCCGGGAGCTTCACTGAGGAAATGTGGATGGAATCGCCGATGTCAGCGCCGGCGAGATCGACCACGATCTCCTCGGGGATCTTGTTCGCCGGGACCTTCAACTTCACGGTGTGGCGCACAACGTTGAGCACGCCGCCGCGCTTCAGGCCGGGGGAGATGTCCTGGTTCTTGAAGCGGACCACGACGTCAATGGCGATTTCCGCGTTTTCCTCGACCCGGTAGAGGTCGATATGGATCGGCTCGTCGCTGACCGGGTGGAATTGAACATCGCGCGGGATGACCGGCTGGCGTTCGCCCCGGTGGTCAATTTCCACCATGTGCGACAGGAACTTACCCGACCGCATCGCCATTTTCACGTCCGCAGATTTGACCTCGATCGGGACTGCGCCGCGGGGGCCGCCATAGAGGATGCCAGGGATCAGGCCGGAATTGCGGGTGGACCGGGCGCCGCCAGTCCCGGTGCGCTCGCGCTTCTCAACGTTCAAAACAATGCCAGCCATGGCCTCAAGGCCCCTTCAGAGTTCCGTAAGGTTCGGAAAACGGGGCTTCTAGCCGAAGCTTTTGGGCGGAGCAAGGCGGGCGGCGCTATTAACCAAGTGGGCGCCAGGGGCGGGGTAAAACCCCCCGGTGGTGAAAACCGCACCCTCCGACGGCAGGCGCGATCTGTCGCTGATCCGCGCCAGCGGGTCGACGGCGCGCGTGCTGAACCTGGCGTTGGTGTTCGAGCGCTTCGGCCAGTCCGAGGATTTCCAAGCGCGACCGCTGTTCCGCAACCAAAAGCTCAATCGCGCGCTGATCCTGAAACACGCCGTGCGCGCCCACGAGCGGCCCCTATTTGAGCGCCCCGAGCCGCACACCACCAAGATTGTGTTCCCATTCTCGGCTACCGAACTCGGCATTGGCGGCACCAGCGCCATGGTGGGGGAACGGAAATTCACCCAATTGCTGCGCCGGGCGGTCGGCGCGGAAGGGGACAAGGGCGATTTCGAAGCCGATTGCGAATTGCTGACGCTGTTGCACGAGCTGCCTTCGTTCGATCCGTTCCTGCTGCGCGAACAACTAAGGCGCGCCGGGCATGAGCCGGCGCGCTGCTTTTTCGATCTCTCAGACGCAGACGTTGCGGCGATGTTGGTATTTGTGCAGGCCTCGATCGCGCCGCTGGTGAGTGCTGCGTTCGGCGCTGCTGGACGACGGGCCGAGAAGCTTTCGATGCGGCTGGCCGAAAAATTGATGACGGACGAGAACGCGCAATTGCTATCGCCGTTGCGCGACACCATGCGACTTTCGGTCGGCGAATTTGCAGAGGGCGCGTTCGCCTGGAAGGGGTTCCTCTATTACAAGTGGACGCTGAACGATCTGGTCGCCCGCCAAAGCGCGTTCATGGCGCGGTTCAACGCTTGCGCAGTCGACAGCGACGATCGGCGCATCCGCTATGAAATCGACAAGCTCAAAAAAGATGTCTTGGGTCACATGGACCGGGTTCTGACCCGCGGCGTGCAGATGATGCATGTCTATGACAGCGCCTTCATGGCCATGGCGCGCGGCGATCCGACGCCGTTTCGGGATTTTCTGCTCGACGCGCCAGCGCAATTTCTGCCGCTCGGCGAAGCGCTTGGCGCTGTGAAACATATCCATACCTTCTGGGGCTTCCGCTTTCCCGACAAAGCGCCGCTGGGTCTGGAAGCGGAGGAATTCCAAGACGTGTTGCAGGAGTTCGAGCGCATGCTGAACGGCATTCAGCTGGTGCGCGGGATGCCCGACCAGGACCTTATGCTGAACTGAGGCGAGGTTCCGCGAATGCGGACCGTCGGCGTCCCGCCAGCATCACAGCGCCTCGGCGTCGCGCTTCGACAAGCTCAGCGTGACGCCGTTCTTCGTCAGCCTGAGCTTGTCGAAGGCCGCACAATGCCGGCGGGACGGCGACGGTCCGCATTTGCGCGACCGTTCCTCACCGCCAGAATTGTTTCGACGCGAGTGCGGCGCCCTCGGCCAGCGCTTTGAGTTTCGCGAACGCCACACCGGGATCGACGCCGCCTGAGCCGACGTGGATTGAAAATCCGCAATCGACGCCCGCCATCACATTATCGCGGCCCACCAGGTGTGCGTATCGCGCGATGCGCTGGGCGACCAATTCCGGGTGCTCGATATAGTTCGACTGGCACTCGATCACACCCGGGATCAACACCTTGCCTTCTGGTAGCTTCACGCTCTCGAACAGCGCGTATTCGTGGGCGTGGCGGGGATTGGCGGCCTCGAACAAGATCGCGTGTGGCTTGGCGGTCCAAACCATGTCGATGATATCCTTGAACGGAACGTCGCAATGATGGGGGCCGGGATAATTTCCCCAGCACATATGCATACGCAATTGTTCGGCGGGAATGTTGGCGACCGCGCGGTTGAGCGCCTCGATATGCAGCGCCATGCGGTCGCGGAAGCCTTTGAGATCGAGGTCGGCGTATTGGGTGTGGCGACCCATGGCGAGGTCCGGACAGTCGATCTGCAGCGTGATCCCGGCAGACGCTATGGTTTCGTATTCATGGCGCAAGCCTTCAGCGACGGCGAACAGATAATCCTCGTGGCTGGGATAATATTCGTTGGCGAAGAACAGAGTGGTCACGCCGGGCGACGCCGCGCTCATGAAGGTCTGCGCTCCAGGATCGGCGGCGACCGCCGCCGTCAGACGCTCGGCGTCCTTCTTCGGCGCCTCCATGTCCTTGACCGCGATCGGCGCGTTGCAAGCGGGTGTCTTGCGGTGTTTGCGCCCAGGATCGGCGGAAATGCGCGACTTGATGTCGGGAAAATCCTCGAGGTCTTGAAATTTGTAGCTGTTGCCGGCGCCGCCAAAGCCGCTCAAGCGGTCCTTGATGTAGGTGGCGTAGCTCGGCTTCGACATCTCGCCGTCATTGACGATGTCGAGCCCGGCTTGGCGCTGGCGCGCTACGATATCGTTCACGGCGGCGGCAATCGCCGTTTCCACCGCGACTGGCTCGAGGGGCAGCCCATCCTCGCGCGCAAACATGATCTCAATCAGTTCTTTCGGGCGCGGCAGGCTGCCGACATGGGTGGTCAGAAATCGTTCGTTCATCGAAGCCCTCGTTTGGAACCTGTGCACACTAATGCAAATTTGAACCGAGCATACACTTCTACCTCCCCCCCGATGGGGGAGGTGGCCGCGAAGCGGCCGGAGGGGGGTGCGCGCTTGCCACCAAGAGGACGCCTCCGGAGGCCTAATTGGGCGACAGAATTGGGCCTCACCCCCTCAGTCACGCTTCGCGTGACAGCTCCCCCATCGAGGGGGGGCGGGGCGCTTAGTTGATTCCGCTCTGCTCAAAACCGGCTGCAACCCTCGCGCAACATTCGCGCTAGCCGAGCGCCTCGACGACCGCATCGGCCAGCGCGCGCGCCATGATCGCAAAACTCGCTTCGCCTTCCTCGGCGCTAGCGGCGGCGGGTGCGCCAAAATAGGCCTGCGGCCCCCCCGCTTCTGCGAACGTCTTGGCCCCGCGGGTGAAGGCGTCAGTGAGGCTCGAAGGATTTTCCGCCAAGCCGAGTGCTGCCGTTCGATCCACGAGGTCGGGCCGCTCGGCGAGCACGAGGCTGGTCTCGAACTGGCCGGCGTGACAGGCGCCGGAGATGAATTCCCGCGTCAGCGTTTGCGCGAGCGTGCGGCGGGTAAAGTCGGGAAACGCAACCGCCAGGCCGATCGCGCTCATGGCCTGCGCGGCCTCGCGCAGCATGGCGACGTTGGCGGGGTCGAAATGCGCGTTTGCGAGCCCGATAACGGCAACGCCCTGACGCTGAACGCTGCGGGCGATGTCCAGCATCACCGTTTTTGCCACTTCGACGCCAATGCTGATCGTGCCGGGGAACGCGGCCGCGTATTCAGCCGGCGCGTAGTGCAGGCTTGGCAGCACCAAGGCCGTGACGTCACGCTTGCGCAACAGCGCCGCCGCGCGATGCGCCATGCCTTCGGCGATGATCACGTCGGTGTTGAGCGGCAGGTGCGGACCATGCGCTTCGGTGGCGCCGCAGGGCAGGATCGCGGCCACGCGCGCGACCTTGAGCAGGTCGTCGATTCCGGTCCAAGTTTGCTCGGAGAAAATCATGCATACTCCGCGCGCAGCTTCCTGCGGTCGATCTTGTCGCGGTCGTTGCGCGGTAGCGCCTCGCCCCGGAACACGATTGCGTGCGGTGCTTTGTAGCGCGCCAGCCGGCTCTTTGCGAAGGCGATGAGCTCGGCTTCGAGCGCGCCAGTCGCCTCGCCGTTGGTAACTACAATAGCAAACGGTTTTTCGAGGCCGGCGGAATCCTTTCTGCCAATGACGCAACATTCGCGCACCGCGGCGTGCTGCATCAAGCAATTCTCGACCTCCAGCGGGCTGACATAAACACCGCCAGACTTGATCAAATCATCGCCGCGTCCCTCGTAATACCAGTAGCCATCCTCATCCTGACGGAATTTGTCGCCCGAAACGATCCAGCCGCCGCGCAGATGCTGTGTCGATTTCTCGTAGGCGCTGTGATAATAGAGCGCCGCTGACGCGCCCCGTATCCAGAGCGTGCCGACATCGCCTGGTGCGACGCTTGCGCCATCATCGTTCACCAGCTTTGCTTCGTAGCCTGGAACGAGCTTGCCCAAGGTTCCAGGACGGACGTCGCTGGGGCGATTGCTGATATAGATGTGAAAACTCTCTGCTGAGCCGATCCCGTCAATGATTGGGATTGCAAAGCGTCTGTCCCAGCGCTCGTGCAATTCTCGGGGCAGCGCTTCGCCCGCGCTCCACATGAAGCGCAAACTGGAGAGATCGGCGCTGGCCGGCGCCTCCAGCATCTTGTTGATCAAAGTAGGCACGCTGGTCAGCACGCTCGGCTTGTGGCGGGCGATGAGTTCGAACAGCACTTCCCCGCTCGGTTGCTCGCGAAACAAGATCGTCGTCGCGCCGAGCGCGAACGGGAACATCAGGTTGGTCCCAGTGGCGTAGCCGAAGAAAAGGCGCGGGCCGGAGATGGTGAGGTCGTCCTCACGCATCCCGATGAAGCGCTTGGCGTAGACCTCCGTATTGTAAGCGAAATGGAAGTGGCAATGCACCGCGGCTTTGCTCTGGCCGGTGGAGCCGCTGGTGAACAGCCAGACGGCGGGATCGTCTTTGCGCGTCGGCCAGGGCGCGGCGTCGGACGCGATGGCGTCCGCGAGCCATGCGGGAAACTGCGTCTCGATATCGATGATGTTTCGGCCGCCGCAGCAATGGCGGGTGTCGCGCGAGGCTTCGCCGAAAGCCGGCGCGCTGGGGGAATCGATGAAGGCGAATTGCGGTTTAACGTAGTCGAGGTAGTAGGAATAATCCGATGCTGGCAGCAGCGGATTGATCTGGGTAACGACGGCGCCGGCCTTGATGGCGCCGAACCAAAGGTACGCGAATTCCGGGCAATCGCGCATGCACAATAGCACGCGTTGTTCGGGCAATAGCCCCTCGCTCACCAGCCGCAGCGCGATCCGCTCTACATTGCGCGCGACCTCGTCATACGTGATGGCCGCACCCTCGAAATATAGCGCGGTCTTGCCGCCGCGTCCCGCCGCGATGTTGGCGAAGACGAAGTAGTCGGCCATGTTGAAATCGTCGGGAAAAGACGGCGGCGTGAATGTGTCGGCGCTCATGTCCTACCCACCTAGATCAAAGCGCCGGCGGTGCCTAGCTGCCCGCCTTCGCCCATTGAGCCAAGCCGCGAATAGGGGCAGAAGCCGCCTATGGCTGAGTTCATTCCGGTTCCTCCGTTCGACTTGGTGGTTTTTGGCGCGACCGGCGATTTGTCGTTGCGCAAGATCTTTCCAGCTTTATTGCACCGGTTTCTCGACGGCCAAATTCCGCCGCAGTCGCGCATCATCGGCGTGGCGCGCAGCGAGCTCGGCGTCGCTGGTTTCCGTAAACTTGTGGCGGAGGGGCGCGAGCGGTTTGCGCCGGGCGCGGTCGATGCGGCCAAGTTCGCGGCCTTTCTCAAACAGGTGAGCTATGTCCGCATCGACGCCAATGCGCCCGCCGGTGAGTGGGGCGCGCTGGATGCAGCCCTTGACGGCGGCGAGGGCAATGTCCGCATCTTCTATCTCTCGACCGCGCCGTCGCTGTTCGTCACCATCGCACAGCGTCTCGCCGAAGCTGGCATCGCTAAGCCGAATTCGCGCATCGTGCTTGAAAAGCCTATTGGGCGCGACCTTGCGTCCTCGCGCGCCATCAACGACGGCGTCGGCGCGGTGTTCGACGAACGCAACACGTTCCGCATCGATCATTATCTCGGCAAGGAGACGGTGCAGAATCTGCTGGTGCTTCGTTTCTGCAATATGCTGATCGAACCGCTCTGGTCGCGCGCGACTGTGGACCATGTACAGATCACGGTGGCCGAGGAGATCGGCGTAGAGGGCAGGGGCGAGTATTACGACAAGTCCGGCGCGTTGCGCGACATGGTGCAGAACCATCTGCTGCAATTGCTCTGCCTGGTGGCGCTGGAATCACCGAACACAATGGATGCGGACGCCATTCGCACTGAAAAACTGAAAGTGCTTTCAGCGCTGCGCCGGGTCGGCCCCAAGGATGTAGCGGTGAAGACCGTGCGCGGACAATATCGCGCCGGCCTGGTCAGCGGCGCGCCCGCGCCCGGTTATGCGGAAGATCTGGGCAAGGGTTCAGCCACGGAGACTTTCGTCGCCATCAAGGCTGAAATCGATAATTGGCGTTGGGCCGGCGTGCCGTTTTACCTGCGCACCGGCAAGCGCATGGGCGCGCGCCGCTCCGAGATTGTAGTTCAATTCAAGCCGCCCCCGATCGCGCTGTTCGGCGAGCAGGGCGTTGACGCCAATCGCTTGGTGCTGCGGCTGCAGCCGGATGAAGGCGTGCGGCTTTGGCTCAACGTCAAGGAGCCTGGCCCCGGCGGCGTGCGCGTGAAGGCGGCGCCCCTCAATCTCTCTTTCGCCGACGCGTTTATCGCGCGCTATCCAGACGCCTATGAACGCCTGCTGATGGATGTCGTGCGCGGAAATCTCTCCTTGTTCATGCGCCGCGATGAGGTGGATGCGGCGTGGGCGTGGACGGACGCGCTGTTGGCGGCGTGGGGCGAGGCGGGAGGCGAGCCGTACGCTTATCCCGCCGGCTCAAACGGGCCGACGCAATCAGCGCTCATGCTCGACCGTGACGGCCGCGCCTGGTGGGACCCGGAATGATCATGGCGCTCAATCCCACTGTCGCCGCCGTCACCGAGCGCATCGCCCAGCGATCCGCCAAGCGACGGCGGCGCTATCTCGGTCTCATCGACGCGTATGACGCCACCATCCCAGCGCGCACGCGGCTCGCCGAAGCCAACCGCGCCCATGGTTTCGCCGCCTGCGCCGCGCTCGACAAAGACATGCTCAAGCACGGCCGCTGGCCATCGATCGGCATCGTCACGGCCTACAACGACATGCTCTCCGCGCACGTGCCGTACGAGCGCGTTCCCGCCTTGATCAAACAAGCCGCGCGCGAGGCGGGGGCGGTGGCGCAAGTGGCCGGCGGCGTGCCGGCGATGTGCGACGGGATCACGCAAGGCTTCGAGGGGATGGAACTCTCGCTGTTCTCGCGCGATGTGATCGCGCTTTCGACCGCGGTTTCGCTTAGTCACGCGACGTTCGACGCCGCGTTGCTTCTGGGCATTTGCGACAAGATCGTGCCGGGCCTGCTGATCGGGGCGCTGCGGTTTCCGTGGCTGCCGGCGATTTTCGTGCCGGCCGGGCCGATGCCGTCGGGCTTGCCCAACAAGGAGAAGGCCGCGCGCCGGCAAGCTTTCGCCGAAGGCAAGATCGGGCGCGCCGAATTGCTGGAGGCGGAGGCGGAATCCTATCATGCGCCCGGCACCTGCACGTTTTACGGCACCGCCAATACCAACCAGATGATGATGGAAATGATGGGTCTGCACCTGCCGGGCGCGGCCTTCGTCAATCCCAATACGCCGTTGCGCAACGCGCTCACAGCCGCCGCCGCCAAACGCGCCGCCGCGATCACCGGTCTTGGCGACGATTATCGCCCGATCGGGCGCGTCGTGGATGAGCGCGCTATCGTCAACGCGATCGTCGGGCTGATGGCGACCGGCGGATCGACCAATCATTTCATCCATCTGCCTGCGATCGCCAACGCCGCCGGCATCGAGATCAATTGGGACGATTTCGCCGAATTGTCGCGGGTCTCGCCGTTGCTGGCGCGCATCTATCCCAACGGCTCGGCTGACGTGAACCATTTCCACGCCGCTGGCGGCATGGGTTTCCTTACGCGCGAACTGATCGACGCAGGGCTGTTGCACGCCGACGCCATGACGATCGCATCCGGCACTTTGAGCGACTATCAACAGGAGCCCTATCTTGCGGATGGGGCCGTCGCATGGCGCGATGCGCCGGACGTCAGCGCCGATGATAGCGTCTTGCGCGGCGCGGCTGCGCCGTTTTCGCCCGATGGCGGTTTGCGCGTGCTCAATGGCGGCCTCGGACGCGGGGTCGTGAAAGTGTCGGCGGTGGCGGAGGGTCAGCGCGCGATTGAGGCGCCAGCAATCGTGTTCGATTCACAGGCCGAGGTTCAGGCCGCGTTCAAGCAGGGCGGCTTGGACAAGGATTGTGTTGTTGTTGTCCGCGGGCAGGGGCCGCGCGCCAATGGCATGCCGGAATTGCACAAGCTGATGCCGCTCATGGGCGCGCTGCAGGATCGCGGCTTCAAGGTGGCGCTGGTGACCGATGGGCGCATGTCGGGCGCCAGCGGCAAGGTGCTGGCCGCAATCCATGTCACGCCGGAAGCGGCGGAGGGCGGGCCACTGGCGAAGCTGCGCGAGGGCGATTTGGTGCGCATCGATTCGAACGCGGGTGTGCTTGAGGTTGTCGCGCCCGGCGATTGGACCACGCGCGCGCCTTCGCAACTCGATCTTTCGGGCAACGCTCGCGGCGGCGGGCGCGAATTGTTTTCGATGTTGCGCTCGCATGCTGCATCGGCGGAACGGGGCGGCGGAATTTTTGAGCCCGAAGCGCTCGATTAATCGACAGGGGAGACGCCGGAAATCTGGACCGCCGGCGCCCTCGCCGGCAACGGTGCCTGCTACTGCTCAAACTCTGGCGTGTTTGAGACGCCGTATGCCGGCGAGGGCGCCGGCGGTCCAGATTTCCGGCGCTTCATTCCTTAAGCCGCCCAGAAAATCTCCGGCGCGCGTGAAAGCCGCTTGAGCGCGGCCACAGGCGCCTCCTCCGGCGCGCGCGTAAGCGCGGCCTCGAACCGCGCGCGTTTTTCGTCTCCGAGCAGCAGCAGCAAGACGTGGTCGGCCTGTGCGACTTTGGCGAAGGTCAGGCTGAGGCGTTCCGGCGTCCCATAGGCCTGTGGCGCATGCAGCGCCGCGACGCTGCTCTTGCTCGCCGGATCGATCGCGTGCTCATAGCCGCGCGCGCCATGAAACCACGACGCAACGTGGCCATCCCCGCCCATGCCCAGCAGCGCAATGTCGAGATGAAGCGGCGCATATCGCGTTTCGGCGGCAAGCGCGGCTGCTTCGAGGCTCAAATCAGGAGAATACAACGGAACCAAGCTAGCCCCCGCCGCAAACGCCGGCGCCAGCGTTCGGCGCAGCATGCTTTCATTCGAAGCCTCTTCACTAGGCGCGACGAAGCGTTCGTCCACGAGCGCAAACGAAACGCGCCGCCAATTCATGTCGCGCTCGGCGAGCTTCGTGTAGGCGGGGCCGGGCGTGGTTCCCCCCGAAAGCGCAGCACAGGCGCGTCCGCGTATCGTGACTCCTTGGGTCAGTGCTTCCGCGAGGAGCGCGCCCGCGGCCTCCATCAGCGCATCGCGCGACGGAAAGATCAGCGGCTCGAACATCAGCCCCTTTCGCCGAGCGCGGCGCGTAGTGTAGCCGCCGCACGCTCCCCGTACTCGGGATTGGCGAGCGCAAACGCGGCATTGGCGCGCAGGTAACCGAGCTTGTCGCCGCAATCATAAGTGCGGCCGTCATATTCGAGTGCGTGGAAGCTCTGGGTTTTCATGAGCCGCGCCATCGCGTCGGTGAGCTGGATTTCGCCGCCCGCGCCCGGGGCTTGCGCGGCCAGCAGTGCGAAGATTTCGGGTTGCAGAATGTACCGCCCGGAAATGAAGAGGTTAGACGGCGCGGCTTCGCGCTTGGGCTTTTCCACCATCCCCTTCATTTTGATCAGTCTGCCGTCAAAGCCATCCAGGCGGCTCTGAGGGTCGATGATCCCGTAGCCCGAGGGGTCCTCGCAGGCCTCGACCGCAATCAGATTTCCCCCGATTTGGCGATAAGCGTTCGCCATCTGGGCGAGGCAGGACGGCTGCGCCATCATCAGCATGTCCGGCAACAGCACCGCGAACGGCTCATTTCCAATTATATCGCGCGCGCACCAAACCGCGTGTCCGAGCCCCAACGCCCCTTGTTGGCGCACAAAGCTCATCGAGCCGGCCGGCCGCAGACCCGCCTTTAGTTCCGCCAGCAGATCGGTTTTCCCCTTTTGCGCCAGGCTGTCCTCGAGTTCGTAGGCGCGGTCGAAATAATCTTCGATAGCGCCTTTGCCGCGCCCGGTTACGAACACGATGTGCTCGATTCCCGCCGCCAGCGCCTCATCGACCACGTATTGGATGGCAGGCCGGTCGAACACGGGCAGCAATTCCTTCGGTATCGCCTTGGTCGCCGGTAGCACCCGGGTGCCGAATCCGGCCACTGGCAAGACCGCTTTCCGTAGCGGCGCAGGTTGAGAGCTGACGCTATCCATGGTGGTCTTCTCTATTGCGGCGCAACATGACGCTTTGGTGAGGTAGTAGAGCGCAACGCTAGGCGCCGTGCAACCGCGTCTAAACGCCAGATTCCGCTTCTATTCAGGCGAACCGGCTATATTTCGCCCCATACCGCAGCCAGTCGGGTATGCCGGATCAGATGGTGTGACGAGGGTCACTGTTCAGTTTTTTTCCGCGCCGCAAAACTAGCAATTGCAGCGTCGCACACCATTTGATAAGGACGCCGCCTTCGAAGGGAGTTACCCACAATGTCACCCGCCCAAAACAAGTCGAGCATGCGCATGATCGCCGCGAGTTTCGTCGCTGGCGCGGGCGCTATGACGCTTGTGGGCCTCGTTGCCCCGCTGGCGATGAAGGATGGGCTGAGCACGCGCGAGGCCCTGGCGGCCACCGCCGAACTCCAAGCCCAAGTGATCGCACCCCTCGATGTCGAAGCCGTCAAGGCCGAGCTTGCGGTGTCGCAGGCGCGCATGGAAGCGACCCGCGCCGCGACTGAGCACGCCATGGACCGCCTGGAGCGGCTTTCCGGCCGCTGAGGCGTCTCCGCCGCATTCCAGCGGCGCTCCCGGGCTGATACCGCATGTCCTTGAGGCTGGCGCCGCCGAATCGGCGCTAAAGGACGTTGCATGAGCAAGAATTTGATCGAGGGCGTCGAAGCTCGCCGCCTCGCCGGCGCCATCCGCGCGCTTTCCATGGATGCAGTGGAGAAGGCCAAATCCGGCCACCCGGGCATGCCAATGGGTATGGCCGACGCCGCCACAACGCTGTTCGCACGCTTCTTGAAGTTCGACGCCTCCGCTCCTCATTGGCCGGACCGCGACCGCTTTGTGCTCTCAGCCGGCCATGGCTCGATGCTGCTCTACAGCCTGCTTCACCTTTGCGGCTACGAGGACATGAGCCTCGATGAACTGAAGCGCTTCCGCCAGCTGGGTTCGAAAACACCTGGCCACCCGGAATACGGCCACGCCGAGGGGGTGGAGACTACAACCGGCCCTCTGGGGCAGGGGCTCGGGAACGCTGTCGGCATGGCGATGGCCGAAGCGCACCTCAACGCACGTTTTGGCGACGACCTCGTTAATCACCGCACCTGGGTTATCGCGGGCGACGGTTGTTTGATGGAGGGCATTTCCCATGAGGCCATTGCGCTCGCCGGCCGCCAGAAATTGAACAAGTTGATCGTGATCTGGGACGATAATTCGATCTCCATCGATGGCGCGGTCGCCCTTGCCGACGCGACTGACCAGAAGGCGCGCTTTGCGGCCTCGGGCTGGAACGTGTTCGCTTGTGACGGGCACGACACGGAAGACATCGCGCGCGCTTTCGAAGCCGCGACCAAATCTGACAAACCCGTGCTGATCGCGTGCAAGACCATCATCGGCTTCGGCGCTCCGAAAAAGGCGGGCACCGCGCATGCGCATGGCGAACCGCTCGGCGCCGACGAACTCGCCGCTGCGAAGAAGGCCATAGGCTGGGGTCATGGGCCGTTCGAGGTTCCAGACGATGTCGCTTTTGCCTGGCGCAAGATCGGCGCGCGCGGCGCCGGCGAGCGTGAAGCGTGGACCTCGCGGCTGAAGCAATCGCCCCACCGCGACGGCTTTGAAGCAGCGATGGACTGCGACACCGTCGGCGCTGGGCTGGTCGCGCTGGAGAGCCATGCGCGCGCAATGGTCGAAACCAAATCCTCGCTCGCCACCCGCGCCTCATCCGGCGCCGCCATAGAAGCGATGTTCGCCGCCGTGCCGGAATTGGTTGGAGGATCGGCCGATCTCACCGGCTCCAACCTTACGCGCCCGAAAACTGGCGCGGAGGATTTCACGCCTGAAAATCGCGCCGGCCGTTATGTCCGCTACGGCATCCGAGAGCACGCCATGGCGGCGGCGATGAACGGCATGGCGCTGCATGGGGGCGTGATCCCCTATGGCGGTACGTTTTTGAGCTTTGCGGACTATTCGCGCCCGGCCATTCGCCTCGCCGCGCTGATGGGCATCCGCGTTATTCACGTGATGACCCACGATTCCATCGGCCTCGGTGAAGACGGGCCGACACACCAGCCGGTGGAGCATCTGGCCGCGCTGCGGGCGATCCCGAATCTTTGCGTCTATCGTCCCGCCGATGCGGTCGAGGCCGCAGAATGTTGGCAGGCCGCTTTGACGCGTTCATGGGGGCCGAGCATTCTGGCGCTTTCGCGACAGACGACGCCAACTTTGCGCGGCGATGCGTCGGAAAACCTCAGCGCCCGCGGGGCCTATGAATTGCGCGCCGCGGAGGGCGGACCCGCGCGCGTGGCGCTGTTCGCCACCGGGACCGAAGTGGCGCTGGCGGTGGAGGCGCGCGAACGTTTGCAGGCGGCGGGCGTGCCCACGCGCGTCGTCTCGGTTCCTTGTTTTGAATTGTTCGAAGAACAGGACGAGGATTACCAGGACGAAGTGCTCGGCGATCCCGACGTGGTGCGTATCGGCGTTGAAGCGGCGATTGGGCAAGGCTGGTTCGAGATGTTTGGCCTTTCGGACTTCATTGGCATGGCCGAGTTTGGCGCCTCAGCGCCCGCGAAGGATCTCTACGCGCATTTCGGCATCACCGCTGACGCCATCGTCGAGGCAGCGCAGGCGCTGCTTTAGGCCGCGCGGCGCGCGCCTGAGCGTTTGGTTGCAATGCCGTTTTCGATCGTGAGGCCGGCGACGCCTTCGGGAAAGGTCTCGCCGGCGCCCAGGATGATAACGCCGTCCGGCGCGAGCGTGTCGGCGATGCGCGAGACGACCTCAACACGCGTCTCCGCATCGAAGCTCGGCAGCACGTGGCAGCATAACACGATGTCGAATTGCCCAAGGTGGCCGGGGTGACGCAGCAGGTTCCAGCATTCGTATGTGACTGCCGCGCGTAGCCGGTCGGCGATACGCCAAAGGTCGCCGGCCTTTTCGAAATGCGCGATGAGCTTGCGTATGGGCAGGCCGCGCTGCACTTCGAATTGGGTGTATAGCCCGCTTCGCGCCTTATCGATCAGGCGTTGCGAGAAATCGGTGGCGACGATCTCAACGGCGGCGTTCACGCCTTGCTGACGTAATTCCTCAATCATCATGGCTAGAGAATAGGGCTCCTGCCCGGTCGAGGCCGCCGCCGACCAGATGCGCGCACGCTCATGGCCGCGCCGCGCCAGGGTAGCCGGCAGGATCTCGTCGCGGACGCGCGCGAACAGCGCGCGGTCACGGAAGAAGCGGGTGTCGCTCAGAGCCAATGCGTCCGCCATGGCGTTCCACAAGGCGCCGTCGGGGCGAATGCGGGCGGCGGCGATCAGCTCCGGCACAGTGGCGAAATTTTCTCGCCGCGCCAGCGGCGTCAGCCGCAGCGACGCCGCGTTCGCCAGTTCGCGCGTCAACACGGCGCCGGAGCGCAGCTTCACTTCGCGGGCGACTAGCGCGAATTCGGCGTCATTCAGCATCAGACCAGGCCCGCTTCGGCAAATTTGGATTGCAGGATGTCGCCGTCGAACGGCTTCATCAGGTATTCGTCGGCGCCAGCCTTCAAGGCCTCAGCGATGCGCTCGACATCGTTCTCGGTGGTGCAGAAGACGACAGTGGGTTTGTCGCCGCCGGGCTCCTTGCGCAATTGGCGGAGGAAGTCGATCCCCGACATCACCGGCATGGTCCAGTCGAGCAGGATCGCGTCGGGCATTTGCTTGCGACAGGCTTGCAATGCTTCCAGTCCGTCGGCGGCTTCCTCGACCTCGAAACACATGTCTTCGAGGATGCGGCGCGCGACCTTTCGGATCACGCGGCTGTCATCGACAACAAGACAGCGTTGCATGGGCGACTCCCTGAATCTCAGGAGTGCAGACTGCCTGCGCGGGGGTTAACGATCCTTAAAGGATTAACGCTCCCCGGCGGGTGTATTTGCCCTCCGCATCCACTCACGCGCAAAGAAGGCGAGCAGCACCCACACCGCGACCGCCGCAGCCAGCACGATCCAAGTCCAGGCGCTATTGTTGCGGAGGGCTTCCATCGCGGCGTGACCGCCGAACGCAAACAGCGCCATTTTCGGCACGCTGCCGAGGGCGGTGCCGAAAAAGAAATCCCAGAAGCGAATCGGTGTCGCCCCTGCGGCGATATTGATAAGCACGGAGGGCACGGTCGGGGTCATGCGGATCAGCGCGCTGACCAGAAAGCCGCGGCGCGCCAATTGGCGCATGAATTCGCTCAGTCTGGGGCCAGAATGCGCCGCCAGCATGCGCGCGCCGAAACGGCGTCCCAGCGCAAAGCCGAGCGTGCACGCCAGCACTTTGCCGGTCCATGAATACGCAAACCCGAGCCACGGCCCGAACACTGCGACCAAAGCGGTGATCAGCACGAATTGCGGCGCGCCGATCGATGCAAACAGAGTGTAGCCGAGGATGGCCGCAAGCGGCGCCCAGGAATTGGCCTTGGCCTGCGCAAGCCATGGGCCGAGGTCCTCGATCAGATCGGGCGGTAGAAGCGGGGCGGCGAAGCCGACCAATGTCACCACGCCAAGGACGGCGAGCCCCGCGATCGTGCGGCGCCGACTGGCGGATTTATTCTCGCTCATTGTCGCGCTGCTCGGCGCTGTAGAGCGTCAGCGCCAGATCGTCGCCGTTGGAATAATTGCGCCCGCTGACCTCCCCGCGCGCTTGTACCTGCATGCCGCGCGCCGCGGCGCTGGCGAGAAATTCGCTGCGTTGCTCGGCGCCTATCAGCGCCACGTCGCAGCCGTCGCCAACGGCCAGCTTGTCGGCTGCATCGGCGCCCGAAGCAGCAACCTGCGTTCGCGTGCGTCCGTAGAGGAACACCAAGCTGGGCTCGCTGTAGGGCGTGGTGACCAGGTTGCTGTTCTGGCAGGGCCGTGCTTGGCGTACCATCGCGTCGATGCGCGGGCTTAGCCAAAACGAGTGCAGCCCAGACGCTGTGTAGCCGTATAATGAGCCGATCCCGAACAGGGCGGTCGCTGTCAGCGCCACCATGATCTTGGCGCTGTCGCGCCGCCAAACAAAGATCAACGCGGCGATCGCGGCGATCGCCGTCAGCGCCGAGAACACAAGGCCAAGCGCAGGGATGCGATCCTCGAACTCCTGAAACGCCAGTGGCCCGATGGCGACGACAGCAGCAGTCGCCGCCACCCAGATCAACGACCACAGCACAATGGCGACGCGCCCAAAGCGGCCCGTCTTCTGCTTTTCGCTCAGCGCCAGCGCACACAGGCACGCCAGCGCCGGGTAAGCGGGCAGCACGTAATGGGGCAGTTTGGTGGCGACGAATTCGAACACGATCCACATCGGCGCGGCCCAGCAGATGAGAAACCGCACCGCTGGCTCGCCGCGGCGGCGCCACGCGGTCTGCACCGCATGCACGATCAACAAGCTCCCCGGCCAGAACATCAACGCAAACAGCGCCAGATGATAGCCGAACGGGCCTTTGTGGCCTTGCTGGCTGTTGCCGATCTTATCGACCATGCTCTGGCCGATGGCGCGATTGTAGAACTCGCCGTCGCTGACAATGCCGATCGAGATATACCATGGCAGCGCGATCGCCAGCATGAGTAACGGCCCCCACAAGGGGCGCAGCCGCCCAAGCCATGCGGCATTGCGATCCCAAAGCACAAGCGCCGCTATCGTTGCGGCGACGATGATCAAGATGATCGGTCCCTTGATCATCAGCCCGACGCCAAGCGCTGCCCAAAACAAAGCCGCGAGCCAGCTTCTGGCGTCAGGTTCGAGATAGAGCCGCAGCAGCGCGAATTGCGCCGTGACAATGGAAGCCAACAGCATCGCGTCGGTCTTGGCGATGCGAGCCTCGAAATTGAGCGAGGCGCACGCCGCCAGCAGCAGCCCGGCGATCAATCCTGTCCTGGCGCCGAACAGGCGCGCGCCGATGAGACCGGTCAACAACACCGCTGCGAGAGCGCCTAGCAAGGAGGGAACGCGATACGCCCACACGCTATCGTAGGCCGGCGGATCCAGCACACGCGCGGCGATCGATTGCAGCCAATAGATGCCGGCTGGCTGCAGATAGCGCGGTTCGTCCTGGTAGCGCAGGTCGATCATGTCGCCGGTGTTGGCCATGCGTTGGCTGGTGACGATGTAGCGCCCCTCGTCGCGATCGACCGGCGGCAGAGTGGCGAAGCCGGGAAGGAACAGAGCCAAGCTTGTCAGGACGAGGATCAGCCATTGGCGCAGCGAGAGCGATTTCTCTTCGCTCATGGCTTGACCTCGGTGACGCTGGTTGGCGCACTCGTGCGCCGGGTCAGCCAGATGACGCCCAGCATGTCGAACACGCCGACAAAAGCGCGGCCGAGATTGGTGTATTTGGATTGCCCCTTGGTGCGGGGGCGGTGGCTGATCGGGTGGTTGATGGTGGGATGCCCGTAACGCTTGAACAGAGCCGGCAGAAACCGGTGCATGCCTTCGAAGCACGGCAGCAACAGGAAGTCCTCGCGCCGGAACACTTTCACACCGCAGCCGGTGTCGGGACAATTGTCGCCCAGCACCGCCATGCGCAAGCCGTTGGCGATGCGGGTGGCGATCAAGCGCGAAACTGGGTCGTTGCGCCGCTGGCGTATGCCGGCGACGATAGGCGCCGGGCCGCTAGCTTTACGGGCGAGGTCGAGCATTGCCGGCAAATCCGCCGGATCGTTTTGGCCGTCG
>JBEBIU010000056.1:0-19020 GCA_040080225.1 Terricaulis sp.
CCCAACGAGCGCGCAACTCCAGCGCCGCCCGCCAACCCGCCCGCCGCGCAGTCGCGAAACCCGGCCGCGGCAGCACAAGAACGGCAGACTGGCGTTTTGGGGACGATACCCGCAACCGAGCTGCCAGGCTCCGAAGGCCAGGCCTATTCCTACGCGCGCCAACTGCAAGCCAACGGGCGCCTCGCCGAAGCGGAAGCGGCGTTTACGGAATTCCTGCGCGTTTATCCAAACGGGGAAACCAGCCTCGATGCCCGCTATCTGCTCGCCTTCACGATGCTGGCGCGCCACAATTACCGCGATGCACGCGACAATTTCATCGTCTATCTGCAAGCCGCGCCGCGGGGCCCGCGCGCGCCGGAGGCGCAAGTGCGCCTGGGCATGGCCTTCGTCGGGCTCGCTCAAGACGGCGCGAACAACGACGCGGCGGAGCTCCGCCAGGCATGCAGCGCGTTCGCCTCGCTGCCGCGCCAGTTCCCGAATGCGCCTCGCTACGTGCGCGACCTCGCCACGCGCGAAGCCCAAGGGGCGCGCTGCCCCGCTTAGATCGCCAACATGGACCGCCGGCGCCCTCGCCGGCATGCGATCATTCCGACTTACCCGGCGTTTGAGCGGTAGCAAGCGCCGATGCCGGCGAGGGCGCCGGCGGTCCATGTTTATGGCGCCTTCCCCCGACGCTCTCTGCACTAGGCATTCGTGATGCTCGATCGGGGGACGATCGAGCGGGCGCTGCCGGCTGCGGGCGAGGGCCCGATCGTCGTGGCGCTTTCTGGCGGCGGCGATTCCTTGGCGCTGCTGCACTTGCTGTGCGAACAAGTGGGCGCGGCTAAGCTTCACGCGATTATTGTCGACCATGGCCTGCGCCCTGGCGCCGCGGACGACGCGCAACGCGCCTTATCGTTCGCACACGCTGCCGGCGTCGAAGGCGAAATCGCAACCCTGGCTTGGCCGGACGGCCCCAAGCGCGCTCAACAGGCCGCGCGCGTGGCGCGCTATCGAGCGCTTTGCGAGTGCGCCCGGAGAGCCGGCGCGCGCGTCATTGCGCTTGGCCACACTTGCGACGATCAAGCCGAAACATTGATGATGCGCGCTGCCGCGGGCACGGGCTGGCGCGGACTTGCCGGCATGGCGCAAATCGCGCCAGCGCCCGTATGGCCGCAGGGGCGCGGCATACTGGCGATGCGGCCATTGCTTGGCGTTCGCCGCGAAGCTTTGCGCGCCTGTCTCCGCGCCCGGCAGGCGGAGTGGCTGGACGATCCGGCCAATTCCAATCTTGCGTACGAGCGCGTGCGGACCCGGGCGCGTCTCGCTGCGTTGGAACGAGGCGGTTTCGATCCGGAGAGACTGCGCGCCTTGGCCGCCGCGCTGCGTGCGCTGGCGCTACGCATCGACGCCGCCGCCGCCGGCTTGGTCGGCGCAGCGGTGCAGGTTGAGGGAGACGCCGTGCGGATCGCCGTTGAGCCCTGGGTCGCCGCCGACGCCGAAACGCGACGGCGGGCGCTCGCTGTGCTGATCGCCGCCGTCGCCGGGGCCGAGCGCTCACCGCCGCCGGGTGCTCTTTTTCGCTTGGACTCCGCGCTCGCCGCCGCCAACTTTCGCGGGGCGACGCTACACGGCGCCCGGCTCACCCCCTCAGAGAACGAAGTCCGGATTCGACGGGATCGCGGTGCGGTGCAAGGCCGCGCCGGCGGCGGGGCAGGGTGTGCGCCGCTCAACCTGCCTCAAGGCGAGGAAATAGTGTGGGACGGCCGGTTGGCGCTTCGGTCGCCCTCGCAGGGTTGGCGGGTCGAAGCGGACGGCGCGAGCCTCTTGCTGTGCCGCGATGGGGCGCGCCTGCGCCTTTCCGAATGGGAAGGGGAGGCGCGCTGGCTGCTGGCAACCCATGTCCGCCATCTGCTTTCGCCGGGCGATTAACCCCATTGCTTTATCTGGCTTTGACCCGGCGTGTGCTTAGTAGCTGATCCCGCGACCGCAGGGGTGTTCAGTTCGGACCTTGGTCCCTATCTTGCTGTGACATCGCCGCGCCGCACCGGGCGTACAGGGGTCGTTGCATGCCCATCCGTTCCTTGCTGTTTTGGGGCGTCGTCGCCGTCGCTCTCGTACTTGGGTTCTCGATGTTCCAGGGCGGGGTCAATCCCCGGGCGACGCCGTTGCCGTATTCGCAGCTGTTCAAAAAAGTCGATGCCGGCGAAATTTCCTCGGTCACCACCCAGACCGACCTAGTTATGAGCACCGGGCGCGACGGGAAACCATACGTCACCTATCTGCCCCCGGGCACCATGCCGCTGGTTGTCCAGCGCTTGGACGCAGCCAATGTCGAGGTGAAGACCGAGAGGCCGCAGCGTGGCCCCGGGCTAGGCGACATTTTGCTCACCGCGCTCCCGATGTTGCTGCTGATAGGCGCCTGGTTCTTCTTCATGCGCCAGATGCAGGGCGGTGGGCGCGGCGGGGCCATGGGGTTTGGCCGCTCTAAGGCCAAGCTGCTCACCGAGGCCAAGGGCCGCATCACCTTCGAGGATGTCGCCGGCATCGATGAGGCGAAAGAGGAACTTGGCGAGATCGTTGAGTTTCTGAAGGACCCCGGAAAGTTCCAGCGCCTCGGCGGCAAGATTCCCAAAGGCGCGCTGCTGGTCGGCCCGCCCGGCACCGGCAAGACGCTGCTCGCGCGCGCCATCGCCGGGGAAGCCAATGTGCCGTTCTTCTCGATCTCGGGTTCGGACTTCGTTGAAATGTTCGTCGGCGTCGGCGCGAGCCGCGTGCGCGACATGTTCGAGCAGGCCAAGAAGAACGCGCCCTGCATCATCTTCATCGACGAAATCGACGCGGTCGGGCGCCATCGCGGCGCCGGACTTGGCGGGGGTAATGACGAACGCGAACAAACGCTCAATCAATTGCTGGTCGAGATGGACGGCTTCGAAGCCAACGAAGGCATCATCCTGATCGCCGCCACCAACCGCCCCGACGTGCTCGATCCGGCGCTGCTGCGCCCCGGCCGCTTCGACCGCCAGATCGTGGTGCCGAATCCGGATGTCGGCGGGCGCGAGAAAATTCTGCGCGTGCACACCCGCAACGTACCGGTGGCTCAGGGGGTGGACCTGAAGTCCATCGCGCGCGGCACGCCGGGCTTTTCCGGCGCCGATCTAGCCAATCTTGTGAATGAAGCGGCGTTGCTCGCTGCGCGTCGCGGCAAGCGCGTAGTGACCAACCAGGAGTTTGAGGACGCCAAAGATAAAGTGATGATGGGCGCCGAGCGGCGGTCGCTGGTGATGAGCGAAAGCGAAAAACAGCTCACCGCCTGGCACGAAGCCGGTCACGCGATCGTCGCACTGAACGTTCCGGAAAGCGATCCGGTGCATAAAGCCACCATCATCCCTCGCGGCCGTGCGCTAGGCATGGTCATGCAGTTGCCCGAAGGCGACAAATACTCGATGAACTTCACGCAGATGACTTCGCGATTGGCCATCCTGATGGGCGGCCGCGTCGCAGAAGAGCTGCATTTCGGCAAAGACAAGGTCACCTCTGGCGCATCGTCGGATATTCGCGTCGCCACCAATCTCGCGCGCAACATGGTGACGCGCTGGGGCTATTCCGATGAGCTTGGCCTGGTCGCCTATGGCGACAACAATGACGAGGTCTTCCTCGGCATGCAGGTAAACCGCACGCAGAGCGTCGCCGAGGCCACTGCGCAGAAAATAGACGCCGAGGTGAAACGTCTGGTGGACATTGCATACGCCGAAGCCAAACGCCTATTGATGGAGAAGGCGGACGCGCACCGTCGTCTTGCCGAAGCGTTGCTCGAATATGAATCGCTGAGTGGCGAAGAGATTACCAAGGTCCTGGCCGGCGAAAAGCTCGACCGTCCCGACGATGCGCCGCAAACACCTTCCGCGCCAACCCCGGCGCTGCCGGTAACCGATGAGGATGACGAGCCCGCGTCTGTGCGCGGAAACCCATGGGGCGGAGCCGCGCCGCAAGGGGCGTGAACTTGGACCGCCGGCGTCCTCGCCGGCGGGTTCAGGTTGTGGTAGATGATGAGAAGCGCCGGCGAGGACGCCGGCGGTCCAAGAGGCGCCCATGCTCACATCCGCCGCCATCACCGCCCTTGTCGGCACCATGAAGCCTGACGCCGCCAAGGCGTTCTACCAGGACACGCTCGGGCTTAAGTTTGTCGCCGACGATTCCTTCGCCCTGGTCTTCGAGGCCAAGAACGCGCGCGTGCGCGTCTCAAGGGTTCCCGCTGTCGCGCCGGCGCAATATGCGGTGCTGGCGTTCACGGTCGATGACATCGAGCAAATGGTGGACGCGCTCACGGCCAAGGGCGTCGTGTTCGCGCGCTACCCGTTCTTCGTGCAGGATGCCAAGGGCATATGGTCAGCGCCGGATGGAACCAAAGTGGCTTGGTTTCACGATCCGGACTTGAACCTATTGAGCGTTGTCCAGCACGTCTGAGGTCTGTTGCGTGCGGTTGAACGCCCGCTCCGGACCTCTGGCGCGATGTCGATCGATCAGTTAAACCTGGACCTAACTTCGCGAATCTCAACTTGGCGAATCTCAGGGGATTGCAATGACCGCACTGATCGCGATCGGCGCTTTTGTTGTCGTAATGCTGCTTTTGAACATTATTGAGTTCGGCCGCCCCGACTGACGAGTTTCGCGGCATAATCTGCGCCGCTCACTAGTGCGAGCGCCGCCGCTGTCCAAAGTAGAACTTGCGCGGCTCGGTTCAGGCTGTGAACCAAGTCAGCCGATGAATTGTACAAAACCGAGGCTTGAAACGCCAGGAATGCGCCGACGCCTGCCATTTCGACGACAGCCTTCCATTTTCCAAGGCTGCTCACCGGCAAAGCCTCGCCACGCGCCCCGAGCGCCTCACGCACCCCCGCCACTGCAACGTCGCGGCCGAGAATGATGATCGCCGCTACGACCAGGGGCATCGGCAAATCCGCGTAAGCGAGCGCCACCAGTACGCACGTGATCAGGACCTTGTCGGCGGAATGATCGAGCGCAGCGCCAAGGCGCGTCACCATGCCCAGCTTGCGCGCGAGCCAGCCGTCGAGCCAGTCGCTCGCGGCGGCCAAGCCAAACACGAATAGCGAGGCGACATAAAGCTGCGCCGCCAGCGTGCGATCGGAGAAGGTGACCTGCGACGCCCACAAGATCAGCCCTGCAATCGTCGGCCCCATAGCGATGCGGAAGAGAGTGAGAAGGGTGGGCAGGTTCACCGCTCGCTCTCCTTAGCGGCCAGGTGCGATGCGCAATTATGGACCGCCGGCGCCCTCGCCAGCCAGCGCGGATGCTTGGAGGTTGGAGCGCGCGGCGCCGCGCAGCGCCGCAGGAGCGACGCGCTCCCAATCGCGCACGCCGGCGTTTGCCGGCGAGGGCGCCGGCGGTCCATATTTTCGTCCTTTGTCATGGAAGAAATCATAAATTCGCTTAGCCAGTTCCGTGTTGACGCCTTCGACCGCTTCTAACTCAGACAGCGCTGCGCGCGATACCCCGCGCGCCGAGCCAAAGCGATCCAACAGGGTGCGTTTGCGGGCGGGGCCGATGCCATCGATTTCGTCGAGCGGATTTTTCACCGCTTCGGCCTTGCGCTTGCCGCGATGGGCGCCGATGGCGAAGCGATGGGCTTCGTCGCGCAGCCGCTGCAGATAGTAAAGCACCGGGCTTTTCTCGTCGAGCCGGAATGGCGCGCGGCCGGGCATGAAGAAGCGTTCGCGGCCCGCGTCGCGATCGATCCCCTTGGCGATGCCGGCGATGACTATCTTTTTCTTGAGGCCGAGTTCCTCAAGCGCTTCGAGGGCAGCGTTCAATTGGCCCTCGCCGCCATCGATCAGCACGAGATCTGGGATGGCGGCGAATTTGGATTCGGGCTCGGTATCGCGTTCTTTGGAGAAATCCACGCCGCCATCGCTGATTGCACCCCGCTCCCCCTCGATGGGGGAGCTGTCACGCGAAGCGTGACTGAGGGGGTGAGGCCCGCTGACGTTTGCGAGTGAGCCCTTGGAGGCGTCTTCTTCGTCGCCAGCGCACGCACCCCCTCCGGCCGCTTCGCGGCCACCTCCCCCATCGAGGGGGAGGTGAGTGTCGGAGATGGCTGGACCAGGTGCTTCCTCCCGCTCCGCCAACATCCGCGCAAACCTCCGTCCGATCATCGCTTTCATCATGGCGAAATCGTCGCCATTGAATTTGGCGCGCTCCATGTTGAACTTGCGGTATTGGTTTTTCACGAAGCCGTCCGGCCCGGCCACGATCATGGCGCCCAGCGCGTTCGTTCCTTGGATGTGGGAATTGTCATAGACCTCGATGCGCTCTGGACGCTCGACCAGGCCAAAGGTCTCGGCCACGCCATCGAGCAGCTTGGCGACGCTGCCGCTCTCGGCCATGCGCCGCCCAAGCGCTTCGCGCGCATTCAGCAGGGCCGCATCGAGGATGTCCTTCTTTTCCCCTCGCTGCGGCGCGCGGATTTCCACTTTGCTTTCGAGTTTGATCGATAATGCTGCTTCCAGCAATTCGCGATCGGAGGGATCGGCGCTCGCGAAGATGAGCTTCGGCGGCTCGCGATCCTCGTAAAACTGGGCGATGAAGGCAGAGAGAATGTCCGGCGCTAATTCCTCGGAACTGTGGCGCGGGAAATAGGCGCGGTTGCCCCAATTTTGGCCGGCGCGGAAAAAGAATACCTGCATGCACGATTGCCCGCCCTCTTGGTGTAGAGCGAACACGTCGGCCTCATCGAACGTGGACGGATTAATACCTTGCGCGGCGCGCACCGAAGCGAGCGCGCGAATGCGGTTGCGCAGCCGTGCGGCGCTCTCGAACGCGAGCGCATCGGAGGCAGCGCGCATTTCCGCGGCCAGGCGATCCTGGAGATCGACGCTTCGCCCCTCGAGAAAATCCTGTGCGTCTCGGACTAGCCCCGTATATTCCTCCGCGCCCACGAGATTCACGCACGGCGCCGCGCAGCGTTTGATCTGGTGCAGCATGCAGGGCCGCGTGCGCGCCGAAAACGTCGCGTCCGTGCAAGAGCGCAGCAGAAACGCCTTCTGTAGCGTGTTGAGCGTGCGATTGACCGCGCCGGCGCTGGCGAAGGGCCCATAGAATTTGCCCTTGAAGCTCTTGGCGCCGCGGTGTTTGTGCAGCGCCGGCGTAGCGTGGTCGGTGCGGATGGCGATGTATGGGAAGCTTTTGTCGTCGCGCATCAGCACGTTGAAACGCGGCTTGAGGCGCTTGATCAGATTGGTTTCCAGCAACAGCGCTTCGGTTTCGGTCTCGGTGACGATCACTTCCAGCGCTACCGTTTGCTGGATCATCCGATAGATTGCGTTTGAGTGTCCGCGTCCCTGGGCGTATTGGCCGACGCGGTTTTTCAGGCTCTTGGCCTTGCCGACATAAAGCACCTCACCGTCAGCCCCAAGCATGCGATAGACGCCGGGGCGCGAGGGCAGACGCGTCCAGGCGTCGCGTACGGCTTCGACGCCCTTGACGGCATGGGCGGGCGCGTTCTCGCCGGGCAGATCGCCAAGCGGAGGCAGGGTGGGTTTGTCGGCGCCGCTCATTGTGTCGTGGAGGTCATATCCGTTCTAGAAGCTGCGCCGTCGGCTTGATCGGCGCGCCGACGATGTTAGCAACGTGTTCAGCGTGTGTGGGGGAGATCATGCCCAGGATTGTCCTCGCGATAGTAGGTGGTTTCGCGCTTTTTGTGCAGGCAGGAGCGCCAGCGCCAGCCCAGGAAACTGAATTGCTCGGCGGTGAGGATGCGGCTTTGCCCGACGCTCGCGGCGAAGTCGTCGAGGTGGCTTCGTCCCGCCGCGGCATGCCCGCCGGACCACGGATCATTTCGCGCGAACTCGACCGCGCCAGCGGAGCTTTCCAAGCTTGGCGACTGGAACCATGGGGCGAGGACGTCATTTCCCTTCTGGGCGCCGGCGAGGACGGTCACCGCGAATCCTATGTGCTTGAAGCGGGACGACAATACGTGTTTCAGGCGGCTTGCGATTCCAATTGCGACGATGTCGATATTGAGGTTCTCGACGCTCAGGGGCGGCCAGCGCGGCGTGACACGAGCCAAACAATTTGGCCCTCCGTCAGTGTCGAACCGCAGCAGAGTGCGCGCTACACGGTGCGGGTGTGGCTCACGCGCTGTGCGGTTGATTATTGCTATGTTGGACTGCGCGCGTACCAGAGCACGCCCTGAAATTTTAAGGTGCAAGGATGATCCTCATTCAAGGCTATCTGCGGACTAGTCCTGAGGGCGCCGCGAAGCTGAAGGCTGCGGCTGCGCCCCTGATCGCTGCGACCCGGCAGGAGCCAGGCTGCATCGCTTACGCTTTCGCGGAGGATATTGGCGAATCCGGCCTGGTTCACATTGTCGAGCGGTGGACCGATGCGAACGCCTTGGAAGCTCACAACAGAACCCCGCATTTGGCCGCCTTCATGGCCGCCATGCCAACCCTCGGCGTCAGCAGCTTCCGTGTGGCGCGGTACGATGCGAGCGCCGAAACCGTGCTGGCAGGCGGTTAGCCAATTTCGGGCTGCCCCTGCGTCCCCGCGCCCCCTGGACTGGGCGACTAGCCGGTCCCAGGTTTAGGGCATGGACCAGATTGTATCCCGCCCGGTTTCATCGCGTTTTGACGCGCCCGACCCGGGGAATTGCCGCGATATGAAAGACGTCCGCGCTGGCGTTGACGAGGTCGATCGTGTGCTGGTGGCGCTGATCGCGCGCCGCCAGGGCTACATGGACGCCGCCGCGCGCATCAAGCAGAGCCGCGAGACTGTACGCGACGAAGCCCGCATTCGCGACGTGCTGACGAAGGTCAGGGTGGAGGCCGAGCGTCGGGGCCTGTCCTGGGCCATTGCTGAGCCCATATGGCGCGAAATGATGGAACGCTGCATCGCCTATGAGTTTGAGGTGTGGGACGCACTGCGACGGGATGCTGACCGGGCGTAAGCGGTCATGGTAGGCGAACGCGCTCTGTCGGGTTCGGATTGAGCGCGGGCTCGCTTCAAACGCGAGCCGGCGGCGCACAATACAAGCCCGTAAGGTCGCGCGTGGCGCAGCAGCGGCGCTGGTGGTACGCCCTGAGCTGGCCCGCGGAGGGGGATGCCTGAATGCGGTGGTTTCTTTGGCTTTTGGTGGGGCTGGCGGCCTTGGCCGGCGTGCTTTTTCTGGTCGGTCAGTTCTTCTTGCCGAATTCGCTCGCGGTCACGCGCAGCGCAGCGGTTGATCGCCCGCGCGCCATAGTATTTTCCCTCGCCAACGATTTGCGTGTGGCGAAAGAATGGTCGCCCTTCTACGCGATGGATCCCGACGCCGAATACAGCTTCACAGGCGATGGACCTGGCCGCGGACAGGAAATGCGCTGGAGCAGCAAATCCAGGCGAGTCGGCTCCGGGCGTATGACGATCCAGGAATCGACCGAAAACGAAGCCATCGAAAGCGACATCCTGTTGCGCGATCGCGCCAGCCTCCACTCCAACATGAAGCTTGAGCGGGCGGACGGGAACTCAACCGCGGTCGCCTGGGCGGTCTCCGCCGAATGCCCGCATGGGCTCACCAATGTGCTCTGCCGCTATTTCGTGAATGTCGTGCTGCGCGGCGCTGTCGAGCGTGAATTGGACAACGGCTTGGCGCGCCTGAAGACGCTCGCGGAACAATTGCCGGACGTGGATTTCGAAGGCATGGAGCTCAGCCGCGAACAAATTCCGGCGCAGCCGATCTTGTTTGTGGACGTGACCGCCGAGCAAACCGTCGCTGAGCGCGATGCAGCTGAAAGCGACGGCCTGTCGCGGCTGAACGCGTACTTTGCGGAAAGCAGTCTCGCTCCCGACGGATCGGTGGTGCGGATTTTTCCGCCTGCGCAAACTGCAAGCCGACACCGGAGTTGGATCGTCGGCTATCCCTATTCTGGTCCCGAGCCAAGCCGCTTTTCCGGCGGGGTCCGGCCTGGAGAGACGCCAGGCGGATCGGTGATCCGGTTCGTACACGTCGGCCCGCGTTCACAGCTCGGCCAGACTTACTTACGCGCCTGCGCCTATTTGCTGGCGCATCGCGAGCTGCCCTACGCGCGCCCAGGGCGGCCACCCAGTTGCGACGAGCAACCCGAGGGCGTCATCCCCTGGGAAGTGGTTCGTTCGCGCACGGCGAGCCCCACGGGTGGGGAAACAATCGAACGAACCGAGGTCTACTACCCGGTGGAGGAGCGCCGCTAAGGTCACGCGGCGTAGGCGAACCAGACATTCGGCTCAGCGTAACGACCGACTCCGCGCGGCACGTCGATCGAAACCGGAGCGAGCGCGCCGTCGAGGACGTATTCGCCGGACTCGGCGAAGGTGCGTCCTGTCATTGTCTCCCAGAAGGCGACTGGTTCATCGACCACCATTGAACGCGAGGCGATCGACACCATGCGGCCGCCGCACGCACTGTGGCTGCGCAGCCAAGGGTCGAAATAATGGCCCTTATCGTCGGTCCAGCCGACATATTCCTCAATCGAGATGAAGGGGTGGCGGCACTTTTCCGATGGCCGCACTGGCGCGATCACCCCGTCGAAGCCTCGCTTGCGCGCCACGTCCAGGAAACCAGCGATCAGCTGACGGGCGATGCCCTTGCCGCGATGAACCCCGGGCACCGAGATCGCCAGCGCGCCGATGGCGTTGGCGGGCTTCGCCCGGTCGTTTGCCGCGGTCTCGACAATCCAATCCCAGCCTTCGGGGGGCAAATTGTTGAAATCACAGGTCAGCGGCACGCAATTGCCGACGGCGACGGGGTACCCAGTCGCTTCATCCACCAGGCACAACTGGCAGTCCGCATGCTCATCCAACAACTCCTGGTAGTAGTTGAAATGAGCGCGAGTGAAATTCAGAAATCCAAGCGAACTCCAGGCCGCTTGCTCGATCGCCATTGCGGCGCGGCGCAGCGCGGGGCTATCGGCGCGCGTCTTCAGCACGTACCCGTTCATCAGAGACACCAAAAAATTTGTTTAACCAGGGTCGCAATCTGCGGGAGCCAAGCCCTTCGGAATTCTTCCGGCCATCTTCCGCTGGATGCGATTTCCCTAATAAAGCGTAAATTGAACGGAAGCAAGATAGAACTTGCGTTAATAAATATTAAAATGCAGCGGCATTCGCGTTAACCATGACTTACCGATCATGGTTCAAATAGTATTAATTACATACTATCTCCTATTTATACTTTACAGGGGTAACAATATATTTGTTGGAATGGCGACATTATTGCCGTGACTAAGTGTGGCGGAAGTTCACGCACGGGTAATCAAGATGACGCCAGCAGAAGCTAGGACGGCCCATTATAAGAACGATCTGCGGCGTGTTACAGCGCTTGTGGGCGGCGCCCTATTTCTCTTCGGCGTGATCTTGGTCGCCATCGTCGCCTATGCCGGATGGTCAGCTAATACCGCAGCGGTGGTGCGCGAACGCCAACTCGTGGAAAATGCGCTCGACCAGAGCGTGAGTAAGGTCCTCGACCAGCAAAAGGCGATCGCCTGGTGGGACGACGCGGTCATGAACGCCCAGCGCCGGCCGCTGGACCTGGATTGGATCAACGCGAATATCGGGCTCTATTTCTACGAAACATACGGTCACGACGAGGTCATCATCGTCGATGACCAAAATCGGCCGATCTACGCCACGGTCGGCGGCGAAGTGTCTGATGCCGGGCTTGCGTACGCCAACCACCGGACGGTGTTTAACGCAATCATCAACGAGGCGCGCAACGGCCCCGCCGAAGGGCTGCGCGCTCGCGATCGCGTATTTTCGGAAAGCCAGGGCCATTACGAGGCGCTCCTGGGCGCCAGCTTCGGGCGCTGGGCCGGCCATATCATGCGTGTCGATGGCGAGCCGGCGGTCGTCGCCGCGATCAGCATCGTCCCCAATCTAGACGCCGACCTGCTGCGCGGACGCCAGCCGCATCTGCTGTTGAGCATCGTCAAGATCGATCAATCTTTCCTTCACGACGTTGGCGGCTCGCTGCTCATCAACGATTTGTCTGTCGGGAGCAGCGCCTTGAGCGCAAGCGGACGGGTTGCTGAGAAGTTCAGCGCCGACGATGGCGCGCCTCTTGGCTCCATCAGCTGGACGCCGCGCAAACCCGGTCAGTCTTTGCTCCTCTTTATTCTGCCTCTGGTCGCGATCGGCGTCATTGGCGCCGGGATATTGACCTGGATAATGATCAGGCGGCTGAAGCGCGCTTCCGACGAACTCGCCGACCGCGAAGAGCAATCCCGCCACCAGGCGCTGCATGACGCGCTCTCGGGTTTGCCCAATCGGCACCATTTCGTGGAGCGCTTGCAGGAAGCGCTCGACGCTATGGTGCAAACCCGCAATGGTCGCTTCGTGGTTGTCGCCTATGTCGATGTCGATCGTTTCAAGGACGTCAACGACACGTTGGGCCATCAAGCCGGCGATGCGTTGATAACCGCTGTCGCCGATCGCCTGCGGGCGATCATGACGCCTGGGGACTTCCTTGCCCGCTTCGGCGGCGACGAATTCGCGGTCTTGCACCGCGCCGCCAACGAGGAATCCGCTGAGCAGCTCGGCGAGCGTCTGGCGCGCGCGTTCGAGGACAATTTCGACCTCTACGGGCAAAATCTGCGGATGACGGCGTCCATAGGCCTCGCCCGCGCGCCCGAGCACGGCGACACGCCGCAGGATTTGATGCGCAATGCCGACATCGCGCTTTATCGCGCCAAAGAACGCGGCAGAAATCGCGCGATCTTCTTTTCCGCGGACATGTCGGCGGAAATCGAGAAGCGCCGCGAGATCGAGATGGAGCTAGTCGATGCCATCAATCGGCAAGAGCTGACGCTTTATTACCAACCGCTGATCTCTTGCTTGAGCAATCGCATTACGGGGCTGGAAGCGCTGTTGCGCTGGCGTCATCCGGTGCGCGGCGACATTTCTCCAGGCGTGTTTGTTCCGATCGCAGAGGATGCCGGCCTCATGCCCGCATTAGGCGCCTTTGTTCTGTCGCGCGCCTTTGCCGAGGCCAAACGCTGGCCGATGGTTGATGTCGCGATCAACCTGTCGCCAGTGCAATTCCGCCACATGGATCTCGTGGGCCTGCTAGCGCGCCTGCTTGAGGAGCACGACATCGACCCCGACCGCATCATCCTCGAAGTCACCGAGGGGGTTATGATGGAATCGAGCGAGCGCAATCGGCAGGTGTTGTCGGAAATCCGCGACCTTGGCTTCAAGGTGGCGCTGGATGATTTCGGCACGGGATATTCTAGTCTGCGCTACCTCTGCGACTTCCGCTTCGACAAAATCAAGATCGACCGCGCCTTCGTCACCGGCGTCGATGAGCGACGCCGCTCCATGACGATCATCCAATCGGTGATCACGCTTGGGCGCGGTCTCGGTATGGACATTGTGGCCGAGGGTGTGGAAACCGAAGCTGAGGCGCAGGCGATGCGCCTGGTCGGAGTAACCGAACTCCAGGGCTTCTACTTCTCGCGGGCGGTGCCGGCCGACGACGTGGATGCTCTATTGCTGGCGTTCAACGCGCCCCAGAGAACGCTCGCCAAACCCATGACGCAGGGCTTGGGGTAGGAGCCCCAGGCGGCGCGCCAAGGCGCCAAAGCCAGGCTTTCCCCAGCTAGCGTTTCTCCACTTAAGCGTCCGGACCCTTGGCGCCTGATTCCCGCCACATTTTCGAGCGGCATCAGGCATTGCGCGATGCGGGTCGCACTGGACAAAAATCCGCAAAGCCGGCATGCCAAGCGCTGTGCGCGGGGGCTGAGTTCCTGGCGCGCCTGCGGGAATTTGCCGGTCTTGAGGGGCCGCCCCGCTGCCCATCAGGGAAGGGGACGGAGCCGGCATGCGCATCAGAACGGTTCAGCTGGCGGGCCTCGCAGCTGCCCTAGCGGGCGCTTCGGCGAATAACGCGGAAGCAAACGACGTGAACATCACCACCGCGACTACAAATCCGGTGACGACGTCGGCGCCTGACGGGGTCTCGCCGGGCAATGTCACCATCGCGGCGGGCGGTTCGATCACGGTGACGGCCGGGCAAACTGCGGTGACCGTGAATTCGAATAACAATGTCACGAATTCCGGCGCCCTAATCTCGAATGACGCGAACGACACTAATGGCGTTCTGGTGCAGGGCGGTTTCGCTGGACCGCAAACGGTGTCGAATTCCGGCGCGATCTCTTTGCTAGAAACCTACGTGCTCGCTGACAGCGACACTGATGGCGACCTTGATGGCGCCTGGGCAGTCGGATCGAACCGCTATGGCATCCGCCTTGGCGGCGTGGCCGCATTCAACGGCGCGATCACCAGTGCCGGAACGATCAATATCGAAGGCGTAAATTCCGGTGGAATCCGCCTGGACGCACCATTGAATGGCGATCTCAGCAGCACCGGCGGCATGAACATCGTCGGCGACAATTCTTCCGCAATATCGATTTTGGGGGGCGCTGGTGGCGGCGTCGCCGGCGACGTATTCGCACGTGGCGCGGTGACGGTTCGGGGGCAGAATTCGAGCGGATTGATTGTCGGCGCGCCAATCAGCGGAGATCTTCGCATTAACGGCGGCTGGAGTGTAACCGGCTATCATAATTTCATTCGTCCCGCCAACGTAACGGGACTTGACGCTGACGACCTCTTGCAGGGCGGATCGGCCGTGGACGTGCGCTTTAGCGTCGGGGGCGGGGTTACGATTGAAGGCATAGGCATTGAAGACGATCTTGACGACGACGGCGACGGCCTCCTTGATGATGGAGCGGACACCAACGATGATGTTACCGCCAGTATTGTCGTATTTGGCGCTGCGCCCGCAATTTCGATCCAAGCCGATCCATCAGCGAATTTGGCGCTTGGCCCAACTGCGTCGTCCTATGGTCTCCATGTCCGGGGCGCGGTGTCCGCTTCCGGGGTCTATGATGGGGTTGAAGCGACCGCTGTAGGAATCACAGGGTCGGGAACTGGCGCCGCGGTCACAACAGCGGCCGGGATTGCGCTGGACGGCGACATCTCGGTTTCCGCGATAGAGGCCAATTCCTACGGCGTTCGAATCGGCGCTGACGCCAACGTGCCGACCATACTCTCGCGACGCCAAATCATCTCAAATGTCGTCGCGGATACATCAAAAAATTCCATTGCGGTTTTCATTGGATCGGGCGCCAACGCACCTGCTTTCAATAACAGCGGCGCCGTCACCGCGCAGTTGTTCGGCGAAGTGGGTAACGCTTATGCGTTGACCGATCAGTCGAATACGCTGGCAACGATTACAAACTCGGGCACGATTACCGCAAGTGTGACGGCGACGGACGCCGACCCCAACGACGATGTTCCGCCGCCGCCAGTAACCGGCGCCGCAGTGGCCATAGACACGTCCGCATCCTCGATCTCCGTGACGGTGAATCAGATCGCGGATGCGCCGTTCAACGACGACGACGCGGTGGACAACGATGTGAACTCGCGTCCCGCGGTGCGGATCGTCGGGGATGTGCGCCTGGGGTCAGGCGCAGACGTCGTGAATTTGTTCGCGGGCCTAATCGACGGTGATCTTTCGTTCGGCGCGGGCGCCGATAGCCTGAATATCAACAATGGCGCCAGCTATGGCGGCGTGCTCACGGATACCGACGGGCAGCTGTCTATCAATGTCACGGACGGGACGCTCGCGCTTGAAGGTGGAACGACCAATATCACGTCGGCCAATTTCGGCGCGGATTCGGTGCTCTCGCTTCAATTGTCCGCAAGCGCGGGTCAGTCTGCAAGGATCGTCGCATCTGGCGGCGTCAGTTTCGCGCCGGGCGCTGTCGTAACGCCGATTGTCCCGGTGGGCCTGCCTGTGTCAGGTTCCCACGTACTGCTAACCGCCAACGGCGGACTTGTCGGTGGCGCCAATGTTGAACGCACGATCTCTGGAGCAGGTTCGCCTTGGCTCTACAATCTCGCCGTCGCCATCGATCCAGGCGATGCAAATTCTTTGGTCGCCGATTTTGTATTGAAGACTCCGGCGCAACTTAACCTTACCGCCAACCAGGCGATCTTGTTCAACCCGCTGATCGATGCGCTGCGCCCGAACACGGATGCGGCCGCGGCGCTGGCGGGCGTGGACAACGAAGCCGACTTCCTGATTGCCTACCAAAATCTGATGCCGAGCTTCGCCTCCGCTTCCACGGAGCTTGCGGCCACGGCGATTCAACAAGCGCAAGGCGCAAGCTCCAATCGGCTGGCGGCTGTGCGGCTGCAAGGCCTCGACGAAATATCGGTCTGGGCCCAGGAGATCGGCTACAATATCGCCCGCACGCCGGAAACGCCGAACGGCCAGGAATATGGCGGGCAAGGATTCGGCATCGCGCTCGGCATTGATGGCCCGCTGAACAACGGGGCCTTGTTTGGTCTGTCCGCTTCGTTTTTGACTTCGGAGGCGAAGGACGAAGTGCGTCGCGATGGCGAAATCGCTTCGACGTTCGGCCAGGTCAACGCCTACCTCGGAACCGCGCTTGGGCCCATTGACCTCGATGTCATTGGCGGTCTCGGCGCGGGCCAAATGCGCTCGCGCCGACTCGTGGAGATCGGCGACAGTTTCAGCAGTCTCTCGGAGGCCAAGTGGTGGGCCTATGAGGGACACGCCGCTGTGCGCGCGTCGGCGCCGCTGCGCCTGGCTGACTGGATGATTGTGACGCCGCAAGCGAGCCTGACCTACGTCGCGATGCAAGAGGAGGGATACGTCGAGGAGGGCGGGGGTGTCGGCTTGAATTACGAAGCCGACAAGAGCCTCTCCCAAAGGCTCTGGGCCGATGCAGGGCTTGAGTTGAGCGGCCGGTTCGACTTTGGCGGCAGCATCGTGGCCCCGCGCCTTTATGCCGGCTATCGCAGTAACGCGATGGAAGATTCGGGAGACCGCACGTTCCGCCTCGCCAGCGGGGGGCCAGACATAGTTTTGACCGATGATGTGGACACGGGAGGCGCGCCGCTGGTCGGACTAGGCGTAGACGCCACGAACGGTTCTTCGACGATCAGCCTGAGTTACGAGGGCGAGTTCGGGGACCGCATTGAGCGACACAGCATCAATGCGGCTCTGCGTTTCAAGTTCTGAACCCCAAGCGTCTGGACGAACGCTGGCAATCGCCCTATGTGCTGCGGCTCGGGACCTATCGGGTGTATAGCTCAGTTGGTAGAGCAGCTGACTCTTAATCAGCGGGTCGCAGGTTCGAATCCTGCTACACCCACCATTCTCGGGCTGGTCTCCGCTGGCGAAGATCGAGGGCTCGCAACGAATCTTGGCGCGCTAAGCTCCAGGTATCGGGCGCATCCTCGCTCTTGTACAAAAATATGCGCCATTCCGATCCCGTTAGGGATGCGGCCCGTCAGTACGAGTGCGCAACAGGGCGGGGCAGCGCCAATGCGCACGCACTGGAACGAAGCAGTGCAAGACGGTCTAGCTCATCCTCGCCCCCGATACGCGTCCGCCCTATACACTCCCAACACTTTCAGCGACGCGGAGAAGAACGCCAGTTCTTCAAGCGCCAGTTTTACATTCCGCTCTTCTGGGTGTCCTTCGATTTCGGCGAAGAACATCGCCGCCGAGAAGCCTCCGCCCTCGATGTAGCTTTCGAGCTTGGTCATGTTGACGCCGTTGGTGGCGAAACCGCCGAGCGCCTTATAGAGCGCGGCTGGCACGTTGCGAACACGGAACATGAAACTGGTCATGCAGGGTCCGGCGCTGGCCGCGGCATTTTCATGCTCGCGCGCGAACACCAGAAAGCGCGTGGTGTTGTGCTGGGCGTCGGCGATGTCGGCTTTCAAGATTTGAAGTCCGTGGATCTCAGCCGCCAACTCAGACGCCAGCGCGCCGATCTTGGGGTCGCCCATTTCGGCGATTTCGCGCGCCGCGCCGGCGGTGTCGGCGGTTTTCACCGCGACCACGCCAAGCTCGCGCAGCAAGCGCCGGCACTGGCCGAGCGCTTGCGGGTGCGAGCGCACGTGGGTGAGGCCCGCGAGCGTCGCGCCTGCCGCGCCCAGCACCTGGTGGCGGATCGGCTCGAAGCGCTCGGCGACGATGTAGAGCCCCGATTCCGGGATAAGGTGATGCACATCGGCGACGCGCCCGGCGACCGAGTTTTCCACCGGGATCATGGCGTAGCGCGCCTGGCCCTCGCTCACCGCCGCGAAGGCGTCTTCGAAGCTGGCGCAGGGGAGAGGTTCGAGCGCCGGGTAAGCCGCACGTGCAGCGATGTGGGAATTGGCGCCCAGTTCGCCCTGGAAGGAGATGCGGTTAGACATGGGCGCGTGGTTAGCGCAGCGGAAGTGGTAGCGCTACCTCGGAGGATTGGGCTCCCAGCCCTCGTCCGAGGTGGCGTGCGGCGCAGAGATTGGATAGGGCCCATTCCACGAACGGCGTCGAGCGAAGGAGGGAACATGCGTAATTGGTTGGTTGTCGCTGTCGCGGTTGCGGCGCTTGGCGCATGCCAAGGCGGAACAGAGGGCTCAAGCGCGTGCGTGGCGAGCGCCAGCGCGGAATGGAGCGGGCTCCGCGTTGCGGCGGCGGCCGAGGGAGAGGATTGCGCGTCAGCGCACGCGACGCTGACGATCAAGGACGCCGATGGCGCTACGCTGTTCAGCGAAACTCACGTTTCGGCCAACGTAATGAGCTTGGCGCAAGCAAACGATGCCGCTGCGATGCAGGCGGCGTTGGCCGACTGGATCAATTCCAGCAATAACACAATGGCCACGAGCGGCGCGTTGCCCGACTGGCCGGCGAGCGCGGAAGCGCCGGAAAGCGGCGAGTTTCCGTTCTATCCGGAAGAGGGCTTGAGCCGCGATCGCTACCTCGCCATCCGCGCCGCCGATGCGCCGTTGTTTTGCTTCGTGCAGGGCGGAGAAAGCCAAGCTTGCTTGGCATTGCAGAATGGCGTTCTGACGAAAGTGGGCGTGCAGCTGTTTCCTGGTTGAGAGCGGCGCGCGTGATTGCAACAGAGGCGCAGTAAACATGGACCGCCGGCGCCCTCGCCGGCATAGGTGTTTGCTACCGCACTAACAGCGATGCGCTTGCAGCAC
>JBEBIU010000160.1:0-4391 GCA_040080225.1 Terricaulis sp.
TCCCCGGTGGGCGCGAAGCGGAATGCGGGCGCTTCGCCCCGCGGCGCGGCGGCGCGCAAATCGGCGACCATGCCGGTGCAAGTTTCGTCAGCAGCGCGAGCGCGCGGGCGCCCGAACAAGGCCATGACGATATAGTCGAGATCCTTCTCATGCAGATTGACCCGCGCAGCCACCGAGACGCCGATGCTGACGCCCGTCCGGCGCGTGAGCCAAAGCGAAAGTACCGCAAGTTGGCTGGCGGCGTCATCGGTGATCATCTCCGCCAACGCAAGACGGCGCGCGGCGTCGGCGATCGCTTCGCGCTCCGGCTCGGAGGGGCGGCGCGTGCGCAACTCAAAGCGCAGCCGCTTGACGCCCGCCGCTTCGGCGGCGGCGATAGCGCAGGCGAAGTCTGCGGCCCGCACCGCAGTGGGCGCGAGCCAGATCGTGCGCGGGGCGCCATCGCGGTCGATTCCGGCGGAGATCGCCTCCGGCCGCGGCGCCAGTGGGGTCCATTTCAGCCGTGCATCGCCGCTCGCCTCGATCGGCTTGAACTGCGCATGCGGGGCGGTGAGCGTCGCTAGGCGCAGAATATCGGCCGCGAGTTCGGCTTCGGCGGCGATGCTAGAACTCATGGTCAGTTCGAGCCGGGTCAACCGGCCCGCTGGCGTCGCCACCATGTCCAACACCAGGCATTGCTCGGCGGGAAATTCCGCGACCGCCAGAAGCAGGCGGTGGCGGTCGAGCACGGTGTCGCCGCCGCGCGGAGCGTCCGCGAGCGCAAAACGCGCCTGCGCCTGCACTACTGGCGCGCTGGCCGGGACGGACTTTCTTCCCGTGTTGCGGCGGTTACGTTCGTTCTCGAAATCTAAAATTGGCATGCGAACCCTCCGGCGTGAGTTGTCGCTCGCAGGCGAGGGGAGTTCGCGCGCGGGCGAACCGTACGCTTCACGGCGCTAATGGACCGGACAATCGGATCGCCGGCGTCGCGCAGATGGCCGTCGCGGGATAATTAATGTGGCGGGCGAATTAAGGCAAAAATGCGGCGCGAACTGTACAACACTTAGCCGAACTTACGCTTTGCCATTTCCGCCACGCCTTCGCTAACCAGCGCCGCCTGCGCGGCCTCGTCCATGCGCGCGCGTAGGAGTTTTTCGGCTGCTGTAATCGCCGCTTCAGTTGCGGCGGCGCGGACTTCATCGGCCGCCTTGGCGCCGGCCGCTTCGATGCGCTCCTCGGCTTGGCGTTCGCGCCGAGCCATAGCCGCCATCATGCTGGCGCGGGTTTCCTCGGCGACTGCGGCGGCTTGCTGCTTGGCGGCGGCGACGATGGCCTTGGCCTCGGCCTCAGCGGCGGCGCGCTTGGCTTCGTACTCCTTCAGCAGCTTCTCTGCGTCTTCGCGCATACGGCGGGCGTCGTGCAATTCCTTGGCGATCTCTTGCGCGCGCGCATCCAGCGCTTTCAAAATCATCGTCGGGATTTTGAGATAGATGAGCAGCGCAAAGAACAGGCTGAAGGCGATGAGAGCGACAAAAGTGGCGTCGAAGGTCATGCGCGCGCTCCTTTAGGCGCCAGCCTGTCGGCGATGTCTCGCGCCAGAGTCTCGGCCAAAGCCGGGACCTCGCCAAGCGCCTTGGCGCGCTCGGCGTCGACCTTGGCCTCCGCGGCGTGGATGCGAGTGGTGAGGCGCGCCTCGGCTTCTTCCTGCTCAGCGCTGAGCTTCGCGGTCATATCGGTGCGGGCTCTATCGATCATGGTGCGGGCGTCGCTGCGGGCCTTTGCGGTGGCTTTCTCCATCGCCGCGCGCGCGTCCTCGGCGGCGGCACTTTGGATCGCGGCGGCGTCGAGATCGCCTTGCACAGTGGCGGCGCGCTGGGCCAGAACGGCGCTCACCTTGGGCAGCACGAAGCACGACAGCACCCAATAAAGCGCGCCGAAAGTCAGTGCGAACCAGAAGAGCTGGCTGGCGAATAGGCTGGCGTCGAACGGGGGAAACGCTCCCCCTTCGCTCCCATGCGCGCCCGCTTCCGCCGCCGCGTGCGCGGCGTCGCCGTGGGCGGCCGGCACTTGTTCATCGCCGTGCGCCATAGAAGCCGCTCCTTAGAGCGCGAACAGCAGCAGAAGCGCGATCAGCAGCGAGAAGATGCCGAGCGCTTCGGTCACGGCGAAGCCAAAGATGAGGTTGCCGAATTGCTTGGGGGCTTCCGAAGGATTGCGCAGCGCGCCCTGCAGGAAGTTGCCGAAGATGATGCCGACGCCAATACCGGCGCCGCCCATGCCGATACAGGCGATTCCGGCGCCAATCATTTTTGCTGCTTCCGCGTCCATTTGTTTTCTCCAGTTTATTCAGGGGTGTTGTCGGCCTAGTGGCCGGGGTGAAGGGCGTCGTTCAAATAGATGCAGGTCAGAAGCGCGAACACGTAGGCTTGCAGGAACGCGACCAGGAACTCGAGCGCATAGAGCGCCACCGTCATGGCGAGCGGCAGCGCCGAGCCGAGAATGCCGACGAAGCCCGCCGCAGCCAACATCGGCACGAAGCCTGCGAACACTTTCAGCACCAAGTGGCCAGCCAGGATGTTGGCCCAGAGACGAACCGCGTGGCTCAGCGGCCGCGAGAAGAACGAGATGATCTCGATAATCACCACGAACCACAAAATGTAGATGGGTACGCCGGAGGGCACGAACAGTTTCAGGAACTTCAAGCCGTTCTTGGCGAAACCAACCACGAGCACGGTGAAAAACACCATCAGCGCCATGGTTGCGGTGATCACGATCTGGCTGGTCGGGGTGAAGAAATACGGGAACATGCCGATCATGTTCGCCGCGAAAATGAACAGGAACAGCGTGAACACGAACGGGAAGAAGCGCTTGACGCCTTCGGCGCCAGCGATGTCCTTCACCATGCCGTGGATGAAGCCGTAGGCGCTTTCCGCCGCCACTTGCGCGCGCCCCGGTGCAAGCGCAGCCGGCTTCATCGCTGAATACATGAACCAGCTGGCTAGACCGACGCTGGCCACCATGAAAAGGCTGGAATTGGTGAAAGTCGCGTCGATCGCGCCGAACTGGATCGGCTCGCTGATCGGCTCGATGTGGAACTGGTGGATCGGGTCGTTCGACACTAAGACTCAACTCCAGTCATCAATCGCCTTCGTCGTCGCGAGCCGGCGGCGCATTTGGGTCCGGCGGATTGGCTTGGTTGAACGCCTGTGCGAGACGCACGACATTCACCACCCCAGCGGCGAACCCAAGCCCGACGCCGATCATCAACCCCACTGGCGCGCTGTGGAGAAAAATATCGGCCCCGTATCCAAGCAATGCCCCGACGATAACCGCAGCGCCGAACTCGCCGCCGAACCGCAGCGCCAGCGAAGCCGGGCTTTGCGCGGGCGGGGAGGTCGAGGCGCCTTCCCCGCGCGCCTTGGCGACACGCCGGCGCAGGTCGGAAAGGGCGTCCTCAGGCTGTTTTTCGTCTGCCATTGAACACTTGCATACGCCCGCGAGGGGCGACTCGTTCCCGAGGCCCCCCGCAAGCGCGCGGATTACTAGAGGGGGGTAGCCGAGGCGTCAAGCAAGCCGCCCGGCGCGGCAGTGCGACATTTGGCACAAGGCGCTCATCGAGCCCATCGGGCCCATCGAGGGGACACACGCTCACGCGTAGCCCCTTCGGAAGATTGGCGACGCCTGCGCGATGAGCGTGTGTCCCCGCGCTTGCGAATTTGCGGGATAAAACCTGGCTATCCCGGCTTAAGCCTCTGAATACACGCCATTTGCAGGCGCTCTATCCGACCGAGTTCGCTCCCGTGGGATAGTGTGTGCAGTTCCTGTCGGGAGGCTTCCGGATCCAAAGGCCGAACAAGTTCAGGGATTGTGGTTTGAACGTGATTGCTTTGAGGAGTACAAGAAACTTGAAGGCCCGGTGAAGCGGCGGTTGAAAATGGGCGCTTGGCGATCGGGTTGTTTTCCGATCGACGAAACGTCCTCGCGACTGCCGATTTGGGCTTCACCGCACGTCGGCCGGGAACGCGAGACAAGGCGCCAAGAGCTCGCCGGAACCCCAGCGTCGCGGGGATGATCGAAGGGGAGGAGACCCCGATCATCGCAGCTCCCGTCTCCGCAACGTATGGCCCTCCGGGATTTCCTCGAACGCCTCAGGTCCGCGCCGGTTGTACAAGACAGACCACGCGGGGCGCGCGCGAGCGCTTCCACCAATGTTATCTTTGAGCTCACGCGCTTAGCGCGCCCCGCTCTCCCGCCTTCGCGGGACTGGAATGCAAGCGAACCCGGAAACGCACCGCGTTGTCCGGCGTTTGGCGCGCCTTGGAGCGCCGGCGCTTGTTGCTACAAATGCAGACGCCGGAGCGTTTGCTTTGCACGCCCATGCCGGCGAGGACGCCGGCATGGGCGTGCAAAGC
>JBEBIU010000161.1:0-4340 GCA_040080225.1 Terricaulis sp.
GATTTGCCCCTGCAGCTCCGGAAACTCACCGACAGTTTCCGTCACCAAATCCATCTTGCACAACTCAGCTGCACGTTCGACCAGCGCACGATCCGCGCCCGTCACCGCACACAGCTCCCCCGCCAGCGCCTTCACACGCTCGACCTTGTCCCACACGCTGCCCAGCTTCTGGTGGAACACGATCTGCTTGAGTTTGTCGCGGCGTGCGTCGGTGTAGAGCGGCGTCTTGCGGTCAGTATCCCAGAAGAAGCGCGCGTCGTTGAGCCGCGCCGACAGCACGCGCGCATTGCCCGCCGCGATCGCTGCACCGCCATCCTTGGCCTCGACGTTCGCGACGACAACGAAGTGCGGCGCAAGTGTTTGCGCCTTCCGATCGCGCACCGCGAAATATTTCTGGTGCGTGCGCATGGAGAGGCGGATCACTTCGCCGGGCAAGTCGAGGAAATCCGGGTCCATATCGCCGAGCAGCACCACCGGCCACTCGACCAGCCCCGCAACCTCTTCAAGCAAACCAAGATCGGAGACCAATTCAAGGCCGCGCTTCGCGCACGCCGCTTGCGCCTGCTCCAGGATGATCGACTTGCGCTCCTCACGGTCGATCAGCACTTTGGCGGCGCGCAGCTTGGCAGAATAATCGGCGAAATCCTTCGGCGCGATCGCCTCCGGCGCATGGACGCGGTGCCCCCAGGTTTTCGCTTCGCTCGGCACGTTGTCGATGCTGATTTTCACAGGCGCGCCGCCGAACAGGCAGAGAATATTCTGCAGCGGCCGCACCCATTGCAGATCGCTTGTCCCCGAGCGCATCGATTTCGGCCACGGGAACGCGCGCACGATTTCGGGAACAATCGCTTGCAAGATTGCGGAGGTTTCCCGCCCCGCGCGCTCGATGCGGGCGACGTAGAAATCGCCCTTCTTGTCTTGGACGATTTGCGCTTGATCGATGGAAGCAAGCCCCGCGCTTTTGAGAAAACCCTGGACCGCAGCCTCCGGTGCGCCCACGCGCGGGCCTTTTTTTTCTTCGTTCACATCTGCGGCTTTTGCCGGCAGATCGTCGATCATCGCGCCGATGCGGCGGGGCGAGGAGAAGGTCTTGATGTCCTTTACTTCCAGGCCCCCACACTTGAACTTCTCACCCAAAGCGCGCGCGAGATCGTCCTCGGCGCGCTTCTGCATGCGCGCGGGGATTTCCTCGGAGAAAAATTCGAGCAGAAGTTGGGGCATTAGCTTTGGCCCTCCGCCCAAGCGCTCGCACACCCCTTCGCCAATTCCCGCACCCTGGCGATGAAGCTCTGCCGCTCTGTCGGAGACACGACACCCCGCGCGTCGAGCAGATTGAACAGGTGCGACGCCTTCAGCGTGTAGTCGAACGCGGGCAGCACCGCGCCTTCTTTCAACAAGCGTGTGGCGGTTGCTTCCGCATCGGCGAACCAGCGTAGATTCTGCTCTGGATCGCTGAGTTCGAAATTGAAGCGCGATTGCTGGCGTTCGTTTTCTAGAAACACATCGCCGTAGCTGAGCGGATGGGCGCTATCGAGCGCGTTGAACGGCATGTCGTAGACGCGGTCGTAGCCCAGCACATACATGGCCAGCCGCTCCAGCCCATAGGTGAGCTCGCCCGAGACCGGGCGCACGTCGAGGCCGCCGACCTGCTGGAAATAGGTGTACTGGCTCACCTCCATGCCGTCGCACCACACTTCCCAACCCAGCCCCCAGGCGCCGACAGTGGGATTCTCCCAATCGTCCTCGACGAAGCGGATGTCGTGCAGCAGCGGATCGAGCCCGATGGCGGCGAGCGAGTTGAGATAGATCTGCTGCAAGTCCGGCGGGTTCGGCTTCAGAATCACCTGGAACTGGTAATAATGCTGCAGCCGGTTGGGGTTTTCGCCATAACGCCCATCCTTGGGCCGCCGCGAGGGCTGCACATAGGCCGCCCGCCAGGGTTTGGGGCCCAGCGCGCGCAAAGTTGTGGCTGGGTGCAAGGTGCCCGCGCCGACTTGCTCATCGTAAGGCTGCAAAATCGCGCAGCCTTGTGCGGCCCAGTAATTCTGGAGCGTCAGGATCACATCCTGAAAACACCGGGGGGAGTCTTGGTCGGCGGCCATTGCTGCATCCGCGTAAAGGGCGCCGCCCCCGGGATCAAGCTGGCTTCAGCGTAGGAACGCTTCTACCGCGGACGTCGAGCAGACGGTGCAATAACGCCGATCCACCACTGGCTCGACCCCGCTAGGCATCATCGGGCGACCCTAGCGGCCACGTAGCCAACTCGCACCGCGCACGAGGACAAAACCGAAGCCCATAAGAAGCGGCGTCGCCATCATGCCCATGAGCAGCGCCTCAACTGGGCTTGCATCGCCGAGCCTATCGACGATGGCGCCTCGCACCACCCCAAACGGCCCCCCGCCAAGAGTTAACAGCACTTGCGCGACTGCAACCGCGATGAGCCCAAGCAAGCTGCCCCAATACCAGGCGACATAGTGAGATTGCTTGGCGAACTCGTCAAAGAAACTTAGCTCCAGCACCGCAAGCGCACAGAAAGCGACGAGGATCGCGAGCGTCAGCCCATGTACTGGAGCGCTCCAGAAACGCGCAGCAATTGCGCACGCGAGCAGCCCAAGACCAAGCGCGATCATCGCAGTGCGGATCAACAGGCGGCGTTTGCTCTGCGAAGCTGGAAGCAAAACCATGAGCGGCTCCTATTCAGCGGCTTGCGCCACATTGTCGGCGCTGAAGATTTGTTCGATCGGCATCCCAAACAGGTCCGCGATCTTGAACGCCAGCGGCAGCGACGGATCGTACTTCCCCGTTTCGATCGCGTTCACGCTTTGACGCGAAACATCGAGGCGCTCAGCCAAATCAGCCTGACTCCAATTGCGCTCGGCACGCAGCACTTTGAGCCGGTTCCTCATTGGTATCGCCGGCGTATGAAAAAGGCGGCGACGCCATGGACGAACATGATCGCGGGCAACACCCAGATTAGCGCACCCTCAAACACTGGAAAATCCGCAAAGGTCTCCAGAAATCCATAAGTCAACGCAGCAAAGCCGACGATTCCGGCAGCAATCACCAACGCATCCGATTGCACGCGGCGCTGAAATTCGTCGAGCCCGCCAAAGAACCGCCCATAGGCGCGCAGCATCATGAGCACCGGCGCAGCCGACCCCAGTGCGAGCAGGATCGCAACCCAGCGTGGCGGCGCAAAGTGTCGCGCCACGTACACGCTGATGAAGATGATCCCCACATAGGCAAGGCTCGCAAGGATCATCTCGCGTCGATAGCGGCGCGCGACCGCCCGAGGCGCGGTCGCGGTTTCACAAATATCGGAAGCCGCCCCCATCACGCGCCCCCTTGTTCGGCCGCGAGCATGAGCGCGATCAGCATACCCACTATGATCGCGACCCAATTGACCTTGCCGATGCACATGTTTCGCTCCCCATCAAGCTTCCATGTCTTTAAGACAAGTTTCCTTGATAGTCAAGCTACATCGACATACCCCCACTGAAAAACCTCCTCCAGCGGCTTGCCGAACACCTCGGCGATGCGGAAGGCGGCCTCCAGGGTCGGCGAGTATTTGCCGGCTTCGATCGCGGCGATGGTCTGGCGGGTCACGCCAATGCGTTCGCCCAATTCGGCTTGCGTCATCTCGCTGGCCATGAAACGCATCGTGCGGATGGAATTGGTTAGGCGCCGCTCACCCATGCCAACCTCGGCTGGCTTTGCTCTCCTTCAGCCCCTTTCGATACATCACAATGATCAAACCGTGGCGGACGATCTCGGCCAACGCGATCGCGAAAACCGCTGCATTGAAGAGTTTCCAGCCCGATTGGGTGAACGGCAGGACGCAGCCTACGAGGACGATGCCGGTTACCAGAATATTGTACGCCACCGCGGTCGCCCGTTGCTCAATGGCGAGATCGCGTTCGTCTCCGCTCAACTCGTTTCGCCGTCTTAGCGCGATCATCGCGCTCGCGACCGCAATGATCACCACCTGAACGATCGCGGTCGCGGCGAACATGATGATCTGAGTCCAGAACGTGGTTTCCCCCGTCAACACGACGGCGGTGAAATAGACGGCGTACGTCGCCACCAAAGTGAGAAGCCAAACCCACGCAAATTGCTCTCGAGCCACCATGTCGAACTCCGTTAAGTTTTCCTGACAAATTGTTATTTTTTCTTTGCATGCTGTCAAGCAACTAATTCACACGGGTGGTGCGTTTGCCCCCCGAGCTGAATCCTTTCATCGTCGGCGCCCATGTCCATATGCGGGATCGACGAGGCGGGGCGCGGGCCCTGGGCGGGGCCGGTTGTGGCGGCGGCGGTTATTCTCCCGCGCAAGGGGCGAC
>JBEBIU010000057.1:0-18631 GCA_040080225.1 Terricaulis sp.
CGAGCTACGATCCCACTGCGCCGCCCCCGCCCGACGACGCGGCGCTGTTTGCGGAGAACGAACCGTTTGCGCTGTTCCGGCGCTGGTTCGCCGAAGCCAAGGCGGAGGAGCCAGCCGACCCCAATGCCATGGCGCTCGCCACCGTCGATACATCCGGCGCGCCTGACGTGCGCATGGTGCTGTTGAAGGATTTCGACGCGCAGGGCTTCGTCTTCTACTCCAATTCCGAAAGCGCCAAGGGCGCGCAGCTTCAGGCCCATCCGCGCGCGGCGCTGTGCTTCCACTGGAAGAGTCTCAAGCGGCAAGTGCGCGTGCGCGGACCGGTGTCGCCCGTGAGCGGCGAGGAGGCGGACGCTTATTTCAAAACGCGCGATCGCGGCGCGCGGCTCGGCGCGTGGGCGAGCGAACAATCGCGCCCGCTGCCCGATCGCCTGGCGCTGGAAAAGCGCGTCGCCGAATTCGCGTTGCGATACGGTCTCGGCGACATCCCGCGCCCGCCGCACTGGACCGGATGGCGGCTCAACCCGTTGACGATCGAATTCTGGCGCGACCGCCCGTTCCGGTTGCACGACCGGCTGGTGTTCACGCGCGAAGCGCCGGGCGCGCTGTGGGCGAAGAAGCGGCTCTATCCTTAACCATTGCGCCAGGGAGAATCGCCGATGCTCGCGCGCGGAGGTATCGTGCGCGCGCTGGACATCGCCTTTGCATCCATCGTCTTGCGGTTGGCGCCGGCGCGCCCTTCGAAGCCGCAGCGGGAGCTGGTCCCCGCGATTGACCCCGCCGACCCCGCCACTCTTGACCGCGCTGCTCTGGGGCAGGACCGCGCAGCTTTGGTTGCATCCTTGTGGCCAGCGCCGCGCCGCCAGTGCGTGATTTCAGCCAAATATTTCTTGCTGGATGCGCCAGCCGGGTTCGGCCAGCTGTGGGTTATCTCGCGCACGCAGGAAGCAGTGCAGGCGCCGGAAATGCGGCGCGCGATTGCGGCCTGACGCGGTCATTGCCGCAAACAAATAAGGTCACTACCATTGCGGCAAAACAAGCCGATGGGAGGCGCAAAGCGATGCTCGGACTGATGCAGGACTGGCCGTTGACGGTCGATAAAATTCTTGACCATGCCCATTCTTGGTTTCCGCGCCGAGAAGTGGTGACGCGCAGCCCCGAAGGCCCGATTTCGCGCACGACCTACGGCAACATTTGGCGACGCGCCAAACAGGTCACTAATGCGCTGAAGGAGCGCGGGATCGGCCTCGGCGACCGTGTCGCCACGCTTGCCTGGAACACCGAGCGGCACATGGAGACATGGTACGGCGCCATGGGAATGGGTGCGGTGCTGCATACGGTGAACCCGCGCCTGTTTCCCGAGCAGATCGCCTGGATCATAAACCACGCCGAGGACAAGATTTTGTTCCTCGACACGACGTTCATCGCCGCCATCGAGAAGATCGCGCCGCAACTCAGCAGCGTGAAATCCTATGTGATCCTGACCGATCGCGAGCACATGCCGCAAACCAGTTTGCCCGGCGCAATCGCCTACGAGGATTTCATTCACGGACATGCCCAGGATGCGCGCTGGGGCGGCTTTGAGGAAAACACCGCATGCGGGCTTTGCTATACGTCGGGCACGACCGGCGATCCCAAGGGCGTGCTCTACTCGCACCGCTCCAACCTGCTACATGCGCTCGCCGCCAATCAGACCGATTGTTTCGGAGCGGGCGCGGCGGACACGGTGCTGCCGGTAGTGCCGATGTTTCACGCCAACGCCTGGGCGATTGCGTTTGTTGCGCCGATGTGCGGGGCAAAGCTGGTGATGCCGGGGGCCAAGCTCGATGGGGCCAGTATTTTTGAACTGCTGGAAACAGAAAAAGTGACCTTCACCGCGGCAGTGCCGACGGTGTGGCTCATGCTGTTGAACTATTTGCGCGAGACGAATTCCAAACTCACGACCCTGAAGCGCGTCGCCATCGGCGGCTCGGCGGTGCCGGAAGCAGTGCTGCGCGCGTTCGAACAGGATTATGGCGTCGAGGTGATCCACGCTTGGGGCATGACCGAGATGAGCCCGATCGGCACTATCGGCAAGCCACTCGCCGAGCACTATGCGCAAGGCAAGGAAGAATTGATCAAAACCAAATTGAAGCAGGGGCGGGCGCTGTTCACGGTCGATATGAAGATCGTCGATGACGAAGGCCGCGAGAAGCCTCATGACGGCAAGGCGTTCGGGCGCTTGATGGTGAAAGGCCCCGCGGTGGCGCGCGCCTATTTCAAGAACGCCGGCGCGCGCAACGAGAAGGGCGAATGCCTGGAGGCGGACGGTTTCTTCGACACCGGCGACGTAGCCACGCTCGACGAATTGGGCGTGATGCAAATCACCGACCGCGCCAAGGACGTGATCAAATCGGGCGGTGAGTGGATTTCCTCGATCGATATCGAGAACATCGCCGTCGGCTGCGAGGGCGTCGCCTGCGCGGCCGTGATCGGTGTGGCGCATCCAAAATGGGACGAGCGGCCGTTGTTGATCATCGAACCCAAGCCTGGGACCAATCCGAGCAAGGAACAGGTGCTCGCGTTCCTCGAGGGCAAGATCGCCAAATGGTGGACGCCCGATGATGTCGTGCAAACCGAGAAAATCCCGCTTGGCGCCACCGGTAAAATCAACAAGCTGGCGCTGCGCGAGATGTTCAAGGAATATCGTCTGCCCAGCGCGCAAGCAGCGGAGTGATGCGGCTCGCCAAGGTCACTCTGGTCGTCCGCGACTACGACGAAGCGATAGCGTATTTCGTGGACGCGCTCGGTTTTCGGCTTGTGGAAAACGCCGACATGGGGCGCGGCAAGCGCTGGGTTGTGGTCTCGCCAGGCGCGAACTCGGCGGAAATCCTGTTGGCGAAGGGCGTGGGCGAGGCCCAATCCGCGCGCGCGGGTGACCAGACCGGCGGCCGGGTGGCGTTTTTCCTAGACACGGACGATTTCGACCGCGATCACGCCGCGTTTGTGGCGCGTGGGGTGAATTTCCTCGAAGCGCCGCGTGTAGAGGCCTATGGCAAGGTGGCCGTGTTCGAGGATATCTATGGCAACAAGTGGGACCTCGTTCAGCAGAACGCCTGAACGGTCAGAGGGATAGGTCCAGGGGAGAGGCATGGATAAGTTTCGTGACACAATTGTGCGCGTCGCGTTGCTGCTGGCGCTGCTGACGCCGCTCTATTTCGCATTCGCCGCTCTTGGCGCGAAGTTCGGGCTGTTCGATTGGCAAATTGGATTTGTCGTTCTTACTCGCGACTGGGGCCCGCGCGTCCTCGGAGGCGTCGCGGCGGTCGCGGGGATTGCGCTGGCGTTGGCTTTCTTCACGCCGCCGCGCCGCGGCGTGCTTGGCGCAGGGCTTGCGCTGGTGATCCCAGTGCTTGGCTCAATATACGGTATTTACGTGGGGCGTCAGGCCCAGAGCATCGCCCCGATCCACGACATTAGCACGGACTTGGAAAAGCCACCCACATTCAGCGCCGAGGTGGTGCGAGAACGCGCCGCGGTTTCCGGCGGCAACGGTCTCGACCTTCTGTCGAAGCGCGATGGCGAGGGCACGCTTTTCGTGGAATGGCAGCGGCGCCAATATGGCGACATCATGCACCTCTCCACCGGACTCCCCCAGGCGCGCGCGTTCGAGATCGCATCTGAACTAGCGCACGACCAGAATTGGCGTATTGGCCGCGTCGATGCCGGTAATGGCGTGCTGGAAGCGGTGGCGGAGACGTTTTGGTTCGGCTTCAAAGACGACATCGCCATTCGGGTGCGTCCAGACGGGTTGGGCGCACGCATCGACATGCGGTCGGTCAGCCGTGTCGGTCGGTCCGATCTTGGCGCCAACGCCAGGCGCATGCGCGCTTTCCTGGATACACTACGCGCGCGCCTCGAGGATGCGGAGGCGCAGTCTGGCCCTGCGCCAGCGCCCCCGCGCGAGGGCAGCGAAAGCGATACGCCTCCGCCGCCGCCGCCCTGAGACGCGCCGCTAATCGTCGAGCGAGAGATATTCCTGATTGGCCTGGCGTACGCATTCACCGGCGTCATCGTGCAGGAACGGCACAAATACGTAGCGCTTGCCATCGGTCACCGGGGTGGCGAGATGCATGAGCGAGCATGAGAACACGCATGCGCCTCCGGGCGGGGGGCGGAAGCGGTGCTGGCCAAACTCAGGAAAGACGAGATTTCCGCCTACATAATCGTCGTTCAGGTTCAGCGACACCGCGAAGCGGCGATGCGCAGTGCCTTTGGTGGTGTTGTCGCGATGGGCGGCGAAATGGCCTTTCTCATCGGAATCGTAACAGGCGACCAGATAACGCTCGATGCGCGTCGCCTCGAACTGAAACGCTCGCCGAATTTCCGGTACGATACGCCGACGGATGCGCTCGCGGCAGGCGTCGATCAATTCCGCATCGTTCATGAACCAATCGCGCCGAATCTTGTGGCTGGGGTCGCGCTTCTTCACGGTCTTTCCGTTGCGCTCGACCATGAAGCCGCTGTCGATGCCGCCATGTGCGCTATGGCCGTCGATTAGGCGCCGGCATAGTTCCGGCTCGAACACGTCGGGAATGGTCAAGGTCGGCGCGTGGACGGCGCGCTGCGCCGGCGCCTGCGCATGCTGACGCGCGAACACCTCGAACGCGTCCCTCGCGTGCGTGGCCGGATTGCGCACGGGCATAACCGCCTTGAAACGAAGCCTAGCGTCAACTACGAACGAAGTGGGGCGAATCTTGCCGCCGGCTAAGGCGCCGTAGAGCGTCGCCGCTTTGCGCTCGGGATCGAACAAATAGCGCGCGCCTGTGGCGCCCTCCGGCATGCGCACGGCGGGATCGGCGGCGTCGGCGGTTACGATGAGCATCGCATTGGCGTACGGAATGAGGCGGGGAACACATTCAAGCAGACCGTCGCGAACTGCCGCGTCCTCGGCGTTGGAAAGCGATTCCAGGAAGGTTATGAGGATCGTTCGTCCGCCCATGCTGGACAACGAGAATTTTTCGTTGACGTCGGAGCGAAGGAAAAACCACGGCGCCGGGTCGCCGGGAAACCACGGAGGCTCAAGTCGCGCGGGCGCATTCAACGGGATGATGTCGTCCAGAGTAGACAAGCGAGCCTCCAAGGCGCGCCCTTATTAGCCGATTTGCGCTAACGCTTCAGCCAATATTCGCTGTCAACGCGGGGAGGGCCGTCGCAAACCACGCGCCCCAGTCTTATCAAGCGTATCATGTGCGCCAACACCGAATGGCGGGCGGCGGGATGCAGGCGTCGATCGACGTCGGCATACATTTCCGCGACCATGTCCTTGATCGAATGCTGACCGCTCTCGAGCTGACCCAGCACTTGGGCTTCGCGGTCGAGGCGGTGATCCAAATAGGCCTGCACGAACGGTCGGGTTCGGCGAATCGGGGGCCCATGCGTGGGCCATAGCACGTCATAGTCGCGGTCGCGCACCTTGATCAGGCTGTCGAGATAGGCGCTCATGTCGCCGTCGGGTGGGCCGATTACCGTGGTCGACCAGCCCATGATGTGGTCGCCGGTAAACAGCGCGTTCTCTTCGAGCAGCGCATAGGCCATGTGGTGCGAAGTGTGGCCTGGAGTCGTTACCGCTTCGATGGTCCAGCCGGGGCCGGAGAAGCGGTCGCCGTCGTGCACAACGATGTCAGGAGCGAAATTGAAATCGCTGCCCGCCTCCAGTTCTACGGCGCCGTCCGGTTCGCGCTTCGGTGCGACAGCGCTGGAATAGATCTTGGCGCCGGTTAGCGCCGCCAAAGGCCGCGCCGCGGGGCTGTGATCGAGATGGAAATGTGTGACGAAAATGTGGGTGAGGCGCTCGCCCTCAACGGCACGCATCAGTGCTTCGAGATGCTCCAGCGTGTCCGGTCCGGGGTCGATCAGCGCAACCTCGCCTTCGCCGATAATGTAGACGCCAGTGCCTTTGTATGTGAATGGCCCGGGATTATCGGCCACCACCCGGCGGATCAGCGGGCTGACCTGTTGCGCCTCGCCATATGTGAACTCCATCTCGCGCACAAACTCGATCTTGTACGCCATGAATCCCTCAATGCCCGGAACTGCAGGCATAGTCGCGGAAGGCCGCCGCAAGCATGCGGGTCGCCTTGAGTTTGGCCGATAGATTGAGCGTGATCGGGGGGCCCATGTCGGTTTTGTTGGCGTCAACGATGTAGAGTTTGCCGTCGCTCTTGTCGCGCAGCACGTCTACGCCGCCCCAGTCCAGCCCAATTTCTCTCGTGAAAGCGGTGATCTGGCCTAGTTCTTCTGGCGTGAACACCTCCTCGGGGGTGCGCAGCAGCACTTCCGTGTTGGTGTTGATGAAGCGGCGCCCTACGGGCCGGCGTTTGATGAACACGCAAACCGCTTTGCCGCCGACCGTGCAGGTGCGCAAATCTTCGACCAATTCTGGATCGAGACCTCGATTGTCGACGACGCGCTGGTAGACCCGCCCGGGGTGCGGCCTGGTCGGGCATTGCACGATGCGCCCGTCATGGGCGGCGTTGATCTCCGACTTCTCCACTGCCGGTCCGACATGGGTCATCGGATCGACCGCAAGCGGATTGCCGAAGGCGGCGGCGCAAGCGCGTGCGACGTGGGTTTTCGAAACATCGGTGCAGCCGAAATTGATCAGCTTGGCGCCTGGCTTCAGATACAGCGGCGGAGGGTTGGGGCTGTAGGTGGCGTCCTCGAACTGCATCACCACGTCAGCGTGGGCGGCGTCCTTTGCGAGCTTGGCCCCGGCGGCGCGTGCGACTGCCCAGATCAGGTACCAGGGCCTCGCACGCTCGGGCGTGAAAGCGATGGTGAAATAGGGCGTCTGCGGCTCAATGCCCTGGGCGGCGAAGAAGAAGCGAAACCAGGCGCTGACCTGTTTGATGATTGAGGGCGAATACGGGACGCGCGCGCCGGTCTTGCGTACGGTGAGGCCAGTCAGCCCCCACTCGAAGTCCCGCAGCCAAACTGGGCCGGAGGTCTGGAACACAGGTTCGGAAGCGTCGCTCATGGCGCCCGCCCCGCGGCGCGGAGTTTGCAACTCGGCCTGCGCAATTGAGGAAGGGACATGCGCGCAGCGACTGACACCGCCCTGTTTCTAATCGATCGCGTGCGCACAGTGCTGCTCGCCATGTCCCTCATAATCCTGATCAAGATCGCCCTTGCCCAATTTGGTTAAGGCCGGCCAGCGTTGGGGGCCAAAGCCTCCAACGCCCCCCGCACCGCGTTCAGATCGTACCCCACGTCCGCCGCCATGGCGATAAGTTCACCTGGCTGAGCGGCGCCTGACAGCGCCTGCGCCATGGCCCAGGCCATTATTGAGCGCGTCCCAGTTCGGCAATAGGCGAGCACAGGCCCCTCGGCTTCCTCCAACAGTCCAGCGGTTGCGGCGGCGGTAGCGGGCGAGGGCAGCCCCTGAAACGGCAGGGTTTGGAATTGTAGCCCTGCGGCCTCGGCGGCGGTGCTCATTTCGCCAGTGGAAGGCTGGCCGGGCGCCTCCCCGTCGGGGCGGTTGTTGATGACGAGCCTGAACCCGGCGGCCGCCACGGCCGCCATGTCCTGTGGAGACAGCTGGGGGGCGACCGCAAAGTGCGGCGTGATGGTTCTGAACACGGTCATGGGAGGCAAAGTTGACACAGCTTTCCCGGGAAGCAAGGTTCCCGCGCCGCTGGCCGTTTGGCCACGTGAGTCAGGGATTGCGGTGAAATGCTAACTCAGGCGGTTCGTCGTCTCCTCGTGGCGGTCCCCACCCTGCTTTGCATCATCGCGGGCGCATTCTTTCTCATGCACGCCGCGCCTGGCGGGCCGTTCACCAAGGAACGCCAAATGCCGCCCGAGATCGAGCGGCGACTGGAACACCAATACGGGCTGGATTTGCCGATTGGCGAGCAATTGCAGCGTTATGTCGGAGGCTTGTTGGAGGGCGATCTGGGCCCCTCGATGGTGTACAAGGACAAGACCGTCGCTGACATTCTGGCGGAGGGCGCTCCCACCAGCGCCATTCTTGGGCTTGGCGCGATGACCTTGGCGCTTTTTCTTGGGGGCGGGCTCGGCGTGGTGGCGGCGGTGCGGCAGAATAAGGCCCAGGACTACGCCGTGATGGCGCTTGCTATCGTGGGCGTTTGCCTTCCGCCGCTGGTGATTGGGCCGCTGATGCAGCTCTTGTTCGGCATCCAGTGGAGCGTGCTGCCGACCAGCGGACTTTACCGAGATGAGTTTCGTCTGAGTTATTTGGTGTTGCCCATCGCCACGCTGTCCTTACCCCTGATCGCAATCATCTCGCGGCTGATGCGCGCCAGCATGATCGAAGCGCTTCGCTCAAACGCAGTGCGCACCGCGCGCGCGAAAGGGCTGCCCGAAGCGCAAGTGATCTGGCGCCATGCGCTGCCGGTGGCGCTGCTGCCGGTGATCTCGTATGCGGGCCCCGCGCTCGCTGGGGCGATGGCGGGATCGTTCGTGGTTGAAACTGTTTTTCAGCTGCCCGGCATAGGCAAACAATTCGTGCTCGCAGCCGGTCAGCGCGACTACACCTTGGTGATGGGCGTGGTGTTGGTTTATTCGGTGCTGATCATCGTTTTCAACCTGCTTGCCGACCTCGCCTATCGCGTGCTCGATCCAAGGACGCGGACGCCATGACCGACATCCTGCTCGACGAAACCTCGCCATCAACGGAAGTCGTCAAAGGTCGTTCGCTATGGGAGGACGCGCGCCGGCGCCTTATGCGCAACCCGGCGGCAGTTGTGAGCTTGTACGTGATGGCGGTGCTCGTGCTGCTCGCGGCTTTCGGCCCGTTCCTGTGGGTCCACTCGTACAACGAGATTTTTCCCGATCAGGTCGCGATCGCACCGACATTTACGGACATGCATCTACTCGGCACCGACACCGTGGGGCGCGACATGGTCGCGCGCATCCTCTATGGACTGGGGATTTCATTGCTGGTGGGAGCGGCCGCGACGTCGGTGGCGCTGACCATCGGCGTGGCGTGGGGCGCGACTGCCGGTTTTCTCGGAGGCTTCGTGGACGAAGCAATGATGCGCTTCGTCGATGTGCTTTACGCGATCCCGTTCGTTTTCTTTGTCATCGTGCTGATGACGGTGATCCAGTCCGACGACGCGACCGCAAATCTGATGCTGATCTTCATGGCCATCGGCGCGGTCGAGTGGCTGACCATGTCGCGCATCGTGCGCGGTCAGGCGATCTCGCTGCGCAAGCGCGAATTCGTGGAAGCCGCGCGCGCCGCTGGCGCCACGCCGCTCCAGATCGTTTTCCGCCACATCGTTCCCAATGTGTTGGGGCCAGTGGTGGTGTTTGCGACGCTGAATATTCCGGTGATCATACTGACCGAGAGCTTCCTGTCTTTCATCGGCTTGGGCGTGCAGGAGCCGCTTACGTCGTTGGGGCGGCTGATCAAGGAGGGGACCGATCAAATGATCACCTCGCCTTGGATGCTTATGGCGCCAGCAACCACCATGCTGATCACGCTCCTTGCGCTCAATTTCCTCGGCGACGGGTTGAGCGACGCCCTCGACCCGAAGGAGCGCTGATTTATGAAAGTGGGCGGTAGTCGGAGAAATATATTGCTGGGCGCGGGCGCGTTCGGCGCGGCCGCGATTGGCGGTTGCACGAATTCTCGTGTCGTCGGTTTTGACAAAGAGCGCCGTTCGCTCGACATTTGCAATCAGGGCGAGCCACTCTCGCTCGATCCCCACAAGATCCAGGGCACTTGGGAAAATAATATCGTCGGGAACATGTTTGTTGGGCTCACGACGGAGAACGCCAAGGCGGAGCCTATTCCGGGCATCGCGGAAAGCTGGGAAACCAGCGCCGACGGACTCACATGGATTTTCGCGCTGCGCCGGGCGAACTGGTCTGACGGAGAGGCATGCGATGCGCACGATTTTGAGTTCGCGTTCCGCCGCATCCTCAATCCCGAAAATGGCTCGCAATACGCGCCGCTTCTGTATCCGATCAAAAATGCCGAGGCGACGTTTACCGGACAGATGAGGTCTGAGGCAATCGGCGTCAACGCCATCGACGACCGCACACTGGAGATCAGGCTCGAGTATGCGACGCCGTATCTGCCGCAGCTGTTGAAGCACTATACGACGTTTCCAGTTCCCAAGCACCGTGTGACCATGTACGGCGATTCCTGGATCAAGCCCGAGAACATCGCGGTCAACGGCGCTTACATTCTGCGCAAATGGTGGTCGAACTACATCGTACATGTCGAACGCAACCCGGCCTTCTACGACGCCGACAATGTCGTGCTGGAACATCTGTACTATTATCCATCCAACGATGTGCAGGCCACCGCGCGGCGCGTGCAAGCGCGGGAGGCGGGTTGGTCGACGCGCTTCCCGTCCAACCAGGTGCAGGCGTTGCGCCGCGATCTCCCGGGTTTTCCGCGCGTGGCGCCTTATCTCAGCTGCAACTACCTGTCCTTCAACACCAGGCGCGCGCCCTTCAACGACGTGCGCGTGCGCCAGGCGCTTTCCATGGCGTACGAACGTGAATTCGTGGCGACGCAAATTTACCGCACCGGAGAATTGCCGGCCTATTCGTTCTTGCCGCCGGGGGTTTTCAATTATCCCGGAACGGCGCGGTACAAGTGGGCGGATACACCCATTGCCGAGCGTCGCCGCGAGGCCGAGCGGTTGCTGCGCGCGGCGGGATACGGGCCGAACAACCCGTTGCGGTTTGAGTTCTCCCACCGCAGCTCCAGCGACAATCCCCGCGTTGCGGTGGCTGTGCAAAACCACTGGATGGCGATCGCGCCATGGGTAAGTGTTGAGCTGCGCGGCCTCGAGGCGCAGGTGCAATACGCCAATTTGCGTGCAAATAATTTCGACGTCGGCGACGGCGCCTGGGTAGGCGATTTCAACGACGCCAAGAACTTTCTGTTCCTGCACGAGACGCGGACCGGGGCGCAGAATTACTCCGGCTACTCAAACCCGGAATACGATCGGCTGATGCGCGAGTCCGATTTCGAGGCGGACGCCGCAAAGCGGGGCGAGATAATGTCGCGCGCCGAGCAGATGATGCTCGACGATGCGCCCGTGTGCATGAGCGTGTTCATCAACTCGACCAATCTGGTGCACCCTGACCTGACCGGCTACGAAGACAATCTCGAGGACATCCATCGCGCGCGTTGGTTCGGGATCAAGGTCTAGCCGGCCCTGCCGTGCTCGGCGACCCAGGCTTTGACCTGCTCGCACATTTGCCCGTCGTAGCGTCTCGCGGCGTTGCTGCGCTCATATCCAGCGACATGAACGCCCGCGAGGCGAAAGCTCTTTGATTGCGACGACCATTTGAACACCGGGCAACCGCTCTGTCCCGGCATCGTGTCCATTTCATAGTGGATGTTCGTCTTCGTCAGCTTGCTGGGAATGATCGCGCCGAAAGCGGACTTGAGCGTGATCTGGGGGCGGTCCTCGTCGGGATAGCCGGCGACGCTTACATTGGAGGCTGCAAGTTCCGTATTGTCCATCGGCGCCTGATCGGTCACCCTCACGAATTCCCCCGCCCAGCGATACAAAGCGTCGGACTCCACCACCGCGATTCCATAATCATGCTGGAAGGAATCGCGCTGCAGACTGTTGCGGTAGCCGGGCGCTACCTCGACGCGTTTGACGCCGGCTTGAGCGGCGTGGACGCCGTTCTTCATGCCGACCATTGCTAGTATTTTTTTTGCCCAGAGGCCTTGGCGCAACGAGTACAGATTGTGCGCGGCGGTGAGGATGATGTTGGGCGCAATCAACAAGCCGGTGCCGTAACCGGCGGTCGCGGGCTGGTCGCCAAAATTCACTTCCAGGCAGCAGAAGGAACGCCATGGCGCCACCTCCACGTGCTCGATCGGCACGCGGTTATCGACGCCATGCACGAGCCTCTGGATGCCCGGTCTGCCGCCGTTAGCCATTGCCGCCGTCCATGTCGTGCGCGTCGCCGCCGGCCGCGCCAGGCGCCACAATGTGCTGGTTCGGCTCCAGTGGGGAGACAAGCAATGTTTGGGCGTGCGCGCGCCTCGGGGCCGCCGCGCCGCCAGCGGCAAAACCTGCCGAGCTCGCGCGTTCTCCGGTGTCGTCGGCGGTTGGCGCAGTCATGGAAGCGGATGTTTCTTGTCCTCCGTCGTCGTGTTCCGCTGGATTGTCGCCCTCGCGTGATTCCGAAGCGAATGACCCTTGGGCGGCTCGGTTGTCCGAGCGGCGTCGGTCTTCCGCGTTCTCGCGAGCGCGCTCGCTGTCGAGTTGGCGTACTCTTCCATTGTTATAATCGATGCGGAACTTCATCACGTCGCCCACCGCTGCGAATCCTTCGCGAACCAGGGTGAACGGCAACAACGTGATGGCCACCAGTTCATTCTCGCGGTCGACCGTGTAGCGCGCAGGCATGCCATCGACCATCATCTCGATGCGGACATGGGAAGTGGCGAACACCCCGGCGGGCGCTTCAAGCGACATTACCGGAGCTTCGTTCGGAAGATACACCATTTCGCTCTGGTCGGTGACGCCCGCGACGCGCATGCTGATCGCGTACGGCGCGGGCGCGCGGTAGCAGATCGCATGTCGGCACTCGTTGGCGGTCAGGTTAGCGATTGGGGCGGCGCCCGGGTTTGCATGAAACATCGGCGCCAGCGACAAGCTGAGATAAGGCCGTTCTCCCGAATGCACCGGCGCTGTGAGCCGGCGGCAAACACCCACCTTGCTCGTGGCGGGTGACGCACAATTGAAATAGCCGAGCGCGGCTTGGCGGAGGTCTTCGTTCAAACTGGCGAAATCGCAGGTCTCCCCGAAATTGCAATCGTCGCCGGCGAAGGGATCGACCACGCGGCGGAAAATCACCTGCGGGTCATCGCTTCCGCCGTCGTCGCTGGAGGTTTCCATGTCGCCGTCGGCGGTCCCGACGGCGGCCAAGCCGCGTACAACGTTGGTGATGATTTCCGGCGCCTGTCCTTCGGATCTCGAGTTGACGTGGTAGAGCAGGCGCGTCTCCGGATCCACGAGCAACAGGTATTGCTGGTTGGCGAGTGCTCCGGAAGCGCCTTCGAGCATGTAGCTCGCGTTCGGGTCGCCGGAATAGAACGGCTCGGAAACGCTGAGCGAAAGGTCGTCGCCGGTGGCGCTCAACTGGACATAGAAGAGCCCTCTTGGCAGTGCGTATTGAAGGCCCGTTCGCACGCCGTGGTCAGAAAAATTGACCGGCGTAGAGCGCAACGCAGAGCACCCGCCGAGTCCAGCCGCGAGAGCCAGCGCCGTCGCCGAGAGTGTCATGACTTTCTGCATAATCCCCACCTCCGCGGGGACCTTAATCCCCAGGCAGGCGCGTTGACAAGCCGAGCGGCCCAACGCCCTCAGAACGGACCCTCGGCCTCCTCGGCGCCGATCGCCTTGATGGCAAAGGCATAATCGTGAGCCAATTCGCGCAAAAACTCGAACCGCCCGGCGGCGCCCGCGTGGCCTGCGTCCATGTTCATCTTCAGCAAGACCGGACGCGTGCTCGTTGTGCAAGTGCGAAGCTTTGCGATCCATTTGGCCGGTTCCCAATACGTCACGCGAGGATCTGTCAGGCCGCCGGTCGAGAGCACAGCCGGATATGCTTTGCGCTCGATGTTCGAGTAGGGGCAATAGGAGGCGATGGTCTCGTAGGCGGTTTCGTCCTCAAGCGGATTGCCCCATTCTGGCCATTCAGGCGGCGTCAGCGGCAGCGACGCATCGCTCATAGTGTTGAGCACATCCACGAAGGGCACCCCACCAATTATTCCGGCCCAAAGCTCTGGGCGCACATTGGCGATCGCGCCCATCAGCAAGCCGCCGGCCGAGCGGCCCTCGCAGACGATGTGGCCGGCGCGGCCATAGTCGCGTGCGATCAATTCTTCGGCGCAGGCGATGAAGTCGCTGAACGTATTTTTTTTGGCGGCGCGGCGTCCGTCCTGAAACCAGCCGAACCCCATCTCCGAACCGCCGCGCACATGCGCGATGGCGTAAATCCAGCCGCGATCGACCAGGCTGAGGCGGCGGATGGAAAAGTCGGCGTCAATGGAAATGCCGTACGAACCGTAGCCGTAGAGATAGAGCGGCGCGGTTCGGTCCAATGGCGTGCCGCGTTTCATCAAAACGGTGATCGGCACACGCTTGCCATCGCTCGCCGTCGCGAACAGGCGCTGTGCAACATAGTTTGCGGGATCGTGTCCGGAGGGAATCTCCAGGCTCTTGCGCAGCTGGCGGGTGCGCGAGCCCATATCGTAGTCGAACCATTGCGGCGGCGTGGTCGGAGAATCGTAGACGTAACGCTGAACCGACGTTTCGTACTCGTAGCCGCCCGCGAGCTCTAGATTGTATGCGTCTTCGTCCATGACGATAACGTGTTCTTCGCCGCTGCGATGGCGCACCATGATGCATGGAAGCGCCTCGGCGCGCTCGGCGCGGACGAGATAATCCTTGGTCGCACTCAAGCTGACGATGTAGCGGCCTTCTTGGTGCGGTAGGAATTCGCGCCAATGCGCACGCGCGGTTGCGTCTGGGTTGCAAACCGCCACCTTGAAATCGACAGCGCCGTCGGCATTGGTGAGCACGCACCAGCGCCCGTCCCAATGCGTCGGCGTGTACAAGAGGTCCGGTTCGCGCGGGTGGAACACGATGGGCGTTGCTGTTGGCTCGCTGGCAGGAATCAGGAGCGTTTCCGAGGAAGCGTGGTGGCCCGCGTGAATGACGATGAAGGCGCGGCTTTCGGTAACGTGGACGCCCAGGAAGAAGCCCTCGTCGGGCTCGTCATAGACAAGTGCTTCGTTGTCGCCGCGCGCCGGCCGGCGATAGATTGTGGCGGGCCTGCCATTGTCGTCGCGGTAGGTCCAAAACAGGAAACCTGAACACGGCGACCAACAGAAATCGCCGGTGCAATTGCCGACTGCATTGGAAAGCACTTCGCCGCTGGCGAGGTCCTTTACATATAGGGTGTAGATTTCCGATCCCTGTTCATCGACGGCGTACGCCACCAGCGCGTGGTCGGGCGAATGCTCAACGGCGATGACCTTATAGAAGGCCTTGCCGGCGGCTTGCGCATCGACATCGAGCAATGTCTGCTCCGGGCCTTCCCCGCCGCGCGCGCGCCGCACGTAGCGCGGGTGCTGGGCTCCGGTCTCGAAGCGGCGGTAATATTCCCATGGACCATCGGGAGTGGGGACGGTGGAATCGTCCTCCTTCACCCGCCCGCGCATCTCCTGATACAGGCGCTCCTGCAGAGCCTCCGTCGGCGCCATGAGCGCTTCGCGATAGCAATTTTCTTCCTCCAGATAGGCGCGGATATCGGCGCGCAGCAACGACGGATCGCGCATCACCTGCTGCCAATTGTCGTCCTTGAGCCAGGCGTAATCGTCAGTGCGCGCGCGTCCGAGCTGCTCGATGCGCTTCGGCTCGCGGCGCGCGACTGGCGGTGTTTTGACGTCAGGCATGGCTCAGGTCAGCCGCATCAGAAGCGCCGTCGCGTCATCGCTTCGTTTGAAGCGTGGGTGCAGCGTCGCGGTAGCGTCCGCGCTTTCGATGGCTCGCAACTCGTGGCCGAGTTCCTGTAATCCCTTTTCCAGTGCGGCGCGCACGAGCCCAGCGGCGTCGTAGGCGTGGTAGCGATCGACGAGCGCGGAGAAACCATCCGTCATTAGAAGAATATGCGCGGGGCGGACGAGCTCCCATTCGAACGCGCGCGCATGATCGGCGCATGCGGGATCGAGACAGAAGGTCCAGCGCGCGCCAGGCTGGTTCAAATCCGCGCGCATGCGGCGCAGCATATCGATAGTCTCGCTGCGACGGAGTAGGGGTTTATCCTTGTCGGTTTGTCTGGCGGCGAGCGCGCTTTCGTCATCGGCGGCGGCGTCGGGTCCGCCCGCGATGAAGACATCGCCAGCAGCATCGAGCGCAAACACGCGGCAATCGCCCAGGTCGAGGCCGGCGACGCCAGATTCCACCTCGTTAATCGTGACAACCGACGCAATAGGGCTCTGCCAACGCTCAAATTCTTGCGCTCCCAAGACTTCCTTGAAAGATGGGATAATCAATTGTCTCAAGGCGGCTTTCAGTCCGGCGCGAAGAACCTCCGCCGCGCCATCAGAGCGGTAGGTAAGACTGTGCAGCGCCGTGTTGAGCATCTGCGCAATCCAGCTTGCATCCGAAGCCGCGCCGGTAATAGGCGTGTCGTGGAGATCGGTCGCCCCGTCGATCGCCCAAGCCGCGTCATACACGTGCCCGCACGCGTCGTCGTTCTGCTTGGCGCGATCGCCAGCGAGTGAGATGGCTTCGACGAAAGTGAGCATGTCAGGCGGGGTAGAGCAGGCTTATATTCTCGGCGACGCACGCCGGGCGCTCCTGGCCCTCGACCTCAATCGTGCACTGGTTGATGACCTGGTAGGCGCCGCCGCGCATCTCGCAGGAGAGCATTTTCACGCGCATGCGTATGCGCGAACCCACGGGAACCACATTGGTGAAGCGCACTTTGTTGGAGCCGTAATTGATGCCGCGCCCGACGCCCTGATACTGGATGATGTTCTTGGCCAGAAACGGGATCAGCGAAACCACTAGGAAACCGTGCGCGATCGGGCTGCCCAATTCTCGCGTCGCGCGTTCGATATCGACATGGATCCATTGATGGTCGCCGGTGGCGTCGGCGAAGCGATTGACCCGATCCTGGGTGATTTCGAGCCAGTCGGAAACGCCGATCTCCTGGCCGACCAGACTAGGGATTTCAGCTAACGGAATTTCACGCATGAGATGCTCCTGGCACAGCAGGTAGAGCCCTAGGGCTGGATTGTCGAGTTGGCGCAATGTTCCCTTTTTGAAACGAGCCGTATGTCAGTTTCGTGTTGGCCAATTGCCCACCCCATCGACGCGCGCTATCCCCGCCCCATGTCCCTAGCCCCCATCGCGCCCGGGAGCCCGGCGCTCGCCGAAGAATTCGGCCTTTCCGCCGACGAATATGCCCTCGTTCTGCAGAAGCTTGGGCGCACCCCGAACGTCACCGAGCTTGGCATCTTCTCCGTGATGTGGAGCGAGCATTGCTCGTACAAATCCACGCGCGTGCATCTGGCGAAGTTCCCGACCAAGGCGCCGCACGTAATTTACGGACCGGGCGAGAACGCCGGCGCCATCGATATCGGCGAGGGCTTGGCAGCCATTTTCAAGATGGAGAGCCACAACCATCCGAGTTTCATCGAGCCGTTTCAGGGCGCGGCCACCGGCGTTGGCGGCATTCTGCGCGACGTGTTCACCATGGGCGCACGGCCAATCGCGATTATGAACGCGCTCCGTTTCGGCGCGCCCGAGCATCCGAAAACCCGCAAGCTTGTGGACGGGGTCGTGCGCGGCATCAGCTTCTACGGCAATTGCGTTGGCGTGCCGACCGTGGGCGGGGAAACCAATTTCGACCAACGCTATAACGGAAACATCCTGGTCAATGTGTTTTGCCTTGGCATTGCGCCGCGCGATAAGATATTCACTTCCGCCGCCAAGGGCGCGAACAATCCGGTTGTGTATGTCGGGGCCAAAACCGGCCGCGACGGCATCCACGGCGCCACCATGGCGAGCGCCGAGTTCGTCGAAGGCGATGACAGCCAACGCCCCACTGTACAAGTCGGCGATCCGTTCCTGGAAAAATTGTTGATCGAAGCCTGCCTTGAGCTGATGGACACCGATGCGATCATTGGGATCCAGGACATGGGGGCTGCAGGATTGACGTCCTCGTCCATCGAAATGGCGTCGAAAGGCGGCGCCGGCATCGAGCTTGATCTCGACAACGTGCCCGCGCGCGAGGAGGGCATGACGCCCTACGAATTCATGCTGAGCGAAAGCCAGGAGCGCATGCTCATGGTGCTGAAGCCAGGGAGTGAGCACGAGGCCAAGCGCATTTTCGACAAATGGGGGCTCGATGCGGCGGTGATCGGGAAAACCACGGACACGGGCAATCTCACTCTGCGCTGGCATGGGAACATCGTCTGCGATTTGCCGCTCGGCCCGCTGGCCGACGAGGCGCCGAAATACGAGCGGCCTTATGTGGCGCCGCTGAAAGCGATACCGCTCAGCGCAAGCGAGGAGGCGCGTCTGGTCAAGGACTATCCAGGCTTTGCGGCGTCACTCACCAAGCTCATGACCACGCCCGACATGGCCTCCAAGCGCTGGATCTGGGAGCAATACGATCGCCATGTCATGGGCGATACGCTGGCGGATTCTGGTTCGGATGCCGCCATCGTGCGCCTCTTTCCCGGTCCGCGCGCGCTGGCCATGACTTGCGATGTGACCCCACGTTATGTTGAGGCTGACGCCTACGAAGGCGGCAAGCAGGCGGTCGCGGAAGCTTGGCGTAATTTGAGCGCTGTCGGCGCGCGCCCCCTCGCGGTCACCGACAATCTCAATTTCGGCAATCCGCAACGCCCGGAGATCATGGGGCAAATTGTGTACGCGATCGAAGGCATGGCCGAAGCTTGCCGCGCGCTCGAATTCCCGGTGATCAGCGGCAATGTCAGCTTGTACAATGAGACCGATGGCAAGGCGATCCTGCCGACGCCGGCGATTGGCGGCATCGGATTGTTGCAGGACTGGACGAAGGCGGTAGGGATCGGGTTCAAGGCTGAAGGGGAAACGATTTT
>JBEBIU010000001.1:0-74276 GCA_040080225.1 Terricaulis sp.
CACTACCACGATCATCGCGCGCGGCTACGGCAACGCTTCGAGGAGGCAGGCGCGGGCGCACTCGCCGATTACGAATTGCTGGAAGTGCTGCTGTTCCGAACCATCGCGCGCCGAGACACTAAGCCGTTGGCGAAAGCACTCCTGAGCGCCTTCGGCGATCTCGCCGCCGTGCTTGGCGCGCCAGCGCAGCGCATCGCGGAAGTGAGCGGCGCAGGGCCCGCGGTCGCGCAGGATTTGAAGATTGTACAAGCCATACTGGAACGAGCGTCCCGCGCGAGCCTGATGCAGCGGCCTGTGATTTCATCCTCGGCGCAATTGCTGAATTATTGTCGCTTGGCGATGGCCAATGCCGTGCGCGAGCAATTCCGGGTGCTGTTTCTCGACGCCAAGAATCAATTGATCACCGACGAGATCATGAACGAGGGCACGGTCGACCACGCGCCGGTCTATCCGCGCGAGATTGCGCGCCGTGCGTTGGAGCTTTCCGCGGCCTCTGTGATTCTGGTGCACAACCATCCAAGCGGCGACCCCAAGCCCTCGCCCGCAGACATCGCCATCACGCGCGAGATCGTCGCCGCCGCCAAGGCGATTTCGGTGCGGGTGCACGACCATCTGGTTGTCGGCCGCAACGGGGCCGAGAGCTTCAAGAATTTGGGGTTGCTTTGATCATTTGGGCGGTGCATGGCATAGCCCGTTTCCGAAAACACAAACGAAAACCTAGCTCCGTCATCCCGGACGCGCGGGAGCGCGATCCGGAAGCCAGGGGATCGTAGAGCTGTGCGTTTGCCCCTGGGTCCCGGGTCTTGCTCCGCCAGCCCGGGATGACGGAACACGGAAGCCGTGAGTCAGGAGGTCTGGCGGTCGCTATTGGCGCCATTTGACCCGGTGTGCACGCCCGTCCACAACACCCCGACGATACGGGAGCCCTCCATGACCGACGCAGCGCTGGCCTATCCAGGCCATGGCTCCAAAACCTACCGCGCCTACGCGCTTGGCGTGCTGTTGGTGGTTTACACCTTCAATTTCATCGACCGCAGTCTGATCGGCGTTGTCCAGGAGGCTGTGAAGAAGGACCTCCAAATCGGGGATTTTGAACTCGGCCTACTTGGCGGACCCGCTTTCGCGATCCTTTACGGGCTGATGGGCATTCCGATCGCACGCTACGCCGAGCGCCACAACCGCATCACCATTATTGCGCTCGGCGCCGCGGTTTGGAGCGCAATGACGGCGCTCAGTGGTTTTGCTGGAAACTTCCTGCAACTTGCGCTGGCGCGCATTGGGGTGGGCATCGGCGAAGCCGCCTGTACACCGCCATCGCACTCGGTCATTTCGGATTATTTTCCTGCGCAGAGACGCGCTTCAGCGCTCTCGATCTGGGGACTGGGCATTCCGATCGGCACCATGCTCGCCGCTGTGGGCGGGGCTTGGTTTGTCGCCACCGTCGGTTGGCGTTGGGCGTTTTGGCTCCTCGGCGCGCCTGGACTCATCGCTGCGCTGGTCTTGAAACTTACAGTGCGAGAACCTCCGCGGGCGGGCGCCGCCGGGCAAGCGCCGAGCTTTTCCGAGACGCTTGGCGCCATCGCGCGCAAAGCCTCGTTCTGGCATATGGCCGCAGGCGGGGCGCTAATGGCCCTGGTCGGCTATTCGACGGCGCAATTCCTGATCTCGTACTTCGCTCGCGTTTTCTTGGAGCTTGGGCCAGAGATCGAAGATCGTTATCTACCCGCCTCGCTGGCTTTCGGCGCCATCGCGGGCTTCGCGGTAACCGCCGGCACTTTCTTGGGCGGCTTCGCCAGCGACCGGCTTTCGCACCGGCACCCGCGGGTCTATTCCTGGCTGCCCACGATCGGCGTGCTCGTGGCGCTGCCGCTTTATCTGCTCTCATTTTTACAAACTTCGTTCTGGCCGGCTTTCGCCATCCTGATGGTGGCGCCGATTTTCCATTATCTATACCTCGGCCCCGGCTTCGCCGTTGTGCAATCGATCGCGCTGCCGCGCATGCGCGCCACCTCCACCGCGATATTGCTGCTGATCGTCAATCTGATCGGCTACGGGCTTGGTCCGCCAATCATGGGCGCTCTTTCGGATTATTTCGCCAACCAGGCGCTGGCCCCTGACGGACTCTCAACCGGCGCCTGCGCACAGATGCTCGCGGACGCGCGCGGAACCGCAATACCTAACAAGGATTTATGGGCCGCGTTGATGAGTTGGCTCGGTGGCGAACCGCTGCCCCCAGCGCCGCGGATCTCCATCCCCGAAGGCGCGCAGCTTTCCACGTGCGCGCCCGCGGTCGCGCACGGGCTCAAATATGCGATGATGTGCGTGGTCGCGATCCTGCCCTGGCCCGCATTGCACTTCTGGCTCGCGGGGCGGACCCTGCTGAAGGACCGCGTCAGTTGACCTGGGGCGTGGCGCGCAGCATCAAGCGCCGATGATTCCGCGTTACTCGCGCCCGGAGATGGCGGCGATCTGGTCGCCTGAGAGTCGCTACGCGATCTGGCTCGAGATCGAAATCCTCGCCATGGAGGCGATGGGCGAATTGGGGACCATCCCCAAGGACGCGGCCGCCGCGTATCGCCAAAAGGCCAAGTTCGACCCGGCGCGGATCGACGAGATCGAGCGCGAGGTCAAGCACGACGTCATCGCCTTCCTCACCAACGTCGCCGAGCACACCGGCCCCGAAAGCCGCTTCGCCCACCAAGGCATGACCTCGTCGGACGTGCTCGACACGTGCTTCTCGGTGCAACTTACGCGCGCCAGCGATCTGCTCATCGCCGGTTGCAAGCGTGTCATGGCGGCGCTCAAGGGCCGCGCGATTGAACACAAGATGACGCCCTGCATCGGCCGCAGCCACGGCATCCATGCCGAGCCGACAACGTTCGGCTTGAAGCTCGCCGGGCACTATGTGGAATTCGCGCGCAATCTAACTCGCCTGCGAGCCGCGCGCACGGAGATAGCCACCTGCGCCATATCCGGCGCGGTGGGAACTTTCGCGCAGATCGATCCACGGGTGGAGCAGTACATCGCCGAGAAACTCGGCCTCGCCATCGAGCCGGTGTCCACGCAAGTGATCCCGCGCGACCGGCACGCGGCGTTCTTCGCGACCCTCGGCGTGGTCGCCGCCGGCATCGAGCGGCTCGCCACCGAGATCCGCCATTTGCAGCGCACCGAAGTGCTGGAGGCGGAGGAATATTTCGAGCCGGGCCAAAAAGGCTCCTCGGCCATGCCGCACAAGCGCAACCCGGTGTTGACGGAAAATCTCTGTGGGTTAGCGCGCCTGGTGCGCAGCGCGGTGATCCCGGCGCTTGAGAATGTCGCGCTCTGGCATGAACGCGACATATCTCATTCCTCGGTCGAACGAGGGATCGGGCCTGACGCAACCATCCACCTCGATTTCGCGCTGCATCGCATGGCTGACGTGATCGAGAAGTTGGTGGTTTACCCTGAGAACATGGCGCGCAATCTGGCGTTGCTGGGCGGCCTGCACAATTCACAACGCGTGATGCTGGCGCTGACACAAGCAGGGCTCGCGCGCGAAGATGCCTACCGGCTGGTGCAGAGAAACGCCATGGCGGTCTGGCAAAGCCCGCCGCCGCGCGCGGAAGCCGCGCTGCTCGACAGACTTAGCGCCGATGGCGAAATTGTCGCCAAGCTGACCCCAGAAACCCTCACCGCTTGCTTCGACGACGCCCACCATTTCGCCAAGATTGACGAGATTTTTTCGCGCGCGTTCGGCTGAATCGCCCTAAGGACGAGAAACAAGGGGAACACGATGAGCGATGACATGGACGACGATGACGGCGTTTGGGACGAAGACATCGTCATCGATGTGCGCCGCTTCGCTTTGGAACAGGCGCTGATGGCGCACATGCACAAACGCGACGGCGCTATCGACGCTAATGCCGTGTTCGCGCTGGCTGACCGCTTCGTGAACTACGTACTAGGCGAAACGACGCCGTAAACGGCAATAGCCAATATGGACCGCCAGCGTCCCGCCGGCATCCGGGCCTTGCTACCGGACACGCGGCGGTGTGTTTGCAACACCGGATGCCGGCGGGACGCCGGCGGTCCATAGTCAGGCAGCCTTGGGATGCTCGCCCGCCCGTTTCGGCAGCAGAAAGATCAGCGCGAGGATGATCGCGCCGAGCACCACTGACGCCAGCGGGCGGCTGAACGCAAGCCCGCCGTGATCCAACGGCTTGTCGAGAAAATCGCCGATTGTCGCGCCAAGCGGGCGGGTGAGGATGAATGCCCCCCAGAATAGCGTCACGCGCGAAATCCGCGTCCAAGAATAAAACGCGGTGATGATCGCGAGAGCAGCGCTGAACACCAGTGCGCCGCCGACATAGCCGAGGCCAAGCGCGCCAGTGGTGGCGGCGGGATCACTGGAATCGGCCGCCATCCAATCACCGAGCGCGGTGCCCAATGTCTGCGAGAGGGTGATCGTCACCCAATAAAACATCTCGACCTTGGGCGTGCTCACGGTATCGACCGAGATCGATTTTTCCGACCAATACCAAATCGCGAGCGAGGCCAGCACCAGCGCCAACAATAGCGTTGAGCCGCCAATGTAACCGATGCCGAGATCGCGCGTGGCGTAATCGGCCATGGTGGTGCCGGCGGTGGTCGAGGCGATGATCGTCGCCCAATAGAGCAGCGGCTGAAATGTCTTGGCGAAGATCTGCAGCGCTACCAAAACAACTAGCGCCGAGAGGAACAAACCCGTGCTGGCGAGATAGCCCCAATTCATGGTCATCGACAGCGTGTCGCCGCCGGTCTCGCCCAAAGTGGTGGCGAAAATCTTGATGATCCAGAAACCGAGCGTGACGGCGGGAACTTTGCTGACAACCCGGGTTTTCATTGCTCTTGGATGACGGCCACTAGCGCCGCTAGGGTCAAGTTGTCGATACTCAACAACTTACGGAACGCGGGCGCCCCTCAGACCCCCGCCTGCACCTGCGCTCTGGCTTCAGCCAGGCACTCATCCATCTTGGCGCGGATCTGGTGGTCTGAGAGTTCGACCGCGTGCAGGTCGAGGTCGGCGCGCAGCTTGCGGAACAAATCCTCTGCGCCGGCTTCTTCCAGGTCCGCCACCACCACCGATTTCGCGTAATCGGCGGCCGCTTCGCCAGAGAGCCCCATCAGGCCCGCCGCCCATAGACCGGTCAATTTGGCCCGGCGCGCTTGCGCCTTGAACTCAAGCTCTTGATCCATAGAGAATTTCTTCTCCTGGGCGCGCTGGCGATCATCGAACTGGCTCATCGGGCTGGTCTCCGTGTCGGGGTTCTTCCCCATAATGGGAGCGGCCCTCGCGATCAACCAGCCTCCCATGCGCAGCGGTACTAATTGTGGCGCCGCAGCTTCTCCCCTAAGTTCTTGTAACCGAGGCGCGCGCGGGCCGATTCTGGCCCGCTTTTGCGATTCTGGACGCCGGCTTGAGCCGCCGGCGCCCTTCGGGGAGGGAGCTCCCGCAATGTCCCGTCGCAAGAAAATCTACGAAGGCAAGGCCAAGATTCTTTACGAGGGGCCCGAGCCCGGAACTCTGATCCAATATTTCAAGGACGACGCCACCGCGTTCAATGCGCAGAAGAAGGCGATCCTGGAAGGCAAGGGCGTCATCAACAACCAGATCTCCGGGTTCATCATGACGAACCTGAACGCGATCGGCGTGCCCACCCATTACATCAAGACCATGAACATGCGCGAACAGCTCGTGCGCGAGGTCGAGATCATCCCGCTCGAAGTGGTGTGCCGCAATGTTGCGGCCGGTTCGCTATCCACGCGCCTCGGCATTGAGGAAGGCACGCCGCTGCCGCGTTCGATAATCGAGTTCTATTACAAGAACGACGCGCTCGGCGATCCGATGGTGGCCGAGGAACACATCACCGCGTTCAATTGGGCTTCCACGCAAGACATCGACGACATCATGGCGCTGACGCTGCGGGTCAACGATTACATGTTCGGCATGTTCGGCGCCGTCGGCATCAAGCTGATCGATTTCAAGCTCGAGTTCGGCCGGCTATACGAAGGCGACATGGTGCGCACAGTTATCGCCGACGAGATCAGCCCTGATTCGGCGCGACTTTGGGACGTGCAGACCAACGAGAAAATGGACAAGGACCGTTTCCGCCGCGACCTCGGCAACGTCACCGAAGCGTACGTGGAAGTCGCCCGCCGGCTCGGCATCGTGAAGACCGCGGCGGCTGGCGGTGGCGAGAGCGTTCATTAATGCACTGTCATCCCGCCGCTGCGTCTGACGCGTGACACTCTCCTGGGGGCGGGAGAGGATAGCGGTGGGCATGATTTGATTTGGGGTTGGCAATGAGAGCAATCGTGACTGTGGGCCTGAAGCCGGGCGTTCTTGACGTGCAGGGCAAGGCCGTCGCCGGCGCCCTGAAGGAACTGGGCTTCGCCGGCGTCGAAGACGCGCGTGTTGGCAAGCGCATCGAGATCCAACTCGACGGCGATCTCGATCCCGCTACCGCCGAAGCGGAAGTGCGCGAGATGTGCGAGAAGCTCCTGGCCAACACCGTGATCGAAAGTTACCGCGTCGAAATCGCGGGCTGACATGGCGCCCTTCCGTCTCGAAGGGCGTACGGCTGTGATAACGGGCGCCGCATCGGGCATTGGCGCGGCACTGGCTTCAGCGCTGGCGACGCGCGGATGCCGCCTCGCCCTTGCCGATATCGATGAAGCCGCACTCGCGACAATTGCCGCGCGCCACGCGCGAAACGGTTTGCACGTCACCCAGATGAAGGTCGATGTCGCTAGTCTGCACGACATCAAAGCGTTCGCGACAGCAATCGAACGCGATCACGCCGGCGTCGACCTCCTGTTCAACAATGCTGGCGTGGCGCTCGCGGGGTCGTTCGAAGATATTGCAATCGAGGACTTCGAATGGCTGATCAATGTGAACTTCCTCGGCGTCGTGCGCATGACGCGCGCCTTGCTGCCGCTGCTGCGCCGCGCCGAGGAGAGCCGCATCGTCAACGTTTCCAGCTTGTTCGGCATCATCGCGCCGGCCGGCCAGACCGCCTACGCAGCCAGCAAGTTCGCGGTGCGGGGGTTCTCAGATGCACTGCGCCATGAATTGCGGGGGTCGAGTATCGGCGTCACCACTGTGCACCCTGGCGGCGTAAAGACCGATATCGCGCGCCGGGCGATCGAGCGACAGAAGCTGCCCGCGGCGCAACGCGACAACGCCGTGAAACGAAGCGAACGCTTGTTGCGGATGGCGCCGGAGAAGGCGGCGGATATAATTTTGCGCGCGGTAGAGAAACGCCAGCCGCGCGTGCTAGTCGGCGCCGACGCGAAGATTGCCGCCTTGGTCGAGCGCCTCGCGCCGGCAAATTATTGGTCGCTGCTGGGCGGGCGCAATTAACCGATCGTCAACGGCAGCTCCGCGAAGCCGCGGAACCCATACGCCACTTTGCGCGGCGCCTCCCCGCTCAGGCGCAGGCGCGGGAAGCGCGCAAACAGACGCTCGATCGCGACCGCCGCTTCAAGGCGCGCAAGCGCCGCGCCTGGACAGGCATGCGCTCCTCCGCCGAAGGAAACATGTTCGCGGCGCGTCCGGTCGATGCGGAAGACGTGCGGGTCGGAGAACACCTCGGGGTCGCGGTTGGCCGCGAGGATCGACGCCTTCACCGTACCGCCCGCAGGGAGCGGACAGCCCAGGTATTCACCCTCCTCCGGTAGGTGGCGCGCCACAGCGCTGACCGGAGGATCGAAGCGCAGCACTTCCTCCACGGTGGCGTCAATCAGTTCGGGCTTCACCCGCAGCTGTTCAAGCTGCTCGGGATGATCGAGGAGCAACATGATCGCGTTGCCGATAACGTCGGTCGTTGTGAGATTTCCCGCCACCAGGAGCAGCAAACACAACGGAGCTATCTCCTCATTGCTGAGGTGCAGACCGTTCACATCCGCTGCAATCAGTTCGGAGATGAGATCATCTCCTGGCGCGGCGCGGCGGGCCTTTACCGCGGCGAGCACATAGCTTTGCAGCGCCTTCGTCGCCGCACCAAGCTGGCCGTCCTGCTCGGCCGTGCGAGATGGCAGCATTGTCAGGATGCCCGCATCCGCCGACCAGTTCTTGAGGGCGACGCTGTCGCCTCGCGGAAGCCCGAGGATGTCGGCAATTGTCAGGAGCGGAACCGGCGCCGCAAAGTCGGCGACGCCGTCGAATGAGCCCCTGACCTCGACGGCGTCCAAAAGGTCGTCCACGATCGCAACCACCAAAGCGCGCTTCGCCTCGGTCGCGCGGGCGTCCAAGGCGCGGCCCACGAGCTTGCGGCCCATCCGATGCTTGTCGCCTTCCATGGAGAGCAACGTGCCCGCGGCCACGTCCGCGCCGCGATCGGGCGCTTTCTTGGCGTCGCGGGTGAGCGCACGATCAATCAAAGCTGTGCGCACATCGCCGTGGCGGGTCAAGAACAGGCGGCTCCCGCCGGAGCAAGGATCGAGGTAGCGAGGCGCTTGCCGACGCAAACGGTCGAGCCGAACGTGGGGCGCATCGCGAAAGGTCGGATCGAGTTCGCTCAGCTTCAGTCCGCTCGGCAACGCCGATTCGTCGTGCTGGCTTCCCATCCCCGCGCCCCGATTCGCTTTTTGGTATTTTTGCCCGAATATTAACAGAGCGGCAACAACCGGGGGCGACCCCGCTTCACTTGTCTTTGCGCGCCAAGAGCCACCACGCGATACCCGCTGTGGCCACAACCGAGACCAACGTGGCTATGATGTTGAGCAAAGGCAGCATTGCTTGTCTCTAACACGGCCAGCGCGCGTTGAAACTAACGCCGACGCACCGGCCACCCCGCAAGAGCGTCTTTTCACGATGACGCAGTACGCTACTCGCCGCCGGTCGCCCGCAGCGGGCGCGCGAGCACATCCTCGATGCTTGCGCCGATGTCTTGCCTGCCGCCGAAGGCAGTGCCGGCCTGGCGGACGCGGACGCGCTCGGAATAGGTCGCATAGGCGCGCTCTGGCAGCGCGACATAGCCTACACTGGGCGCGATCTGGGCCGCGTTGGCGAACAGATATTGTGCGAAACGCTGCACCTGCGGACGCCGCAGCATCTCAGCGTTGAAATACACAAACAGCGGCCGAGACAGGGGATAGCTACCATCTGCGATACGCTCCGGCGAGGGCGAAACGCCCTCGACCGACAACGCCTTCACCCGCGCGCGGTTCTGATCGTAATAGGCGTAGCCAAAATAACCCATTGCGCCAGGATTGCCGGCAACGCCCGTGACCGTAACGTTGTCGTCCTCCGTGGGGGTGTAATCGGTGCGCGAGGATTTGGCCACACCAACCACGGCCTCGATAAAATAATCGAAGGTGCCAGAGGCTGTCCCCGCGCCGAACAGCTGCAAACCCAGATCCGGCCAACGCGGATTGATTTGGCGCCAGTTCGTCACCTGCCCCTGCGCGGCCGGTTCCCAGGTGCGCCGCAACTCAGCCATGCTGATGTTGGCAAGCGTATTGCTGGGATGGACCACCACGGTCAGCCCATCGAAGGCGATCGGCGCTTCAACATACATCACTCCCGCAGCTGCGCAGGCTTGCATCTCCTCGGCGAGGATCGGGCGCGAAGCGCCTTGCACTTGCGTCTCGCCGCGGCAGAACTTGCGAAAACCTCCGCCCGTGCCGCTTTCACCTACCGCCACACGCGCTGCCCCCGATTGCGAAGCGGCGAATTGCTCCGCAGCAGCCTCCGAAATCGGAAACACCGTCGATGAACCGTCAACCTGAATGACCTCACCGCCCACACCCTGTTTGGCCGGCTCGGCGCCGCACGCGCAAAGCATCAGCGTCACTACCGCGCCCAACAAGTTTCGCTTCAGCATGGGTGTCCTTCCCTGTTCACCGCCAGGTCCAGAAGGGCGATCCTCAGAAGGGACCTCAGCGCGACCGGCGAAATACCCCTTGTCATAACAGCACCCTTGGCCGGAATCACCAACCGCTCTAGATAGAGCCCATGCAATCAGCCGTCATTGTCTTCCCCGGTTCCAATTGCGACCGCGACGCCGCGCGCGCGCTCGAGCGTGTAAGCGGGCGGCCCGCACACATGGTCTGGCACAAGGAAACCACTTTGCCCGACGGAATCGATCTGGCCGTGCTGCCCGGCGGCTTCTCCTACGGCGACTATCTCCGTTCCGGCGCGATGGCGGCCAAGAGCCCGGTGGTGCGGGCGGTGGTCGCTCATGCCGAACGCGGCGGATTGGTGCTCGGTATCTGCAACGGCTTTCAGGTGCTGACCGAAACCCGTCTGCTGCCCGGCGCGCTCGGCCGCAATGCCGGCCTGAAATTCGCCTGCAAGGAAGCGCCGCTCGCGATCGCCAATTGCAACACCGCTTTTACCCGCGCCTATCGCGAGGCGCGCGAAACTGCGATCCCGATTGCGCACGGCGACGGGCGTTTTGTCGCCGACGAGGATACACTTGACCGCTTGGAGAACGAGGGCCGCGTCGTGTTCCGCTATCTCGATAATCCCAACGGCTCGGCCCGCGACATCGCCGGCATCGTCAACGAGCGCGGCAACGTACTGGGCATGATGCCCCACCCCGAGCGCGCAACCGATCCAGCGTTAGGGCGCACGGGCGGCGCGGCGGTGTTCCAAAGCCTCTTGGAAGCGGCGTGATGGCGAAGAAAACCCAAGCAGCGCCGGTGGGAGATTTCGACGCCGAAGTAGATTCCGCGCGCAAGCGTTTGGAAGCGTCGCTCACCGAGGGCGCAACCTTCGACGACCTTGCAGCGCTGCAGGCGCTCGCGCCAATCCTGGAGCGCCAAATCCGCTCGCGTCGGCTCGCCTTCACGCTTGGAGAGGATGACGACGAAGAAACCCATCTCGTCATCGTCCATGTCGAAACCGACGAGGAGCTTGGCTTTATCTTCGCCGAAGACGGAGAATACGTGTTCGAAAGCAATCTCGACGCCTATTTCGACGATTTCGTCGATGACGACGCCGAACGCTTCGTGGAGCGTTTGTACGAGACCCTGCGTTCGGACCTGCCCAAATACGAAGTCGAAGGCAAAGGCTGACGCGAACAGGCGTGATCGACGGAGAGGGCTATCCCTCTCCGTCGATCCAAGCCTTCACCGCACGTCGAAGCGTTCGGTTTCGGCGCGCACGTTGGCGTCCTCTTCGCGCATCGCCGCGAGCGCGCGGCGCACGCGTGGGTCTGCGAGCGCCGCGTTGAGCCGCGCCATCGCCTGTGCATTCTCCGAGGAGGCGCCGAACAATTGTTCAATCGCTTCGAACGGCGATCTCTGCTCGGGATAGAAACGCAGCTGTACGCGTGCGCCCTCGGCGATGCCGGCGAGCGCGCGCGCGCGCGCCACCGCGACCTGGAAGCCGCCGAGATGATCGACCAGATGGCGTTCCATCGCTTGTTGGCCGGTCCAGACCCGGCCATGCGCGAGCGCGTGCGCTTGGTCACGCGTCATGTCGCGGCCCTCGGCGACGATGCCGATAAAGCCTTGATAGGCGCGATCGATGAAGCCCGCGAACGCGGCGCGCTCGGCCTGATTGAAAGGCCTTTCGCTGGTGAACATCTCGACCATGGGCGAGCCCACAGTGATGGTCTCGGTATTGGTCGATAGGTAATGATCGAACGCGGGCCCGATGATCAGCTTGCCGCCGAGCACTCCAATGGAGCCGGTGATGGTGGTCGGCGAGGCTACGATCTCGTCGGCGTAAGCGGCGACATAATACCCTCCGGAGGCGGCCACGTCGCCCATCGACACCACCACCTTCTTGCCCCGCTCCTGAGCGGTACGCAGCGCCGCCAATATCTGATCTGAGGCGACCACCGAACCGCCAGGGCTGGACACCCGGAACACGATGGCCTTCACTTTCTCGTCGTCGGACGCTTCCAACAAAGCGGCGGCGACGTTGTCGCTGTTCATCATTTGCTCGTCGTTGAAGACGCCGCTTTCGCCCGGACCCGACACGATGGGGCCCTCGCCTTGGACCACCGCAATCACTTCACCGGAGTGTTGGGGCGGCGAATAATCCTCGATATCGACAACCTCCGCACGTTCGGCGCGGGCAAGGGCCGCGCGCTCGGCGTCTTCGGGGCGGCCGATCTTGTCGATGAGCTTGAGTTCAACCGCGCGCTGGCTCGTGAACGGCGTGGCCTCGACGGCGGCGCGCACGGCTTGCGGCGCAAGCTCGCGATCGGCGGCGATGTCGGCGATCATCTGGTCGTAGATGCTTGTCATCATCGACGTAAGCTCTTCGCGGTGCGCTGGTGTGAAACCCCGCTGGGTCAGAGAATTTGCGGCGGTCTTGTATTCTTCGCGTGTCTCGAACTGCGCCTGCATGTGGTAACGCTGCAGCGTGCCGGCGAAGAAGGTCGCCTCGGCGGAAAGCCCCATGGGCTGGAACTCGCTGACGTCCTGCAGCCAGACTTCGTCGGAATCGGCGACAGTCATGTAGCCGGGCATCGACATGCGCGCACCGTCGGTCTGCAGGTGGGCGATCACGAATTTGCCGGACTGACGGAACGCCGCGATCGCGGCGCGCAATTCTTCGGCCTGGGCCGGGGCCATGCCATCGGTGTTGGCGCGGATGTAGAGGCCCTTGACGCGGTTATCGGCGCGGGCGCCATCGAGGCGGGTCAGCGTCTCCATCAGCGAGGGCTCAGCGCCCCAGGCCGCGAACGGACTTTCCGGGGTCTGGTCAGTCATTTCGCCGCGCAGGTCCAGCCGCAACACCATCTGCGAAGGCTGATCAGGCGCCTTCGGCGCCATCATCCCGATCAAAACCATCGGCGCAATGAAAAGGAAAAGCACGAGCCCAACGAGGACCCCCGCAACAGTAATCAGGAATTGCTTCACGGACACGCTCCAACCCGGCCCCGGCGACCAGCTTATCGATAAATGATATGAACTTGGCAAAGTTGCAAGTGGATTTTATCGAGAAATGATAAAAATGGTGGGCGAATGCATCCTCGACGCCCAGTGAGAGATACGGGCGACTAAAGATCGAGGCTCCTTGAGGCCTTGCCCCCGGCTGGGAGAAACAGCTTATGAAAAAGTGGTTGGTCGCGATCTTGCTGCTGGTTGGGAGCCTTGGGGGATTTTTTTGGTGGGCCGCGCTCGACGCCGCAGCGCCAGCGCGCGCTGACGGCGTGTTCGCCCTTGGCGCCTATCGAGCGCTAGTCGCCGACGATCCCGCGGAGGCGTTGCCCAAGGAAATTCGCGTCGAGTTCGTCGGCGGCGCGGCGAGGCCGGCGTTTGCGGTCCAGGCTGGCGCCATGGGCGCGCGCGAGATTGCTTACACATCGTTCCAAATTGTTGCGCCGGCCGGCGACACGATCATCGACGCCCCGGTCGATCGTGCACAAGGCGAAGCGATGACGGGCGAGGGTTTCACCTTCTCGGACGCAGCGTACGAGCGAGTGCTGACAGCGATGGCGAACGCGGCGACCATTGCGGTCACCCACGAACATGCCGATCATGTCACCGCCATTGCGCGCCACCCGGCGCCAGCTGCGATCGCCCCACACCTGGCGCTTACCTCCATTCAACGCGACGCGCTCGCGCCATTGGCGCGGGGGGCGGTGCTGGCCCCCGCGATCGCGGCAATTGCCCCGCTGAGCTTGTCCGCCCCCACCCGTATCGCGCCCGGAATAGTGATGATCCCGGCCGCCGGGCATTCGCCTGCCTCGGTCGTGTTTTATGTCAAAACCAGCGCGCGCGAATATCTGTTCATCGGCGACATCGCTTGGGCGATGTCCAACATCACCGAACTCACCGGAAGGCCCCGTTTCCTGGGCTGGATTATCCGCGGGGTGGACACCGGCCGTGACCAAGTGCTGGCGCAGATTCGCGCGCTGCACGATCTGGCGGCCTCCGAGCCAAGTTTGGTGATCCTCCCGGCGCATGACGCGGCTTATCTGCGCGCGCTTGTCGCTTCCGGGATCCTAACCGAGCGGTTTGCTCCCTAAATCTCGGCCACACGCTTCAGATTTGGCAGCACGAAGCTGCGCCATCCGCCGTCGAGCATGTCGCGTATGGCGCGAATTTGATCGGGTTCGAATTGATCCCACCCATCATGGCGCAACGTAACGCGCGATCCGCCCGATGCTGTCGCCTCGACAGCGAAGCTCACTATCGTCGCTGGAAAGCCTGGAACGAACCACGAGAACTTGAACAAGGCGGGTTCCTCCAACGCCAATATCTCGCAATGCGTGGCGCCGCTAATATCCCCGCGCTGCGCCTTCTCGCGATCCTGCTGCATGTAAAAGACCGCGCCGATGCGCTTTTCGTACTCCATGCACCCGAGCCAGTTTGGCGCAGTCGCATCGCTGGTCATGATGCGCCAAACGTGTTCCGCGCTGCGCGCGATCTCGACTTCGGCTACAATCGGCCCCAGTTTCTCGCTCACTCAGTTTCCTCCGCCAGCCGCCGCAACGCCGAAAGGCGCTCGCGCCAGAATTCCCCAAGCCAAGCGTGCGCGACCGCCAGCGCATCGCGATCGAGCGAGTAGACGTTCTCCCGCCCACGCCGTTGTTCCCGCACCAATCCGGCGCCGCGCAGCACTGCCAGATGCTTGGACACGGCGGGCCGGCTCATTTTGAAATTCCGCGCGAGCGCATGGACGGGCGCACCGACGCCACGCAAGGACGCAAGGATCGCCCGCCGCGTCGGATCCGCGAGCGCCCCAAACACCCAATTCAATTGCCTAGCCTGCATCGGCAATTATTGGTAACCATTTGGTTGCGCGTCAAGCGACACTTGACCCGGATGACAGCGCGTCCCAACCAAAGCCGATGCGCGTCATTACCGAGACTGCGGAACTTGCGGACCTGTGCAGGGAAATCGCCGCCCGGCCCTTCGTGGCCATCGACACTGAGTTCATGCGTGAAACCACGTATTGGCCGAAACTGTGCTTGATCCAGGCGGCTGCCCCGGGCGTCGAGGCGGTGATCGACCCGCAGGCGGAGGGGATCGAACTCAGCCCCTTGCTGGTGCTGATGGGAAACCAGGATGTGCTCAAGGTTTTTCACGCCGCGCGCCAGGACTTGGAGATTTTTCTCAAGTTGGCGGGAGGACTGCCTGGTCCTGTTTTCGACAGCCAGATCGCCGCTATGGCCTGCGGCTATGGCGATTCTATCGCCTATGACGCTCTGGTGCAGCAGGTGCTGAAGCGCCGCTTGGATAAGTCCTCGCGCTTCACAGATTGGAGCCGCCGGCCGCTGTCAGACGCCCAACTTGCCTATGCGCTCGCCGACGTGACGCATCTGCGCGACCTTTATCCGCGGCTGCGCGAAAAGCTCGAAAGCGAGGACCGGCTCTCGTGGCTCGATCAGGAGCACGCCAATCTGGTCGATCCGGAAATCTACGACACCACGCCCGAGAATGCATGGAAACGACTGAAGCTTCGCAAGACCACGCCAGACTACGTGCTGGCGCTGCAAGTCGCCGCGGAGTGGCGCGAGCGTCAGGCGCAATTGCGCGACGTGCCGCGCGGGCGCGTCGCCAAGGATGACGCTCTCTACGAAATCGCCGAGCATCGCCCGAAGTCCGCAGCCGATTTCGACCGCATGCGCGCGGTGCCGCGCGGGTTCGGCAATTCTCGCGGCGCCCAGGAGCTGATCGGCGCGCTTAGCCGCGCTTTCGCCGATCCCGCCCGCCTCACCTACAAGCACGAACGTCCGCAATACTTGCCGTCAAACACCGGCCCGACAGTGGAATTGTTGAAGGTGTTGCTGCGTTACGAAGCCGAGCGGGCGCAGGTGGCGCCGCGCTTGATCGCCTCCTCGGCCGATGTCGAAGCCATCGCCGCAAGCGACGACGCCGAGGTTCCCGCGCTCCAGGGCTGGCGCCGACAAGTGTTCGGCGAGCGCGCTTTGGCGTTGAAACACGGCAAATTGGCGCTGAAGCTTAAGGACGGCAAGGTCAGCGTCGAGGACGTATAGGGCGCCGACTAGAACGCGACGCTCACGCCGGCCTGCACAAGGCGCGGGGCGCCAGGCAGAATGCCGCGCGCGCGGTCGACGATGTAAACCTCATCGAACACGTTCTTCACCGTGACGAAGAATGTCGCGGGCGTGCCCGTCGGCGTCAGGTTCGCGGCCCAATTCACGATGGCGGCATCTTCGATCAGACCACGTTGCCCATTGGCCGATTGCGCCATTGTGTTGAGATCGTCGCCGAACATCGCCGCGGTGTGCTGCACCTCAATCTGCGTGGAGAACCAATCCTCACGGGCATAGCCAATCGCAAACGAGGCGATCCATTCGGGCGCGTAGGGCAAGCGATTTCCTGTCACCAGCACGCAGGTCGGTCCAGGCGTTGGCGGCGCGACACCCGTGCAATTGGCGCCGGGGATGTTGGAATAGCGCTCACCGACATATTTGGCCTCGGCCAAATAGGTGATGGCGGCGCGAAAATAGAAGTCGTCGCGGTCGAGCACGCCCATGTCGCGGAGCGATACTTGCAGCGAGCCTTCAAGGCCCGAATGACGGGTCTGGCCCGCGCTGGTCAAAGTTGCGCCCAGTCCGCCCGCCACCGACGCCGGCACAATCTGGTTTTCGAAATCCATGAGAAACGCCGTGACGTCGAAGGACGCGCCAGGTGCGAGTTCGCCGCGCAAACCGAGTTCCCAATTGACGCTTTCCTCGGCGTCCAATTCGGTGACGCCGCCGGAATTGGAGATGACGTCCTCTACACGCGGAGGCGCAAAGCCGCGATGGACCCCGGCATACGCCACCAAATCCTCGCCGAAATCATACGTTAGCCCCAGTCCCGGGATCACTTCGGTGAGATCCGTCTTACCGCTGGCGCCGGTGATTTCATTAAGGCGCCCATAGCTGATCGCCTCCACGCGCACGCCCGGTTGCAGCGTCAACGGCCCGAACCTCGTCGCAGCCACGACAAAGCCCGACCACGCCTCCGCATCGCGCACATTGTGTTCGATCAGGCCGCCATTGACGCTCACGCCCGGCGTGCGGCCGGTCGGAGTGTCGGCGTTAACCTGCAGCCGGTTCTGCAACTCGGTATGCCAACGCAGCCCCGCTTCCACCTCTGTCGGTGCGCCAAGCAACGCGCCGTCCCAGCCTAGCCGGGTCTCCAGCCCGTAGACGTGATACTCGCGCAAACGCCCTTCTGTGCCACACGTGGTGGAGAGATTGGCCATGCCGGCGCAAAGCGGATCGCTCGCATCGTTTGGGCGTTGCCCGGAATTCGAGGATTGCCGCCACCAATCGCGGTTGAAATAGATCGAATAGGCGGACGTCGTCAGCGTTAGCGCCTCCGACACATCCCAGCCATGGGTCACGCTTGCGGTGTAACGCTGGGTTTCGAAGCGATCGTTGGGGAACGGATTGCCGTAGGGATCGGCGGCGAATTCTGCCGCCGTCAGCCCAGAATAGCTGACCTGGCTGTCCTCGTTAGCCGCGCCAACGCGCAAGGTGAGGCGGTGGTCCGGTCCGAAATCGCGCTGGGCCTTGAGATACAGATCGTTGAACTGGAGCGCATGGTTCTCCCGCACGCCGTCAAATGCGGTAGTGTTGGCGTGCACGAGCATGCGCGTCCCGAGCGCTTCGCCGCCGATGCTCGCACCGAGTTCGCGGTACCCGAGCGAGCCAGCGGCCGCCATAATACGCGCCTCGAATTCGCTCGGCGCATCGGGCGTCACGTAATTGACGACGCCGCCCACCGTGTTTGGTCCAAACCGAATTTGGCTCGCGCCCTTGAGCACTTCGATGCGTTCGAAGCGGCGAACGGGGGGATGAGAATACGTCGCGTTGTCGCCGTAGGGGCCATAGGTCAGCGGCAGCCCATCCTCCAACAGCAGCGTACGACTCGATCGGGTTGGCGAAAGCCCGCGTACGCCGATATTGGGTCGCAGGCCGAGGCCCTCCTCGTCACGGGGATAAACCCCGGCGACTTGGCGCAGCGCTTCATTGATTGTGAACACGCGCGCCGCCTCAAGGTCCTCGGCCTCGATGGTCGCTCCCGAGCCTGGGATGTGCATCAGATTGATCCGGTCGCCGACGACGATGATCTCGTCAAACCCTTTCAAGGCATCCTGCGCCGTGGCGGCGCCCGCTGTCAGCAGCGCCACCAAGGCCGGCGCGATTTTTATGCACTTGCGGATCATTCTCAATTTCCTCGATAGTTGCGAATAACTCGCAACAACGAGGAGCGCAAGGGCCTTCTCGCCGCAGCCCTGCGGCGGATCAGTGCGCGCTAAAGGCGCTATTCGTCCTTGAAATAGGGCTCGACGGGACCGGAATATTTGATCGTCAATTGCTTGCCGCGGCGATCCAACGTAGTGCCGACCGCCAGCCGGACCCAGCCTTCGCTGACGCAATATTCCTCGACATTGGTTTTCTCCACGCCGCGGAAACGTATTCCAACCCCGCGAGCTAGCGCGGCTTCGTCGTGAAACGGGCTTTCGGGATCGACGGCGAGGCGGTCGGGTGGTGCGGATAGCATGCTTCGCCCCTCTTAGCGATGCCGGCGCCAACCCTCAAGCACTTCACCCCGGCTTGACCTCGGCGCGCATGCCCAGAGTGGCGGCGGCGTAGTCGAGCCGTCTCTGCACGGTCTCGGTAACCAGGTGTAAGACTTGCTTTTTTCCCCGCAACGTCAGCACGCCGCCGTCAATGCTAAGTTCGAATGCAGCCAGCAGCGTCTCGCTGCGGCCGGAGAGGTCGGCGCCGAGACGCAACGCGGCGCCGAGCGCCGCCGCTCCAGCCTGCTGTCCCTCGCTCAACAATCGCACATAGGCTTCGGATGAGCTTGGAGGGGTCTTGGTGTAGCGATGGTGTATCGCGGCCGCCAGAAAAGCGCGCTCAGCATGGCTGACCGCCCCCAACGGCGCGCGTAGAACCAAGTCGAACATGATTTCCGCGCGCTGATCGGGATGCAGCGGGCCTCCGACATCGGCAAGGCGCGCGGCGGCGCCTCGAAGCACCGCGTCGCGCCGCTTCGAGAATGCAGGCGCTTGATCGGTAAACATCGGCGCGATCCAGGTTTCGAGCATTCGGCCAAAGGCGCGAGCATTAGACCAGCGCCCAGCCAGCGCCTCGGCGGCGGCGATCAACGGATCGGCGCTCAAGGCGTCAGCGCTCATGCGTTCGATCAACACCCCCTCGCGCAGACCCAACGCAGACAGCACGACACGCTCGAACTGGCCTGCGAGCAATACTTGCTCCAAAACCACAGCAGCGTACGGCAGGGTTTCGGCTCGTTTGGCGGCAGTTTCCTCCAGCCGTTCCAGCGATTTCTTGGTGAGCTTACGTACAACATCGATAAGGCGCAGCGCCTCAACTCGCGGCATTTCGTAATGGTGGAGCACGCCGAGCGGGTGACGGCGCTGCCCGATGTCGATGCGGCCGAGCGCGCGCCACGCGCCGCCCACGGCGTAGAACTCGCCGCCGCGCCGGTTCAGCACGCGCGACCCGGAAAGCAGCTTTGCCGCGATTGCGCTGACGCGCTCGTCATCGAACGGAGCGGCGAAAGCCAACGGCCCAAGCGCAAAGGTCTCGCCGCGGCCAACGCCCATGGGGCCGATCTCGATCAATTCGAGGCTCGCCCCGCCCAGGTCGCCGACGATCCCGTCGGCGTCGGGAGCGCCGGCCATCACGCCCAGTGCAGAGAGCCGCGCCTCGTCCGCGCCGGAAAGTATGCGCAGGTTCAGGCCTGCCTCAGCCACCGCTCGCTCAGCAAAGGCGCGCCCATCGGTCGCCTCACGCACCGCGGCCGTGCCCACCGCAAACACGCTCTCGATGTGCCGCGCGGCCAGCAGCGTGGCGAAACGGCGTAGCGCTCGTATCGCAGCATCGACCCCCGAGGGGGAGAGTTGGCCGGTGCGGGAGAGGTCGCGACCAAGGCCGGCCATCACCTTCTCGTTGAAGATCGGCGTCATCGCGCGACCTTCAATGCGATAGACGACCAGGCGCACCGAGTTTGAGCCTACATCGATTACGGCCGCCTCCTGGCCGTCCGAGAGCACGGGTTCCTCCGCGCTCATGGCCGCTTCCTAACCTCAGTAAGTCCGCGCTCCGATATGGTCGAACGCGGCGGGCGCATCGCCCTTGAGCGCGCGGCCACGCCCCGAGAGGCTGGGGTTGCGCATGAAATAGAGGTGCGCGGAGAACGGTTCGTCGGGAAGCTTGGAGACATCGACGCGTTTGAACACCCCATCCTGGTCCATATACCAGCTCTGCGCCTCGTCATTGAGGTTGGCGACCATGATTTGGTCGAGAACTTGCTGGTGAACGGTGGGATTTTCAACCGGGCACATGACTTCCACCCGCCGCTCTAGGTTCCGCGGCATCCAATCGGCTGAGGAAAGGAACACTTTGGCGTTGGCGTTGGGTAGTTTTGCGCCGGCCCCGAAACAAATAATCCGCGAGTGTTCCAGAAAGCGCCCCACGATCGATTTGACTCGGATGTTCTCCGACATGCCCGGCACACCCGGCCGTAGGCAGCAGATGCCGCGGACCACCAGTTCGATCTTCACCCCCGCGCACGAGGCCCGGTAAAGCGCGTCGATGATTTCGGGGTGAACCAGCGCGTTGAGCTTGCACCAGATGGCGCCGTCGCGACCGGCTTCGACATGCGCAATTTCATCATCGATCAAGCTCAGGATCGTGGACTTGGCGTTGATCGGCGAGATCGCGATTTTCTCCAGCGACGCGGGCTTGGCGTAGCCGGTGATAAAGTTGAAGAGCCGGCCGGCGTCGCGCCCCAAAGCAGGATCGCAGGTGAAGAGCGAGAGATCCTGATAGATACGCGCCGTGATCGGGTGGTAATTGCCGGTGCCGAAATGGGCGTAAGTGCGCAAACCATCGCTCTCGCGGCGCACCACGAGGCTGACCTTGGCGTGGGTTTTGTAGTCGATAAAGCCATAGACAACCGAGGCGCCCGCGCGTTCTAGGGTTTGCGCCAGCCGCAAGTTCGCCTCTTCATCGAAACGCGCCTTGAGCTCGATCAGCGCGGTGACGTTCTTGCCAGCCTCAGCCGCAGCGACCAATGCGGCCACGATCGGGCTGTCCCTCGATGTACGGTACAGCGTCTGCTTGATCGCCACCACCGCGGGGTCGGCCGCGGCCTGACGCACGAACTGCACCACTGAATCGAACGATTCATACGGATGGTGGACGAGGAAGTCCTTGGCCCGGATGGCCGCGAAACAATCGCCGCCGAAGTCGCGAATGCGTTCTGGAAAGCGCGGCTCGTAGCGCGGAAATTTGAGCTCTGGCCGTTCCTCGTTCACAAGCTGTGAAAGCGCCGACAACCCGAGCATGCCATTGACAATGACGACATCGCGCGCATCGGCCTCCAATTCGCGCACGATGAACGCGCGCAAATCGTCCGGCATCGAGGCTTCGACCTTGAGCCGGACGATGTCACCGAGCCGACGCTCCTTCAGGCGTGTTTCGAATTCGAGCACTAGATCCTCGGCCTCTTCCTGGATCTCGATGTCGCTGTCACGCACGACGCGAAATGCTCCGTGCGCCTCGAGCGCATAACCTGGAAAAATTTCGTCGAGGAAAAGCATGATCGCATGTTCGAGCGTTAGGAAGCGGCGCTGGCGTTTTAGCTCCGGCCCCGCGCCGCTTTGGCGGGCGGGCGTTACGTCCATGAAGCGCGCCGCGTTGCTGGGCGCGGGGATCAGCGCATTCAACAGGCGGCCGTCCTCCTTGCGCTTGAGCTTCAACGCAATCGCGAAACCGAGATTGGGAAGAAATGGAAACGGATGCGCCGGATCGATCGCCAGCGGCGAGAGCAACGGAAACACCTGCTGCATGAAGACAGGTTTGAGCCAAGCGTGCTCGGCTTTGCTAAGTTCGTCGGGCTCGACCACCGCAATGCCGGCGCCACGCGCTTCTTGGCGCAGCGCCTGCCAACGCATTTGCTGACGCGCCATCAATTCGCCGGCGGCGGCGTGGACGCGCGCCAATTGCTCGGCCGGGGTCAAGCCATCCTGGCTCAGCGTGGATACGCCGAGCTTCACCTGCTCGTGTAGGCCCGCCACACGCACCATGTAGAATTCGTCGAGATTGTTGGCGGAGATCGACAAGAACCGCAGCCGCTCGAGCAGCGGATGATTGGGGTTTTCCGCCTCGTCCAGCACGCGCGTGTTGAACGCAAGCCAGGAAAGTTCACGATTGATGAAACGCTGCGGCCCCGACGCTATCGGCGGATCTTCCGCCTTGGCGCGCTTGTTCTTGCGCGACTTCGCCATCTGTCAACGATCCCCTGCCTACCCCCGCACGCCTGCCTTTTTCAGCGACAGACGCGCCATAGCCAATGTTACCGGTCGTGCGCCCTTAACCAATTCGCGGTCGAGCGCAGCCGCCCAGGTCCGCGCCGCCGCATAGGTTCGCGGCAGCCTTGCGGCCAAGTATTTCACAGCATCATCGCTCAAATGGATGAATTGTTCGCGACAAACCCGGCGCAAAATCACCTCCATGAATGCTTCATCGGGCTCTTCAAGTCGGGCGACCGGTAGTGCGCGAGGCGAGAACGAAGGTCGGGGAGGTCTACACTCCAAGATGCCGGACCCGCCGCCCCGGTCAGCAAGAGCGCGCCGCCTTCGCTTCGGGCTAGGTCCAGCACTCCCCAGAGCATGGCCTCGTCCCGCGGGCCGTCGGCGTCATCGATCAACAAACGCCCCCCGGACTCGCGAAAAACCGCCGCAGCGTCGTCAGATCCGGCATGAGGGGCGATCTGCCTCGCGCCCGTCTCCATCGCCCAGGCCAAGGCGAGGTGGGTTTTCCCCGACCCGGGAGGGCCGATCAACGCGAGCGCGCCGCCGGGCCAGGCGCGCCAGTCCGTGAGCAGCCGCGCCGCGCCGCGATTGGCGCCAGCCACCACCAGGTTCGCGGGCGAACGATCGCCCATGCGGAACTCAAACAGACGAGGCTGGGCGCTCACCTAATCGCCTTGAACTCTCAATAACGGCCCGCTCTGGCTGTCCTCCAGGCGCACGCCGCGCCGCGAAAGCTCCGCAACGAGCTGCGCCCGATCACCGACAAAAGAGAATGACACCAGCGCGCCCTCGCGGGCGACCGCCTCAATGCGGATCTCTGAAATCAGCGTCTGCGCCGCGCCCTCCAAAGCTTGCTTGATGCGTTCCCACTGGCGTTCGTCTGTATAGATAGCGGACGCCGAAACCCGAGCCCGTTGGCCGGAACCGGTCGCAACCCTGGCTTTCCACTCGTTCTGAACCCGCGCGCTCGCCGCATCCGCGAGCGCCGCGAGCGCCGCGCGCAGCGAGGCCGGATCCTCGCCTCCAAGCCGGGCCGATACTTCGCCGCGCTCGCGCCTCTGTTCGCCTGCGACCTCCACGAGGTTGACGCTTGCGGTTCCGCCCTGCACGCGCAATGTCGCGTAAACCGCGGAAGCGGCGGCGGCTGCTTGAGCGAACGGCTGCGCCGCGCGCCAATCGGCGCCGGTGCGCAAGCTCTCTGGGGCAATCGCCAACGGGGCCAACTCCTCGCCAAAGCCGCCTTGGATCCAGACATCGCGCCACATCGTCGCGACCTCCGCCGCCGTCCCCGGCGCGGCCTGCGGCGCAAGAAGGACGGGCGCGGTGCGCGTGTCCACCACCGTCAGGCCCTGCCCTCGAAGCAAGGTGCGGACCCCCGAAGGGTCGAACCGCACCGTCAGCCGGCCTGTATAACGTGTCGAGGAGCGTCGCTCGTCGGCGACATCGACCGACAGCACCAGCCGGTCCAAAGCCGTCGCGTCAGGCGCCGGGGCGGGACGGGAGCTGAGTTCCTCGGGAATAGTGAGACGCCGAACCAGGCGCTCGAAAGCCGCCCGCCGGCCGCCGGCGAAGGCGGCCTCCTGAGCCGAAGCGGCGTTGGTTGCGGTCTGGTCCACCTGGACGCCGGACACTGTATACACATTGTCGCGCCCCGCCTGCGCGGTTGCGGGGGCGGGCGCGAGCGCGCAGAAAGCGAGCAGCAAGGCGATCGGGCCAGACCATGGCTTGAGTGTCATGTTTGGGAACCTCTTTTGCGCAAGCGCCATAAGCCTTAGCTTGCTTTAGCTCGGGCGGAATCGCCTATCAATGTGGCGGCTTCGGGACTTTACCTTTGACCAATTCGAACGGACTGACCTATCGCGGCGCTGGCGTCGATATTGACGAAGGCGAACGCCTCGTCGATCTGATCAAGCCCCTGGCGCGATCGACATCGCGACCCGGCGCTGAGGCCGCTTTGGGTGGATTCGCCGCCATTTTCGATCCCAAGGCGGCGGGTTTCAAGGACCCCATCTTTCTGGCCACCACCGACGGTGTCGGCACCAAGCTCAAAATCGCCATCGAAAGCAATCGCCACGAGAGCGTCGGGATCGATCTCGTCGCCATGTGCGTCAACGACCTCTCGGCCCAGGGCGCCGAGCCGGTGATGTTTCTGGACTATTACGCCACCGGAAAACTCGATGCCCGGGCTGCTGCGACAATCGTCGCCGGCATCGTCGAAGGTTGCCGCCGCGCGGGTGCCGCGCTGGCGGGCGGCGAGACCGCCGAAATGCCGGGCATGTACGCGGCCGGCGACTACGATCTTGCCGGCTTCGCCATCGGCGCGGCCGAGCGCGGCTCGCTGTTGCCACGCATCGGCGACATGAAGTCCGGCGATACTATCATCGGGGTGGCGTCGAGCGGGCCACACTCGAACGGCTACTCGCTGGTGCGCAAGATTGTCGAGCGCGCCGGCTTGGGATGGGATCAGCCCGCGCCGTTCGCGCCAGGCCGGACGCTTTCAGAGGCGCTTATGGAGCCAACCCGCATCTACGCGCGCGCGCTGAAGCCCGTGTTCGAAGCTGGCCTCGCCAAGGGTGCGGCCCACATCACGGGGGGCGGATTGGTCGAGAACATTCCGCGCGCCCTGCCCGAACATCTGGTCGCGAATATTGATTGGGAAGCGTGGGCGCGTCCGGCAGTCTTTCAATGGTTGCAGGACACGGGCGGCGTGCCGGAAGAAGACATGCGCCGCACCTTCAATCTTGGAATCGGCATGGCGCTGATCATCGACAATGCGAGCGCGGCGGCGGTGATTGAAACCATCGAAGCCCACGGCGAGCGCGCCTTCCGCATCGGCGCGCTGAAGGCGGCTTGAATCGTACCTGTGTTGGGGCGCGTCGCCTCAGGCGACGCATGCGCGGCCGGAGGCCGCGCGCTCCCACTCCCGCAAATCCACCGCCCACGGCATTGAAAAGAAACCAATTGTACAAAATCTATCCCACACCTCCGGCGCGGGCTTAAGATAGCTCATCGCCTTCGCATGGAGGGCAGTCGGTACCCTGTTCAAGCCGATGCGCATGGCGAGGTGGTGAGCGTGAAGCGTCAAAAGCGCAAACCCCGCGCGAGAAAATGAAGCGTGGGAAGTCACCGGGACCGATGCGAACACATCGGCCCGCACGCCGCCGGGGTACGCGTCGCGGAGTGAAAGACCTCCAGTCCCGCCGCCCGGCGAGCACGACCACGGGGACGCGTTCGATCGCGTCATGAGCGCCGAACCAACGGCGCAGTTTTTTACGACGCGTGCGAACGCGTCCCCGCCCTCCGCTTGGTGCGCGCTTTTTCCGGCTGCGACGCCAACAAGGACGGCGCTTGGCAGAAGCGATATTCTAAGCGGGCGTTTGCCCAGCGGGCCGCTCCGCAAGCGCCGCGCGCCAGCGCTTCAGGTTGGGCAGATCGTCGCCCGGGCGCCAGCGCACCATCTTGGCGAAGTCCATGCCGCAGGAGGCGGTGATGTCGGCGATGGTGAAACGGTCGCCGGCGATCCAGGGTTTGTTCGCGAGTTCGCCGTCCAACCATTTGGCCATGCGCAAAGCTTGCGCCTGATACCAGTTCGCCACGTCGCCGTTCTGGTTCTTCTCAACCGCCGCGAGCATGGGCGAGCCGTGACGCACCCACATCATCAGCGGCATGGCGAACATGAGTTCCACGCGGCGATCCCACATCTCGATGGAGGCGCGCTCGAAGGCGTCCGCGCCGAGCAGATTGGGATCGGGATAAAGCGCCTCCAGATAAAGGCAGATGGCGCGGCTCTCGGTGAGTGTGCGCCCGTCGTCGAGCTCAAGCGTCGGCACTTGCGCGAGCGGGCTCTTGGCGCGGAAAAGGGGCTCCCGGTGCTCGCCTTTCATCAGATCGACCTGCACGATCTCGATGTCGGCAATTCCCTTCTCGGCGACGAACATCGCCACGCGACGCGGGTTCGGCGCATAGACGGCGGTGAAGAGCTTCACGGCCGTGCTCCGAACATCCCCTCCGGTAACGCTGCAACCACAGCGGCGGTCATCAAAGTCGCCAGAAAACCGGGAATCAACGACTTCCACGCCAGCGAAAATATCTCGTCGCGACGCTGCGGCATCAGCACGGTCATGCCCCCGGTCATGATGCCCACGGACGCGACATTGGCGAAGCCGCAGATCGCGTACGTCAGGATCATTGTCGATCGCGGACTCAATGCATCGGCTGGAAGATTGCCGAGCTCGATGAAGGCGATGAACTCTGTGAGGAAGAGCTTTTGGCCCAAAATGCCGCCGGCAACCTGCGCCTCGCTCCAAGGCACGCCGATCATGTACGCAACCGGCGCGAATACGTAGCCGAAAATGCGCTGCAGCGTCAGCGGCGCGCCGGCCACGTCGCCGAAGCCCGCCAGCATGTTGTTCACGATCCATACGAAGGCGACGAACACGACCAGGAATGCGGCGACGTTCACCGCGACCATCACGCCGTCCTGCACGCCGCGCGTCACGGCGTCCATGGAACTCTGATATTTCAGATCCTCGCCCGGTTCGAGATGGGCGCCGCTCTTGTCCTCCGGGACCATGATGCGCGCTAGCAGAATGCCGGCGGGGGCCGAGATAATGGAGGCCATCAACACGTGGCCGGCGACATTGTGAAAGGCGGCGTCCGCGCCGCCTGGCGCGCCAGGGTCCAGCAGCGTGACGTAAGCGACCATAGTCGAGCCCGCGACGGTTGCGAGCCCCACCACCATCATCAAAAACAACTCAGAGCGCGTCAGCCGCTCCAGGTAAGCGCGAATAACGATCGGGCTCTCGACCATGCCCATGAATATGTTGGCGGCGACCGCAAGTGCGGAGGGCCCGGTCAAACCCATAGTGCGCTGGAACAGCAGGCCAAAGCCCTGCGTGATCCATTTCAGGATCTTCCAATGCCACAACAGCGCCGACAAAGCGGAAATTACCAGGATGAGGGGCAACACCCGAAAGCCAAACAAGAACGGCAAAGGCGCCTCCGCTCGCGCCGGCGCATAGGGCTGATCGCCTCCGCCGAGGAAGCCGAACACAAATTGCGTCCCCCGGTCGGTGGCGTCCGCCAAGCCTCCGATCACGCCACCTACCGCATCGAGCGCAATCCGAGAATTAGGCAGCGCAAACAGCGCCAACACCAGGCTCGCCTGCACCGAGAGCGCGCCGAGCGTGAGCAGAAACGGAAAGCGTCGCTTGTTCTCGGAGAGCAGCCAGCACAACAGCAAAATCGCCGCCAGGGCGCCAAGACTGCGCGCATTATCGAGGGTGTAGGTCACGAAATTCCCCTACGCGGCGCCGCTCGCGCCTCCATTGTTACCGCCTTGATAGAGAATTCGAGGTCCGCGCCAAGCGCCCATGCGCACAAATCTTGGAATGAATTCAGCCACTCACCCTCCGCGCATGGGCGGCGCCCGGTTTTGGGTATGCGCGCGCCGGCGCGATCGGGTATGGGACGCCATGGAATTCCTCATTTTATTTGGCGCTCAACTCGCAGCGCTGGCTGCCGGCTTCGTTTTCCTGGTCCGAAAAATGGACCGGCTCCAGCAAGAGGTGGCGCAACTGCGCCATGCGCTGGAGGGTCGCCGTGCGGCCAGGCCCAAGCTGGTGGCCACCAATGCAAACGCAGGGCATGTAAGCGTCGATGCACCGCGCGCTCGAGTGGCGCAGGTTTGGCGGACCCCAGAAGCGCCGCGGTCGATACGCATCGGCGCCAAGGCGCTCTGGGCTTTGACCGCCGCGCTCGGGGGTGCGCCGGGTTGCGCGATATTCTTCGGCGCCGAACCCGCCATCGCTGTGATCTGCGGGATCGCGGTGGGTGCGTTGGCGTTGCTGGCCGCACTGCGGCCGGCGTTCCGCATCCTTGCCTGGGGCGGGGCGGTTTGCAGCGCCACTTGGGCGCTTGCGGGCATGCTGACCGGCGCAGCCCAAGCCGACCCGGTGATTTTCTCGACCGTCGCTGCCGCGGCCGGATTTGCGGGTCTCGTCTTTGCGGTTTTTGACCGCCCAGGGCCCGGCGCGGCGATGATGCTCGCCATGGGCGCGCCGTGTCTCGTGCTCGCCGCGCAACTCGGCATGATCGGCGCTCCTGGCGGCGCATTCGGCGCTCTTGTCGTCGGCGCTGCAATCTCAGGCGCATCGCGCTTACGCCTGGAGGTGTTGCACATCGGCGCATTCGTCGCGGCGTTAGGCGGACTCTATGTGCTCAGCGGCCAAGCCGCCGCCGCCCTTTGGTTCACCCCGATTGCGACCTGGGCTGGCGCGTTGTTCCTCGCCGTCGCGGTCGTGCGCGCGCCGCAGCTTGGACCGCGCGGGATAACCATCGCCGGCACTGGAGCGCTCGCGCCGCTTGCCTCTATCGCCGTTCTCCACGGCGTCGGCCAGGGACTCTCCGACCCAGCCGCGGCGAGCGGCGCGCTGTTTTCGCTTGCGGTTATTCTCGCTGGAATCGCCTGGCTCGCGGCGGAACGGCGCGAAGGCAATTTCGCCAGTTTGAAGCTCGCCGCCTGGGTGCTGTCGGCGGGGATAGGCTCAGCGCTGTTCGCCGCGATCTGGGTAATCGCGAGCCCAACGCCGGCGGTGATGCTGCTCATGTTCGCTAGCGCTGCGATGGCGATCCTCAATACGCGTTTTCCGAGCGCGCATTGGCGCGTCGGCGCGGTCTTGTTCGGGCTGGCCGCCTGCGCCTACGCTTGGATATGCGGGGCTGGCGTTCTTGGCGAAGGCCTGCCGGGCTGGCCAACACTCGCCACCGCGCTGGCGCTGCCCGCTACGCTCGCTCTTGGCGCCTCACAGGCGTTCGGGCGCAATCACCCAGTCAGCGGCGCGATAATGGATCTACTTGGGTCGGCCTTGGGGCTGGCGGCCCTGCACATCGGCGCGCGCCTCGTCCTCTCCGGAGGTGCGCCGATGTCGTACGAATTCGGCATCGAGGAACTCAGCGCACAGACCTGCATCTGGCTTGCCGCTGCTTTGGTATTGGGCGCCACGGACCGCAATGTCGTTCGCACCGCCCTTTCCCGCTTGTTCGCGGCGCTTGGGCTCGGCGCCGCCGTTTGCTTGGGCGGGGCGTGGCTTATCGCCTATCTCGATGCGCCAACGGAGACGCTCGGGCGCTTCAACGCATTGATCTTCGCCGCCCCCGCTGTCCTGCTCGGGGCGCATTGGCTGATCTGGCGTCGCAAGCACTCGCCCTTGCTGGCGCGAGCGAGCCTCGGCGCGGGCGCGGTTCTGGCTGCCGCCGGGTTCAGCGCCGAGGTGCTGAGGGCCCGCGTAGGTGCGAGCCTCGATGATTGGGTCGGCGTTGCGGGCGCGGCCACGGCGTTTTCACTTGCGCTCGCGGTTAATTTCGCGCCTGGCGCCGGCGGCGTACGCCGTCCCCGTTGGGTGCGGGCGCAACGCCGAGCCGTCTGAAAGTGCTCAGCTGCCCCAACACGCGTAGGCGACTTCGCGCATCTTGGCGGGACCGCCGCTGCTGAACGTGCGGGTCTGGTTGTTGACGGTCACCGAGAGTTGGTCGTTCGGCTGCACTGCCGCCAGGATCGGGGGCCGTTGCGGCAAGTTGATTGCCAGTCCGCGATTGCGTCCGCGGCCCTCCAGCCGGCTCGGCACCGTTACGCTCAGGGCGCCGATCCGCACCGAGGACGTCGTCGCCCGCCGCGCAGCCCGCACCAGCGTGAAATCCGTCAGCACGATATCGCCAGTTGGGGGACGGCACGTCAACGTCGCAACCACCCGGCCGCGATCATCGCGCTCCGTGGCAGTCGCGACGCCGTCGAGATAAGCGTAGGACCAGCCTGTTTGCGCTTGCGCCAGACTCGGCGTGGAAAGCGCCAAGGCGCAAGCACAAACGGCCAAAAGCTTCCGCATCGCGTCGTCTCCCGATTTCCTCAAAGGCGCGCGCTCTTAGCACGCCCAAGCAGCGGTTTGCGACGGCCAATTGCTGTGGAAGCTCGGTAATGATCAGCAGCCGAGACTGAGCGCGCCCTGTTCCAGATCGAGCAAATATTGCTTGCGTGGCACGCCGCCGCCGAAGCCGGTTAAGCTGCCGTCCGAGCCGATAACCCGATGGCAAGGCACGATGATCGCAATCGGGTTCTTGCCATTGGCGAGGCCGACAGCGCGGAATGCCTTCGGCGAACCGATTGCGGCCGCCTGCTGGCCGTACGTGCGGGTGATCCCGTAGGGTATTTTGGCGAGCGCCGCCCAGGCTCGCTGCTGGAACGGCGTGCCGTGAGGCGCCGTCGCTATGGTGAAGACCTTCAACTTGCCAGCGAAATAAAGGTCGAGTTCCCGCCTCGTCTGCGTCAACACACGGTCCTCGCCTTGCGGGCTCTCAGCCAGCTTGTATTTCGGACTGTCGAACTCGAGCCCGGTGAGCGCGGCGCCATCCGAATGCAACGTCAGCGGCCCGACCGGACTATCGTGTTTGCAGGAGATCATTTTCGCACCCCTTTGCTTGCGCCGCGCCGCCAAAGCCTAATGGCTGCGTAGGCGCGCCACGGCCTCAGATGTTCCAGCGTCTCGCCCTTGCGGCCGAGCGCGTTGATCAAAGCAATGTCGGTGGCCGGATAGGCGTCGGGATCGCCGAGCGCGCGCATGGCGACATACTCGATCGTCCACGGGCCGATGCCCGAAATCTCTGCAAGTGCGGCGCGGCCGGCGGCAAGCGCCCCACGCGCCAGCGGGAGCTTTCCCTGCGCAGAAGCGCACGCTATCGCGTGCAGCGTCTCCGCGCGTTTCCGCGGCAATCCAATGCCAGCAATCGAAGCCGCGCCTGCATTCGCTAAGGCGTCGGCGGCGGGGAACGCACATGTTAGATTTTCGGGGCCACGCTCGATCCTGGCGCCGAATTTCGCGACCAGTCGCTCCGTCAGTGTGCGTGCGCCCGCAACCGTAACCTGCTGGCCAAGCACGGCGCGGATCGTGCACTCGAAGCCGTCCAGCATACCCGGCACGCGGACGCCGGGCTCGCGCCTAACGTCTTTCTTCAGTTCAGGATCGGCCGACAGCACCGCGTCAACCGCTGTCATTTCGGCGTCCAGGTCAAATGCGCCGCGCACGTTTGCGACCAGCGGCCGCAGCTGCGGGGCGAGATTCTCCGAGAGCGTGAGCTGCAGGCCCTTCTCGGCTATGCCGATCTCGATCCAGCCCAACGCATCGCCCAATTTCAACACGCGAGCATAGGTTCGGCGATCGCATCGTTCGACGCCCGCAAGCGCGCGCATGCGATAGAAATCCAGCATCGGCGTGAAATTATAGTCGCCCCGAGGCGACAGGCTCACTGTGAAGGTCTCGCCGCGAGCGATCGTCTTACGGCCGCGCATTTTGGTGGGCGGCGCGCCGTAACGTTCCTTCATGGTCGCGTTGAAGCGGCGCAGCGAGCGAAACCCGGATGCAAACGCAATCTCGGTGACGCTCAATCCGGTCTCGTTCAGCAGCCGCCTTGCCGATAAGAGCCGCCCGGTCTGGGCGATCTGGATCGGACTGGCGCCGAATTCGGCATTCATCACCCGACGCAGATGGCGTGACGTGACGCCGAGGTCGCCGGCTAGCGCTTCGAGGCCGAACTCTTCCAGCGCGCCTGCTTCAATCCGTGCGTAGGCGGCGCCAGCGAGCCGCGCGGGTGCGTCGATCGGCGCCAAGCCAGGCGCCCGCTCGGGTCGGCACAGCAAGCACGGGCGAAAGCCCGCCGCTTCCGCCGCAGCCGCCGACGGCCAGAACGTCCGGTTACTGCGTTTGACCAGACGCGCCGGGCAAATGCAGCGGCAATAAATGCCTGTGGACGTTACGCCGATATAGAAGCGCCCATCGAAGCGCCGGTCCTTGGCGTCGCACGCAGCGTGACAGATATCGGTATCGAGCATGGGCCTAAACTAACCTCGTTATCGACTTGCGTCTCGCTGGATTCGGACCTGTATGCGCGGGCGCTAATACTCGTGCAAGCTAGGTTCCGCTACAGGCGGAACCTCGTTACAAAAGGCACGCCGCTGAGGGATGACGCCGACCGTTGCCAGTTTGAACCCACACCTGTTCTCCGTTGCGCCCATGATGGATTGGACCGACCGGCATTGCCGGGCGTTTCATCGCCAACTAACGCGGCGCGCGCTGTTGTACACCGAAATGCTCACCGCGGACGCCGTGATCCACGGCGCGCGCGAGCGGTTGCTGGGTTTCGATCCGGGGGAGCATCCGGTTGCGCTGCAACTGGGCGGCGGCGACCCGCGGAAAATGCGCGAAGCCGCTCGGATTGGCGCCGAGCGCGACTTCGACGAAATCAACCTCAATATCGGCTGCCCTTCAGACCGCGTGCAATCGGGCCGCTTCGGCGCCTGCCTGATGCGTGAGCCTGAATTGGTCGCCGCGTTATGGAGCGCCGCTCAAGACGGCGCGCCAAGCATCCCAGCGACCATAAAATGCCGGATCGGCGTCGATGACCAACCGCCCCGCGAGGCGCTGTTCGCACTGGTGGATGCGTGTGCGGATGCTGGCTGTGCAACCTTCATCGTGCATGCGCGCAAAGCGTGGCTCTCGGGTCTTTCGCCCAAGGAAAATCGCGACGTACCGCCGCTAGACTACGAACTGGTGCGCGAGTTGAAGCGGGCGCGGCCTGACTTGAAGATCGTCCTGAACGGCGGCCTGCGCGACATAGAGCACGGACTGTCCGAACAAGGAGAACTCGACGGGATCATGCTCGGGCGCGCCGCCTACCAGAACCCCGCTCTTCTGCTTGACGTCGACCCACGCATTTTCAATACGCCCGCGCCATCGGCCGATCGCGTGGCGGCAGTCGAAAGGCACATGAGCACGATCTCTCGCTCGCTCGCGCAAGGAACGCCGCTTCACGCCATGACCCGCCACATGCTCGGCCTGTTCAACGGCGTCCCCGGGGGGCGCGCGTGGCGGCGGACTTTGTCGGAGGGTGCGGTCAAGTGCGGCGCGGGCGTTGAGGTAGTGCGCGCAGCCCTGGCGCAGGTGGCGCGCTTGGAGCTAGCGCCGGCGCGTGCTTAAACGGCGCGCGCAGGGGTCCGAGCATGCATCTCTTTATCAGCCACGCGACCAAGGATGCGGCGCGGGAAGCGCTCGCATTGGCACAGGCGCTGGAGGCGCTCGGCAATCGTTGCTGGATCGCGCCGCGTGACGTGCGCCCCGGCATTCCCTATCCGCGCCAGATCGTCGATGCGGTTGAGAAGGCGCAAGGCTTGGTGCTGCTGGTCAGTCGCGCGGCCAATGACAGTGCCGATGTGCTGCAGGAAGTGCAACTGGCGGCGGCGAAGAAACTCACCATAGCTCCGGTGGTGCTGGCGGGAACCGAGCCGGGGCCGGATCTGCGCTATTATGTCAGCGTCCGCCACCAGATTGCGTGGACCGGCGCGAGCGCGGCGGCGCGGGCGCTGGGGGCGACGTTTGAGTCAAAGCTGGACCCGCTGGGAGTGGCGCCGCAAGCGCGGTCGCCGCGGTCGCCGCCGGCGTCGCCTGGATCAAACACGCTGCTGCGCTGGGTGTTTCCTGCCGCAGCCGCCGCAGTGTTGTTGATCGGCGTGCTGGTCTGGTCGCCGTGGCGCAACGGCCCGCTCTCAGCCCAAGTGGCAGAGATGGTAAGCGAACGCGAACTGGAGGGGGCGTTGACCCGACCAAGCCCGCCGCCAGTCAGTGCAACACCTCCCGCGCGAACATCAGCGGCGCCTCCGCCGCAAACCGACGCCCCGTCCCTTCTGGAAATTCGTCGCGAACTGGCTTCGCTGGGTTACGAATGGGGGCCAGAAGGCGTGCTCAAGATTTTCACGGCTCGGGACACGCTCGCTCTGTCCTTGTTGCGGCAAGGGCGTGCGCCCGTGAGTCCGTTCTGGGTCTGGCGGATGATCGAGGAGGGCGCGCCAGAAGAGTTCCTGAGCGAACTGGACGCCTACATTGACGCAGGTGCGGTTGACTGCCCCCGCCAACCGCTCGCGGGGATGATGGAGTATGTCAGGAGTTTCACTCCCGTTCCGGGCCACGAGCGGGAGGGGGCAAATTGTTGCACGGCGGGTCATCGCGAATTTTCGAGAATGCTGGGAAATCAAGAGGCCTGGTCGCGGGCAAAAAGATTGTGCGGCGTTCCCCATTTCCGCGAGTCATCGCGACTAGCGGCCGAGCGGCTGACCGCGCGTCTGCCGCAAATGTCCGAAGGGGAGCAGGATTCCGCAGAGGGCCTTCTGCCTCATTTGCGTAGTTGGGCGGTGGAACTTGAATAAACATTACACAAGCGATCTAGGGGCGCTTCTCGCCTTTGCTGTGCTTTGCCTAGCCCCGGTAACGCAAGCTTCGGCGCAGGCCAGCTTGGCGCCCGAGACACGTGCCGCGCGCCAGGAACTAATTCGCCTGGGGTACGGCTGGGATCATAACAGCCATGGTCGAGCCATACAGATCCAAGACACCATTGCGCTTGACCTCTACGTACGTGCTCGAGCGCGTATCAATCCATTCTACGTCGGTTCTGCGCTCGCTGAGGTAGATGACCCCGCTTTCATTCGCTCGTTGCGTGCTGCGGTCGTGGCGGGCGTCACACGCTGTCCCCGTATTCCGGCGGAATCCCTGTTTTCGTACATCGATATGGGGACCGCCAATCTGAGGGCCCAACCAGTTGGGGATTACTTCGAGGGCTTCGAGGATCTTGTCACGCTTCAGCGCCAGCGAGAGGTGTGGGAGCGGGCCATGTATGTCTGCGGTCGCCAGCATTGGCAGGACAGCATTGAAGCAACCATTCGACATTTCGAGGCAAACATTCCGGCCCCCGCCGGCGATGCGGACATTTGCACTGCCGAGGTCAACGCTCATGATGCCGCCTATTGGGATCGCGTTGCGTTGCTTAGCAACTGGCACGCCTCACGAGACCCGCTGCCCTTTGCAGAGCGTTTGTCTCCGTCGGCCACGCCGCACCAACGTGAGTTCCAACGCAACCTCGCCCTGTATCGGCGACTATACTACATGATCGATTCTCTCGGTCTATCGTCACCCGACAAGGTTCAAGCTGCGCTCCAAATGTATTGCTACGATCGCGTGACCCTTGCGTTGGAGCCCCCCTCAGGTGGGGGGCAAGGCGATCCGCCAGCGCGGTTTCAGCTATTGATCTTGAAGGGCATGCTAGCGGCGCCTGACTTGAGGGCGTCGAGCCTCGAGAACGGATAGCGGAGTACAAATCCGAGTTTCGACCAGCGCGCTGTCGCATGTGACGCGCGAAACGGAGGTCGCTGAATGAGAGTGTACGGGCGCTAGCGTAGCAACTGATAGGCCCCCGCGACCGCGATGAACGCCGCCGCCCAGACCAGAAGTCCCGTCAGCGCACGCCCGCCATCGTGGCGAAAACGCCGGAACCCCCAGCCCGCGCCGGAAACCAGCAGCAGCGCCATCAGCAGCCAAGCGAGTTTAGGCGCATCGATGCCCGGGAACAGGTCGGGGCGGAAGTAGCCGACGCCGGCGAGCAGCAGCAGCGCCCCCACAATAAGCAAGCCGGTCGTGCGGTTCATTTGACGAACTGCGCCTCCGCAAGGCGTGATGGAAGTTCCGCCATCAACGCGCGCCGTTGGGGCTCGTCCAGGGCGCTCCAGGCGGCAATCTCCTTCAGCGTTCGCCCGCAGCCGACGCAAAGGCCGCTCCGTCCATCGACGGCGCATATCTTACGGCAGGGGCTGGACGCGACGACCACAAGAGAAAGATTACGCGCTGAGACCTCCGTAGTCATGCATTGAGAAACGATGTTTATATATTGACAATCGATGTGCTATATCGTATATCGATAATGTCAGGCCTTTCGCTGCATCCGTCGCTCGGGCGAAGTGCATCCTATGGCCAGGCAGGCCGCGCGACCCGATCGCGTTTCTGGAGGAAGAACATGCGTTTTGCTTTGGCTGCCACCAGCATAGCTGCTGTCGCTGCGATCCCACTCGCCTTTGCCGCCGCCGGCCCAAACATGACTGGCGAGCAATTCCTGAGTTCAGTCAGCTGCGTCGCCCAGCAAGAAGTTCAGGGCGCCGAGGTCGGGGCCGCCAAGTCCGAGCTAAATTGGGAAGCCCACAGACAATCGGCCGAGACTGTGGCAGAAGCGCTAGACGCCGTCCGCGATATCGCCGCCGGCATGGGCCCGTCGGGCATCGCTTGCGCCGCCGAACAATCGGGAAATGTCGCGTAAGGTGTAGGAACAAGGAGTAAACAGCATGCGCGTTTTGCTTCTGGCTGGGTTCTTTTCCGCCATCCTCGCACCCGGCGCCTTCGCTATTGAGGACACCAAAGCCTGCGAACTCGATGACACGCGGCGGACCGCGGAAGAAAGCGCGCCGCCTCCGCCCACAGCCGTGCGACGCGCTGAGGCGCCCCCGCGCGCTGTCGCTGCCGAACCTGCCCGCACGTCTCCGGCCCGGCGCCGCGGCGGCAAGCGCATTCCGGACTCCGAGTTGATAGGCCCGCGCGGCGCACTATAGTCGCGCCCATGCGCGCGTCGGGCGCGCGGATGGCGCCCATGAATCTGGAATTCTCTGCCGAGGAACTTGCGTTTCGCGAAGAAGTACGCGCGTTCATCGAAGCCAATTACCCCGCGCACCTCAAAGGCAAGGGGATGCGCGAGGATTTGTCGAAGGCCGACTTCCTCGCTTGGCACAAGATCCTGGGCAAGAAGGGATGGTCGGCGCCGGCTTGGCCCAAGGAATATGGCGGCACGGGCTGGAGCGCGACGCAGCGTTACATCTGGCTCGAGGAAAACGCGCGCGCCGAGACCATTCCGCCGCTGCCGTTCAGCGTCTCGATGGTGGGGCCGGTGATCTACACGTTCGGGACGCCCGAACAGAAAGCGCGTTTCCTGCCCGGCATCCTCTCTGGCGAAGTGTGGTGGGCGCAAGGCTATAGCGAACCCGGAGCTGGCTCCGATCTGGCGAGCCTGAAAACAAAAGCGGTCCGCGAAGGCGACTACTATACCGTCAATGGCCAAAAGACCTGGACGACATTGGGGCAACACGCCGATTGGGGCTTCTTCCTCGTTCGCACCGATCCCGACGCCAAAGCGCAGGAAGGCATTTCGTTCCTGCTCCTCGACATGACATCGCCAGGTGTAAGCGTGCGTCCAATCAAATTGCTCGACGGCGGCTATGAAGTGAACGACGTGTTCTTGGACAATGTGAAAGTCCCAGTCGATCAGCGCATCCACGAGGAAAACAAAGGCTGGACCTGCGCCAAGTTCCTGCTCGCGCACGAACGCGCAGGCATCGCCGGCGTGGCACGTTCGAAGCGCAACGTGGAAAAGCTGAAGGCCATCGCCAAAGCCGAGGTCGGCGACGATGGGCGTGCGTTGAGCGAAGACGAGGATTTCCGGCGCAAGTTGGCGCAACTCGAAATCGATCTGTCCGCGTTGGAAATGACGGAGTTGCGCGTGCTCGCGCGCGAGAGCGCTGGCAAAGGGCCGGGACCGGAAAGTTCGTTACTGAAGGTCCGCGGCACCGAAATCCAGCAACGCCTGACTGAACTCACCCTGGAAGCCGTCGGCAATTATGCCCAGCCCTACACGCGCGAATTGGGCGAAGGCAACGAATTCGCTGTCGGCCCCGATTATTCTCGCGGCGCAGCGCCTGTGTACTTCAATTGGCGCAAAGCCTCGATCTATGGCGGCTCCAACGAAATCCAGCGCAACATCATCGCGAAAATGGTGCTGGGGCTGTGATGACTAGCCGCTGACGTGGGTCCTTGTTCGCTGGCCCTGCAGCAGCGTCAAGAGAAGCGGGAGGTAGACATGTCCGTAGTTGCACAAATTATCGGGTGGATATTATTTGGCCTTGGAGTCCTAGGGCTCGCCAACGGATTGAGTAGAGGGGATGGGCTGGGCGGCCTTGTCGCTCTCTCGTCGGCGGGGCCGGTTGTGGGCGGCGTGTTGTTAATTGTGATCGGGGAGATAGCGTGGAATGTTGCAAACATGCGCAGGGAGCGACGTAGTCACCAAGCGTAAGCCTCCTAACTCAAGAAGACTGCCCCGTTGGGGGCGGCACCGAAAGCAGCGTCCATGAATTTCGATTACACTGACGAACAGGATATGCTCCGAGACTCGATCGCGAAATGGGCGACGGGGCAGTATGATTTCGACAAGCGCCGCGCCGCACTGTCGAGCGAGGATGGCTGGAAAACCAATTGGGCGACATTTGCCGAACTTGGCTTGCTCGCCGCGCCTTTGCCCGAGGCCTATGGCGGCTTGGGCGGCGGCGCGCTCGATGTGGCAGTGGTGATGGAGGAGTTCGGCAAGGCATTGGTGGTGGAGCCTTACGTGGCGAGCGTCGTGATCGGCGCTGGGGCGCTCGCTGCAGTGGGCAGCGAAGCGCAAAAGCAGGAGCACTTGAACGCGATCGCTGCCGGCGAGTGCGTTGTCGCGTTCGCGCAGGCCGAACCGAAGAGCCGCTGGGCGCTGAACGATGTGAGCACCAGCGCCAAAAAAGATGGCGCCGGCTATGTGCTCAACGGACAAAAAGCCGTGGTAGTCGGGGCGCCGCAGGCGAGCCACCTGTTGACGACTGCGCGCACCGCTGGAGGTCAGCGCGACGGCAAAGGCGTTTCGCTGTTTCTCATTCCGAAAGACATGAAAGGCGTCTCCAGCCGCGACTATCCCACCATGGACGGCTCACGAGCAGGCGAAGTTTATTTCGAGAATGTCGCGATCGGCGCCGAGCATTTGCTCGGCGCAGCGGACGCCGCCCTGCCCCTCATCGAGCGTGCCGCAGACGCCGCCAACGCTGCTTATGCGCATGAGGCGGTGGGCTGCATGCGGATGATGACGTCGCTGACTCAGGAATACGCCAAGCAGCGCAAACAATTCGGCCGCGCAATCGCCGATTTCCAAGTGCTGCAACACCGCATGGTCGATATGTTCATGGCCACCGAAGAGAGCGTCTCCATGGCGCTTTTGGCGACTTTGAAGCTCGACGCTTGCGATGCCGAACGCGCCAAGGCCGTGTCGGCCGCGAAAGTCTCCATTGGCCGCGCTGCACGTTTTGTTGGTCAGGCCGCGGTTCAGACCCACGGCGGCATGGGCGTCACCGATGAAATGCGCGTCGGCCATTATTTCAAGCGCGTCACCATGCTCGACGCTACTTTCGGTAATGTGGATCATCATTTGAAGCGCTATGTGGCGCTGAATGCAACGAAGGCAGCTTAGCATTCATGCCGACGCCTCGTAACATTACGCCCATCCCCGGGGATGGGTGAGACTCTGACTCATGGAACGATTCAGTCCGTCATTCCGGGGCCGCCGGAGGCGGAACCCGGAACCCAAAGGATCGTAGAGCTGTGCATTTGTCCCTGGGTTCCGGATCGCGCTCCGCGCGTCCGGAATGACGACGCTTGTACATGACAAAAGATCGGAGCCTCGCAAGTGCGCAGCGCCGCACTGGGCCTTAAGGCGTAGCGCCCTTGAGCATCAGCGACATGCGCACCAGCTCCGAAAGCGTCTGCGCCTTCATTTTTTCCATCACGTTGGCACGATAAATTTCAACCGTCCGCGGGCTGATGCCTAGCCTGATAGCGGCCGTCTTGTTGGAATCGCCGCCCGCGATAGCCTGGAAAACTTCGCGCTCGCGTTTGGTCAACAGCGCCGCTCGAGCGCTGATCTCAGCATGTTGACTGAGTCGAGAGACTTCGGTTTGGCCCTGCGCCAGCGCAGCGCGGAGCGCACGCAGCAGCACAACGTCATCGAAAGGCTTTTCCAAAAAATCCGCGACGCCGGCTTTCATTGCCTGCACCGCGAGCGGTACGTCTGCATGGCCAGTCAGCACGATGACGGGATGGGTCACGCCACGTTGGCGCAATTGGGTAATCAGTTCCATCCCGCTCATCACCGGCATACGAATGTCGGTTACGACGCACCCCGGCTCTAGTTCGCCTACCCGCGCGAGCAACGCGGCGGCGCCGTCATAGAGCCGCGACGCCAGACCTTCGGCCGACAGCAAGAACGCCAGCGAATCGCGCATGGCGGCGTCATCATCGACGATATGCACGATCGTTTGGTTCACCCGCCCGCCTCCGCTAGTTCGCCGGCTGGCGCAAGCGGAACAGTGAAGCGAAAAATCGCACCCCCGCTTGGATTCGGCTCGGTCCAAATCCGCCCGCCATGGGCCTCAACGATCGTGCGCGAGATCGATAACCCAACACCCATGCCGTCTGATTTTGTGGAAACGAACGGCTCGAATAATTTTGTTCCAGGCGCGACGCCCGCGCCCGTGTCGGCGATGCTCACTATCGTCATGCCGTCGCCCACTGCCGCGGTGGTCACAACCAACTCCCGCCGCGGCGAGCCGTCCATGGCGTCAAGCGCGTTGCGCACAAGATTCAAGATCACCTGCTGCACCGGAAGGCGATCCGCCAGCACGCGATCTGCATCGGGATCGAATTTGTACTGCACACGGACGCCGTTCTCCTTGGCGCCTACCAGCGCCAGCGCGCACGCCTCCTGGGTTAGCTTTTGGATGGAAACGATGCGCCGCTCGCCCTCGCCGCGCGAAAGGAAATCGCGCAGGCGCCGGATGACCTCGCCGGCCCTCATCGCTTGCGCGGTCGCTTTTTCCAACGCCTCGGCGACGCGTTCGGGGCTGTCGCCGGGGCGATCCAGCAAGCGCCGTGCGCCGCTGAGATAATTGGCTATAGCGCTCAGTGGCTGGTTGAGTTCGTGCGCTAGCGCCGACGCCATTTCGCCCATCGCGGTCAATCGCGACATATGCACCAACTCGGATTGCAATTCCTGCAACCTGACTTCGGTCGCCTGACGCTCGGTAATGTCGCGAACAAATCCCGTAAACGCGCGCCCGCGCTCGGAGCGAATTTCACCGATGGCGAGTTCCATGGGGAAGGTCGATCCGTCCTTTCGCTCCCCCACGACGATCCGGCCGATCCCAATGATGCGCCGCTCTCCGGTCTTGAGGTAGCGGCCCAAATACCCGTCGTGCGATCCGCGATCCGGAGTCGGCATCAGCATCTTAACATTGCGGCCCAAGGTTTCCGCCGCGGACCAGCCGAAGATGCGCTCGGCGCCGGCGCTGAAGGAGCGGATCACGCCGGCTTCGTCGATGACGATGAGCCCGTCGGGCGCAGTATCGTAGATGGAGCCCAGATGCGCTTCGCGCTCTGCCAACGCCAGGTCCAAGCGATGATCGCGGCGGTGTGCCCGGCGAACAAAGTAGCCAACCAACGACGCTGCGATTCCGCTGGCGGCGAACACATATTGCCCGCCCTCGCCCGGTGCGATCAGCCATGCGATGGCGAGCCCCAGCGCCGTCGCAACCAACCCGGGACCCGGGCCGCCAAGGACAGCCGCCGCGCACGCCACCGGCGAAAGCCAATAGAGCAACGGCGTGTGAGGCGCAAAAATGCGAAACAACGTCCACATTCCAGCCACGGCGACAAGCGTCAGCGCCGCCGCGCTATAAGTGACGGCTCGAGGGCGCTGCTCCGTCAGAGTTCGCAGCCGCCGGGTGATTGCCTGCATTCGCATCGCCCCCATCATAATCCCAAGGCAAACTCAGCCAAGCGCGCGCCGGGGGACTACGGAATAGCCCTTAAGCGATGCCCCTGGTTTTTTGGATGCCTCGCAGCGGCTTAATTGTATACCTGCAAGGAGCAGGGCATGGCCGAATGCAGCGTTAACACTTTCCCTCCAACACGCCACAGAGTGTCCGGCGCCATCGCCTTAGGGCCTGGCTTGGTCCTGCAAGGCGTGCATATGCGTTTTCATCGAAATGAAGAGATTTTTGGCGAAGGCGAACCAGCGACATACGTGTACCGGGTGGTGTCCGGTGCAGTGCGCAGCACCAGCTTCAGCAATGGCGGCAGGAGGCAGATTCTGTCGTTTCACACCGTAGGCGACGTATTCGGGCTTGAGGCGGGGGGCGCGCACACGCTCACAGCAGAGGCTGTTAGTGACACTGAAGTAGCGCTTGTGCGCCGCTCGTTGGTCGATGCCGCCGCCGCCGACCCGCTCGCCGCTCATGGTATGATCGCGCTCATGCACCGCCACCTCCTGGACGCCCAGACTCATGCTTTGCTGCTCGGTCGCAAGGGCGCCTGCGAGCGGGTTGCGGCGTTCCTGCTTAATCTGGCTGATCGTTGCGGCCAGCGGAGCGAAATTGACCTGCCCATGTCGCGCGCCGATATCGCCGATTATCTGGCGCTGACCATTGAGACGGTTTCGCGCGCCTTCACCCAGATGGAGCGTGAACATACAATAGAGCTGCCGCGCTCGCGACACGTGGTGGTGCGCGACCGGGGCGCTTTGGAGATGTTCGAGGCCGCCTGAAGCGAAGGGCCTGCCGGGCGTCCGTGGCGCAAACCCCGCTTCCGCAAACCGCAAACTTGCCCTAAGCATGCTGACCGAGCCAATTGCGGCCACCACGTTAGAAACTTGGCATGCATAAAGCCTGGGACAGCGCCGCCGCCGAACGCGTCTTGAGCGCGTTTGCTTCGACCCAAGATCAACTCCTCCCGATGCTGCACGCGCTGCAGGCTGAATTCGGCTGGATCGCGGACGAGGCGACGCCGCTGCTTGCGGCGACTCTCAACCTTTCGCGCGCGGAAGTGCATGGGACCATCAGTTTCTACCACGATTTCCGCCGCGAGCCGGCGGGGAAGGTCGTGGTCAAGCTCTGTCGCGCAGAAGCGTGCCAAGCGATGGGCGGCGAACGCACCGCGGCGGCCTTGCTCCAACGCCTCGGCATCGGCTGGAGCGAGACCACCAAGGATGGCGCGATCACTGTTGAGGCGGTCTATTGCCTTGGCCTTTGCGCTGCGGCGCCCGCGGCGTTGATTGGCGAAACGCCAGCCGCCCGGCTCGACGGGCAGAGCCTCATCGCCCAAGTCGAGGCGCTGCGGTGACGCGGGTTTATGTTCCAGCCGACACGCTCTCGCGCGCCCTCGGCGCCGATGGCGTCGCTGCCGCGCTGGCGCATGCAAGCGCTGAGGTTGTGCGCACCGGCTCGCGCGGCATGGTCTGGCTCGAGCCCCTGATCGAGATAGATACGCCTAAGGGCCGCGTCGGCTATGGTCCGGTTAACGCGGAGGACATTGGCGAATTCATGCCGGCGCTGAGCGCAGGCGCGCCGCACCGGCTCTGCGTGGGCCTCGTCGAAGAACTGGAATGGATGCGCGGGCAGACGCGCATGACGTTCGCGCGTTGTGGCGTAGTCGATCCGCTTTCGGTCGAGGACTATGCCGCCCATGGCGGTCTGCGGGGACTTAAGCGCGCGATCGAGATCGGCCCTGCGGCCACGATCGAGGAGATGATCAAATCGAGCCTGCGTGGACGCGGCGGCGCAGGCTTTCCCGCTGGAATCAAATGGAAGGGCGCGGCTGAGGCGCAGGCCGATCGGAAATACGTGGTCTGCAACGCCGATGAAGGCGATAGCGGAACCTTCGCCGACCGCATGCTCATGGAAGGCGATCCGATGAGCCTGATCGAGGGCATCGCCATCGCCGCCTTCGCCATCGGCGCCAGCAAGGCCTTCGTCTATTCACGCTCCGAGTATCCCCATGCGAACGCGACGTTTGTGAAAGCACTCGCGGCGGTGCGCGCGTCCGGTGGGCTTGGGCCCCATGCGTTTGGGCCGAACCATCCATTCGAGATCGAATTGCGCATCGGGGCTGGCGCCTATGTTTGTGGCGAAGAGACAGCGCTGCTGGAAAGTCTTGAAGGCAAACGCGGGCAAGTGCGCGCCAAGCCGCCTCTGCCGGTTCACGCAGGGTTGTTCGGCAAACCGACCGTGATCAACAATGTGCTGACGCTGGCTACCGCGACTTGGATCATGGCCAATGGCGCTGAAGCTTATGCCGCTCTCGGCTATAGCCGTTCGCGCGGGACAATGCCCATCCAACTCGCGGGCAATGTGAAGTTTCCGGGCCTCTACGAAACACCCTTCGGCCTGACGCTCGGCCAGATCGTCAACGATATCGGCGGTGGCACAGCATCAGGCCGCCCAGTGCGCGCGGTGCAGTGCGGGGGGCCGCTCGGCGCATACTTCCCGCCCTCCCTCTTCAACACACCTTACGACTACGAAGCATTCGCTGCGCGCGATGGGCTTATTGGCCATGGCGGCATTGTGGTTTTTGACGATGGCGTCGATATGGCCGCGCAAGCGCGCTTCGCCATGGAATTCTGCGCCATCGAGAGCTGCGGCAAGTGTACGCCCTGCCGCATCGGCTCGGTGCGCGGACAGGAGGTGATCGACCGCATCGTCGCCGGTGAGAACCGGGATGGGAACATCGCGCTCTTGGAGGACCTCTGCCAAACGCTGAAGCTAGGCTCGCTCTGCGCGCTTGGAGGCTTTACGCCATATCCGGTGCTGAGCGCGCTGCGGCATTTCCCGGAGGACTTTCAGCGGAAACCGGCGCAAACTGGCGGCGGTCACAAACGATGAACACTCGTGCAACCTCCACCCATCCCCGGATGCGCGGTACGCGCATTCCTGAGCCCACAAACACAAGCGCTCGTGTTTATGGACCCCGGACTTCGCTTCGCGAATCCGGGGATCGGTGGGCAGGTTGGCCTCCATCGGTAGATTTCGGGGTCACGCGATGACGCTGATCCAGGAAGCCGATCTCGGCACGCCAGCCAGCGCCTCGAAAAATTTCGTCACCGTCGAAATCGACGGCCGCGCTATCGCCGTCCCCGCGGGAACCTCGGTCATGCGCGCGGCGCGTGAGGCGGGAATCGGCGTGCCGAAGTTGTGCGCCAGCGACATGCTCAATCCGTTCGGTTCGTGCCGGCTGTGCCTAGTGGAGATCGAGGGTCGGGCGGGAACGCCGGCCTCATGCACCACCCCGGTCTCCCAGGGCATGCGTGTATCGACACAGACGCCGCTGCTGGCGAAGCTGCGCCGCGGCGTGATGGAGCTTTATATCTCCGACCACCCGCTCGACTGCCTGACCTGCCCCACCAATGGCGATTGCGAATTGCAGGACATGGCTGGCGCGGTGGGGCTCCGCGACGTGCGTTACGGGTACGCCGGCGAAAACCACCTCGATGAGCCGAAGGACGCAACCAACCCATATTTCACTTTCGACGGCTCGAAATGCATCGTCTGTTCGCGCTGCGTGCGCGCCTGCGAAGAGGTGCAGGGCACGTTTGCGCTGACCATCGAAGGCCGCGGCTTCGACTCGAAGGTGAAGGCCAGCGCCGCCGAACCCTTCTTCGACTCCGAGTGCGTCTCCTGCGGCGCCTGCGTGCAGGCCTGCCCGACGGCCACGTTATCGGAAAAATCTCTGATCGAGATCGGCACGCCCGAGCATTCCGTCATCACCACATGCGCCTATTGCGGCGTTGGCTGCAGCTTCAAGGCGGAGATGCGCGGCGAGGAAGTGGTGCGCATGGTCCCCTATAAGGACGGCAAAGCCAATCGCGGGCATTCGTGCGTCAAGGGCCGCTTTGCCTGGGGCTACGCCACCCACAAGGAACGCGTTCTGAAGCCGATGATCCGCGAGAAGATCAGCGATCCGTGGCGCGAGGTTTCCTGGGAAGGCGCCATTGCCTACGCCGCCTCCGAATTGAAGCGGATACAAGCAACGCACGGCAAAGCCGCCATCGGTGGGATCACCTCCTCGCGCTGCACCAATGAAGAAACCTATCTGGTGCAGAAGCTGGTGCGCGCCGGCTTTGGCGTCAACAATGTCGATACCTGCGCGCGCGTGTGCCACTCGCCCACCGGCTATGGCCTGAAGACCACCTTCGGCACTTCAGCAGGCACCCAGGATTTCGACTCGGTCGAACACAGCGACGTCATCATCGTCATCGGCGCCAACCCGACCGATGCGCACCCGGTATTCGCTTCGCGCATGAAGCGGCGCTTGCGCGAAGGCGCCAAGCTCATCGTCATCGATCCGCGCCGCATCGACCTTGTGCGCACGCCGCATGTGGAGGCGGCGCACCACTTGCCGCTCCTCCCGGGAACCAACGTTGCCGTGCTGACAACGCTGGCGCACGTCATTGTCACCGAGGGACTGGCTGACGAGGCGTTCGTGCGCGAGCGTTGCGATTGGGAAGGCTTCGCCACCTGGGCGGCGTTCGTATCGCAGGAGCGCTGGTCGCCCGAGACGCTGGAAAAAACCACCGGCGTTCCCGCCGCCGACCTGCGCGCAGCTGCGCGGCTCTTCGCCACCGGCGGCAATGGCGCGATCTATTACGGGCTTGGCATTACCGAACACAGCCAGGGCACCACAGCGGTGATGGCGATCGCCAATCTCGCCATGGCTACGGGAAACATCGGCCGCCCCGGCGTCGGCGTGAACCCGCTGCGCGGCCAGAACAATGTGCAGGGCGCCTGCGACATGGGCTCGTTCCCGCATGAATTGGCCGGCTACCGCCACGTCTCCGACGATGCGGCGCGCGCGGTGTTCGAGGATTTATGGAAGGTGACGCTCGACAAGGAGCCCGGGCTGCGCATCCCCAACATGCTGGATGCCGCCATCGATGGCAGCTTCAAAGGCATCTATATCCAGGGAGAGGACATACTGCAGAGCGATCCGAACACGCGCCACGTCGCCGAGGGGCTGGCGGCGATGGAGTGCGTGATCGTGCACGACCTCTTCTTGAACGAAACCGCGAATTACGCGCACGTGTTCCTGCCCGGCTCAACGTTCTTGGAGAAGGACGGCACCTTCACCAATGCCGAGCGCCGCATCCAGCGCGTGCGCCGCGTCATGCGCCCGAAGAACGGCTATGCGGACTGGGAAGTCACGCAGTTGCTTTCTAATGCGCTGGGCTATGCCATGGCCTATAAGCATCCATCCCAAATCATGGACGAGATCGCCGCCACGACACCGACTTTCGCTGGCGTGAATTACGACAAGCTTGACGAATTGGGCTCGATCCAATGGCCCTGCAACGAAAAGGCGCCGGAGGGCACGCCGGTCATGCATGCCGGCCAATTCGTGAGCGGAAGTGGCCGCTTCATGCTGACCGAATACGTGCCCACCGACGAACGCACCGGTCCGCGCTTTCCACTGCTGTTGACCACCGGGCGCATCCTGTCCCAATACAATGTCGGCGCTCAGACACGACGCACCGCGAACGTAGCTTGGCACGAGGAGGATTTGCTCGAAATCCATCCCCACGACGCCGAACAGCGCGGGCTCAAGGAAGGCGATTGGGTGAAGCTCGCCAGCCGCGCCGGCGAAACCGCGTTGCGCTGCACCGTCACCGACCGCGTGGCGCCAGGCGTGGTCTATACCACCTTCCACCACCCCGACACGCAAGCAAACGTCGTCACCACCGAATATTCCGATTGGGCCACCAATTGCCCTGAATACAAAGTCACCGCCGTTCAGGTCTCGCCCTCCAATGGCCCTTCGAAATGGCAGGAAGAATATGAGGCGCTGGGCGAGCGCAGCCGCCGGGTGACGCTCGCGCCTGCCAAATGACCCGCTTTGGCCCAACCAGCGTAAGCGCACCAACGGAAGTGTTACGCGGAGACGCCTGGAGTTCCAGCGCGCGCGCCGTGCCGGAAGAAGTCCCGGTCGCGTTCGTCGTGGACGGCGGCGCCGAAGCGGTGATGATGGCCACTCCGGCTGACTTGGAGGATTTTGCGCTCGGTTTTGCGTTGAGCGACGGATTGGTTGGATCGAGAGACGATCTTTGCGGGCTTGATATTTCGGAGGAAGGGCCAGGCGTCGAAATTCGGTTCTGGCTCAGAGGAAACGCAGGCGCCGCCCACAGCGCGCGGCGACGCACGCGCATGGGGCCGGCGGGGTGCGGCCTCTGCGGGATCGAGAGCCTGGAGGCCGCGCTGCAACCGTGTGCGCCCGTTGGTTCCGATTTCAGAATTGCGGCAACCCGAATTGTCACGGCCATGGCGCAATTGCCGGGCATGCAGCCGCTCAACCGGGAGACCCGCGCGGTGCATGCCGCGGCGTTTTACACACCCGATGAAGGCGTGGTTTGCGTGCGCGAAGATGTCGGCCGCCACAACGCGCTCGACAAGCTCATCGGCGCCTTGGCGCACCAGGGGCGCGATTGCACCGACGGCGTGATCTTGATGACCAGCCGCGTCTCGATCGAACTGATTCAGAAAGCCGCGCGCGCAAACGCGCCCGTCCTGGCGGCGATTTCCGCACCCACAGCGTTGGCGTTGCGAACCGCCGAGGGCGCGGGCATTTGCATTTGCGGAATTGTGCGCGAGAACGCGCTTGAAGTGTTCACGCGCGCCGACCGGATCGTTCGCCATGCAGATTGAAAAACTCGTCCATATGGCCAACCAGATCGGCAAATTCTTCGCCGCGCAGGGAAAGGAGGCCGAGATTGCGGGGGTCGCCGATCATTTGAAGAAGTTCTGGGATCCACGCATGCGCGCGCAGATATTAGAACACTCGACGAAGGGCGGCGACGGACTCGATGCGAATGTGCGCGCGGGGGTAGACCGGTTGCGCCAGGCGAGTCAGCCATGAGCTGCCTAGCGCGTCGTGTGAGAAATTGGACGCCCTCTTGGACCGCCGGCGTCCTCGCTGGCATCGGCGTTGGCGACCGCGCGGACGGCGGCTTGTTGGCGCCACCGCATGCCGGCGAGGACGCCGGCGGTCCAAGAAGGGCGTCTGCCCGAGCCGATCGCGATTCTAAATTTGCACGCGCCGCTCTAGCCGCCGCCAAGCAGCGCCTCCGCGCGCGCCATATCCGCGGGCGTGTTAACATTCATAAACGCAGCGCCATCGGCGAAGGCGACCCGTACCGCCTTGGGCGCGAGATCGCGCACCGGCGGATGGACCCCGCTCGCGAAATAACCCCGCAACCGTGCAGCCAGCGCCGGACGCCATGCTGCGCACAAGGCATGCACGCCATCCGCGCTACACGCATACGCCGCGTCCGCGCTGGCGGCGTGCGTGATCAATGTCTCGCCCAGACCGTTCGGCAGCAACGGGGTGTCGCACGGCGCCGTGACCAGCCAGGCGGCTCCCACGCTCTGGGCCCAATCGAGCGCGGCCAGGACCCCAGCCAAGGGTCCGGGCACGGCATCGGACGGGTCGCGCAAGTCGGCGACCCCCAGCAACGCCGCGGCTCTGCCATTGCCGACCACGGCAAGAGACTCGGCGCCGGCCAACGCCCGCGCCACATGTGCCAGCATGGGCCGTCCCGCGAGTTGGGCGAAGGCCTTGTCGGCGCCGAAGCGCTTGCTCTCGCCGCCAGCCAGTATTGCCGCTACAAAGCCCATCCGAGGCTTTTAGCATCGAATGTCGGCAGAGCCACATGACCGCCCCCGCCCCCGCGCTCCTCGATCAATTCCAGCGCCACATTACGTATTTGCGGGTGTCCGTCACCGATCGCTGCGATCTCCGCTGCGTCTATTGCATGCCCGAGCGCATGGAATTCTTGCCCAAAACCGATGTTCTGAGCTTCGAGGAACTCGATCGCCTGTGCGCCGTTTTTGTCCAGGCTGGCGTGCGCAAACTCCGCATCACCGGAGGCGAGCCCTTGGTTCGCCGCGACATCATGGCATTCTTGCGCCGCCAGGCGCGGCACTTGGACAGCGGCCAGCTCGAAGAACTCACGTTGACCACGAACGGCACGCGACTGGCGGCGTTCGCCGCCGAATTGGCCGCGATCGGCGTGAAGCGCGTCAATGTCTCGCTCGACACGCTGGACGCCGAAACCTTTCAGCGCATCACCAGGAGAGATCAGCTAAGCGCCGTCCTCGCTGGGATCGAGGCGGCGCGGAATGTTGGACTGCAGGTCAAGCTCAATGTTGTCGCGTTGAAGAACGACAATTTAGCCGACATCCCAGACATCATCCAATGGGCGCACGAGCGAGGCATGGACGTGTCGCTGATCGAGACCATGCCGATGGGCGAGGTGGAAGGCGACCGCACCGATCAATTCGTGTCGCTCGCGGCCGTGCGCGCCAAACTCGGGAGTTTCTGGCGCCTTAGCGACATCCCCGACTCCACCGGCGGCCCGTCACGTTATGCCCGCATTGAAGAAACAGGCGGGCGCCTCGGCTTCATCACCCCGTTCAGCCACAATTTCTGCTCCGACTGCAACCGGGTCCGCTTAACCTGTACCGGCCGACTCTATCTTTGCCTTGGCCAAGACGAGCACATCGACTTCCGCGAACCGTTGCGCAGCGGCGCTTCTGAATCCGATCTGCTCGGGCTCATCGGCCGGGGCCTGTCGCGGAAGCCGAGAGCGCACGATTTTCAGCTCGCACCCACCGCGCCTCCGGTTCGCCGGCACATGTCCATGACCGGCGGCTGAGCATGGCGCGAATCTTGTTTTTCGGCCGCCTGCGTGACATCGCCGGTTGCGCGATGATGGAGATCGCCGAGTGCGGCGCCAGCCTGGCCGAGTTGCGGGAAGTGCTAGCTCGCGAAAATCCAATACTTGGTGAAGCCCTAAACGACCCGAGCATCCGCGTGGCGATCGACCAGGTTATGGTCGGGCGCGAAGGGTTGATCGAGGGCACCGAGGAAATCGCATTCATGCCGCCGCTGAGCGGAGGCTAGAACTCGGAGTCTTTGAAGCGTGATACATGCCCGCCCATCCCCGGATTCGAGCGCAGCGAGAATTCCGCCGCCCAAGATCAGGAGCGGTTCGTGTCTATGGGCCCCGGGACCGCCGCTTCGCAGCGTCCCGGGGATGGGTGGGCGTGAATCACGCTTCAGTGACAGTAGGCGCTAGCTGCTTGGCCGCCGAATGGATCGCCCTGCTCGCTTTGGCCATAGGCGCTGGCGCCGCGCTATATTCATCCGTCGGCCACGGCGGCGCTTCCGCCTATATCGCGTTGATGGCGCTGTTCGGCCTCGCGCCAGAGGAAGCCCGTCCTGCCGCGTTGGCGCTGAACATCGTTGTCGCCGGCTATGCGGCCCTTGTTTTCGTGCGCGCGGGCCGGTTCGATGCGCGCACGTTCTGGCCGTTCGCGGCGACCGCAATCCCGGCCGCCTTTTTTGCCGGAAGCATTTCGATCCCCGCTGAGCTCTATCGGCCGATCCTGGCGGCGGCCTTGGGCGCCGCTGCGCTGCGCTACCTGCTTTGGCCAACCCTCGACGCGCACGCGCCCACCAAGCCGCCCCCGCTTGCGCTGGCGCTCCCGGTTGGCGCAGCTTTGGGCGCGCTCGCGGGCGTTACCGGCGTCGGCGGGGGCGTGTATCTATCCCCGCTGCTCGTGTTCGCGCGCTGGAGCGACCCTCAGCGTGCGGCTGGTATCGCTGCCTGCTTCATCGTCGCCAACTCAGCTGCGGGGCTGGCGGGGCGATGGAGTTCGCTCGCTGCGGCGCCCCAATACCTGCCGCTGCTCGCTCTGGCGGCTTTCGTCGGGGCGCTGATCGGCGCTGGCCTCAGCCTAGCAAAACTCGATCGCGCCGCGATTTTGCGTACACTGGGTGTTGTTCTGGCCATTGCCGCGCTAGCTTTGCTGCGCTGATGCGCATCCGCATAATTCCCGACCGGTTTTCGCCGGAGCAAGAGTTCGCCGCGTTTCTCGGCGCGTACCGCGAGGATGCTGGCGCCTGCGCGACCTTCACCGGCCTCTGCCGCGGGGGCGCGGTGCGCTGGCTCGAACTCGAGCACTATCCCGGATTCACCGAGGCGCGCATCGCCGCCTGCGCCAACCAAATTGCGGGCGCCCTGCTCGATCTGCTCATCGTCCACCGCGTCGGCCGCGTCGCGCCCGGCGAAGCCATCGTGTTTGTCGCCGCGCTCGCTTCCCACCGCGCCGAAGCCTTCGCGGCGGTTGAGAGGCTGATGGATTATCTGAAAACTGACGCGCCGTTCTGGAAGCGCGAAATGACTGACCTGGGTTCAACTTGGATCGAACCGACCCCACTGGATCTCCAACGCCGCGCGCGGCATGAGGAAACGAGCACATGAGCGACAATCCACCGGCGGGCGGACGCCTCAGCGACACGGCCTCGTTCACGCCTGTCCGCATCGCAATCCTCACCATCTCCGACACCCGCGACGAAGAGAGCGACACCTCGGGCCGCTTGCTGGCCGATCGGATTGCGCGCGATGGCCACGTGCTGGCCGCGCGCGATTGGGTTAAGGACGATCCGTCCTCGATACGCGCTACGTTGCAAACATGGATTGCCGATGCGGGCATAGACGCGATCGTCACCACTGGCGGCACCGGCCTGACCGGCCGCGACGTCACGCCCGAGGCGGTGCGACCGCTATTCGACAAGGAGATCGAGGGCTTTCAAACCGTGTGGCACATGGTGTCCTATCAAAGTGTCGGCCTCTCGACCCTGCAATCGCGCGCCTGCGCCGGGTTGGCGCACGGGACTTTTATTTTTTGCCTGCCTGGCTCGAACGGCGCCTGCAAAGACGGCTGGGACAAGATCATCCGCTGGCAACTCGATAGCCGCCACCTGCCGTGCAACATGATCGAACTGATGCCGCGCCTGATGGAGCGCTGAGATGGATTCCAAGCTGACTCATTTCGACGAACACGGACGCGCGCGCATGGTTGACGTATCGGCCAAGGCGGTCACCGCACGTGAGGCGGTTGCGGAGGCGCGCGTACGCATGCAGGAGCAGACGCTGACGCTGGCTTTGGCCGGGCGCGCCGAGAAAGGCGACGTGCGCGCAGTCGCAGAGATCGCCGGAATCATGGCTGCCAAACACACGGCGGAACTGATTCCGATGTGCCATCCGCTGCCGCTGACACATGTGGCGGTCGCCATCGAGCCCGATCCGGCGCTGCCTGGTTTTTACATTCGCGCGCTTGCGCGCACCAACGGCAAGACCGGAGTCGAAATGGAGGCGCTGACGGCAGCGAGCATCGCAGCTTTGACCGTCTATGACATGCTGAAAAGCATCGACCGCGGGATGAGCATCGAGGATGTTCGCCTTACGCGAAAATCGGGCGGCGCTTCCGGCGACTACGAGCGGCCGACCTGATGCTGAGTGTCACCGAAGCGCGCGCTGCGATGTTGGGCTGCGTCGATGCGCTCGCTGGCGAGGACGTCGCGCTCGAGCACTGCCTTGGCCGGGTTCTCGCCACCCCCTTGGTCGCGGCGCGCGATCAGCCGCCGTTCATAGCCTCCGCCATGGACGGGTATGCACTGGCGCAACCGAAGCAAGGCGCGCCCTATGTCCTCGTCGGCGAGGCCGCGGCCGGGCGCGCGTTTGAGCGCGCGCTCGCGCCTGGCGAAGCAATTCGCATTTCCACCGGCGCTCCGGCGCCAGAAGGGACGGTCAGCATTCTCATCCAGGAGGAGGCGAGCTTCGAGGATGGGCGCCTGCTCCGCGCGCAAACCAATCCCGGCCGCCACCTGCGTCCTCGCGCTGGAGACTTCGCGGCCGGCGCCACCTTGTTGGAGCGCGGTCGCCTGCTCGATCCTATCGCGATGGCGCTCGCTGCGAGTTCCGGAACCGCGACGCTGAACGTCATCAAGCGCCCACGTGCAATCGCATTCGCCGGCGGAGACGAAATCATGGCGCCTGGCGTGACCGTACGAGACGACCAGGTCTATGAATCCGGTTCGTTTGCGGTTTGCGGACTGGGGGAGCGTTGGGGTGCACATGCGACACGCGGCGTTTCGCTTGCTGACACCGAGGACGCTATCGCGAGAGCCGTGGAGGACGCATGGCCCAAATGCGACTTGCTCATCCTGATAGGCGGCGCATCGGTAGGGCCACACGATCACACCCGCAGTGCGCTAGCCCGATTGGGCGCGCGAGTGGTTGTCGATAAAGTGGCGGTGCAGCCGGGAAAGCCGACCTGGTTCGCTGTGACGCCGGAAGGCTGCGTACTCGGCCTACCCGGCAACCCCGCTTCCGCGATCGTCTGCGCGTATCTGTTCGCGCGTCCGCTTATCGAGGCGATGTTAGGCCGCGATCCGATGGCCTGCGTGCGTCCCGCTACAGCGCCATTGGGGAGTCCGCTTGGCAAAAACGGCGCACGCGAAACCTATCTGCGCGCCCGCATCGGCGAAGACGGCCGGCTCACTCCGTTCGAGAACCAGGATTCCTCGCTGCTGACCGTGTTTGCCCGCGCCAACGCACTAACGATCCGCGCCCCCTTCGCCGAACCGAGCGCCGCCGGAGACCTCGCGTCCTATTTGCCCCTCGCCTAAGCTTGGCTGGAGCCCTGAATCACTCCCACTCGATTGTTCCTGGCGGCTTGCTGGTGACATCGTACACTACGCGGTTGACGCCCTTTACTTCGTTGATGATCCGCGTTGCGGCGCGGGCGAGGAAATCCATCGGGAACGGGAAAAAATCGGCGGTCATGCCGTCTGTGGAGGTCACCGCGCGCAATGCGCACACATACTCGTAGGTGCGACCGTCACCCATGACGCCGACCGTGCGCACCGGCAACAACACGGCGAACGCCTGCCAAATTTTGTCGTACAAGCCAGCCTTGCGTATTTCATCGAGATAGACCGCATCGGCCTGGCGCAAAATGTCGAGCTTCTCGCGCGTGATCGCGCCCGGCACGCGGATGGCAAGGCCAGGCCCGGGAAACGGATGGCGCCCAACGAACGCTTCGGGCAGCCCAAGCGCGCGCCCGAGCGCGCGCACTTCGTCCTTGAACAGATCGCGCAAGGGCTCGACCAGTTTCATGTTCATGCGCTCGGGCAAGCCGCCCACATTGTGATGCGACTTTATGGTCACCGAAGGCCCGCCGATGGCGGACACGCTCTCGATCACGTCGGGATAGAGTGTGCCTTGGGCGAGGAAATCGGCGCCGCCGATGGCGCGCGCTTTTTCCTCGAACACGTCGATAAAAAGCTTGCCGATGGTTTTGCGCTTGATCTCCGGATCGTCGATGCCTGCCAGCGCGGAGAGAAAGCGCTCGCTTTCCTCGGCGTGGATGAGCGGAATGTTGTAATGGTCGCGGAACAAGCTCACCACTTGCTTGGCTTCGTCCTGACGCATGAGGCCGTGATCGACGAACACGCAATGCAGCCGATCGCCGATGGCCTCGTGGATCAGCACCGCCGCGACGCTTGAATCGACGCCGCCCGACAGCCCGCAGATCACGCGCCCCTTGCCGACCTGGGCGCGGATGCGGGCGATGGCCTCGTCCTTGAACGCGGCCATGCTCCAATCGCCCTTGAGGCCGGCGATGCGGTGGGTGAAATTCCGCAAGAGTTTGCCGCCGTCGGGCGTGTGCACGACTTCGGGGTGGAACATGGTCGTGTAGAAGCGCCGCTCCTCGTCGATGGCGATGGCGAAGGGCGCGTTCTCGCTGGTTGCGATCGCTTCGAAGCCGGGCGCGAGTCTAGTGACACGGTCGCCATGGCTCATCCACACAGGGTATCTGCCGCCCACTTCCCACACGCCCTCGAACAGCGGGCTTGCACGCTTGATCTCGACATCGGCGCGGCCGAACTCGCGCGCGTGGCCGCCTTCGACCACGCCCCCCAATTGCACGCTCATGGCTTGCTGCCCATAGCAGATCGCCAGGATCGGCACGCCAAGCTCGAACGCTGCGTCAGGTGCGCGGGGACTGGGATCGTCGGTGACGCTGCACGGCCCGCCGGAAAGAACCAGCGCCTTCGGCGCGAACGCTTCGAGGAATGCTGCGTCCACTTTGTTGTACGGATGGATCTCGCAATACACCCCGCTCTCACGGACGCGGCGGGCGATGAGCTGGGTTACCTGGCTGCCGAAATCAATTATCAGCACGCGTTCATGCGCCGTCCTGGCGGCGGCTTCGGGCGGCTCAACTCTACTCTGGGACATGACCTGAAATGGAGCGCGCCGCACGGCGCGTCAATGCCCCCACCTCGTCCATGCCCAGAACACCGCCACAGCTCCGCTGCGCCCCATCCAAATCCCAACCCAGACTCTAACGCGCGCGCGCAACCGCATGCAGCGCGCAGCCGTGTTGGTGCAGCCATTCTCGTCCGCGCTCGAAATCGGGCATGCATTGGCGCACAAGCACCCAGAAGCGGCGCGAGTGGTTCATCTCTTTCAGGTGCGCGACTTCGTGAGCCGCCAAGTATTCCAGCACGTGCGGCGGCGCCAACACGATGCGCCAGGAGAAGGAAAGTACGCCGTCCGCCGAACATGACCCCCAACGCGAACGCAGCTCCTTTACTTGAAGGCGCGCGGCGCGCACCCCCAAGACCGCCGCATGGCGCGCGACGGCTGCGTGCAGATCGGCGCGCGCCTCCTCCTTGAAAAAACGCAGCAACCGCGACTCAAACAGGGCCAGGTCGGGCGCTGGCGCCACCAGGCGCGGATGCGGCGCGCCCGCCCCGATCCGAGCGGGGGTCCGCCCGTATTCGTAGACCAACTCATGCAACACGCCGCGCAATGGCGCCAGGGCCCCAGGCGCGAGCAAGACCCCCTGCGGCAGACGCTCCAATTCATGCGCGATCCAGCCCGCCCGCTCCGCCGCGAAGCGGACCGCCAGCTTCAGCTGCCGCGACGACGGCGCGGTTGCGATCGCTTCACGACGCGTCGGATCAATGCGCACCGAGACCCTACGCGCGCGTGGGTTCACGACAAGCTTTAGCGCGACGCGGCGCCCGTCGATCGTTTCGATCTCGGTTTGAGCTGGGGCGACTCGCGAATCGAAGCGCATGCGCAAAGAGTCTCACGAGGTGCGTTAACCCCTCAAGCCTCAACCTGCCTTCAACTGCTGAAGTCCGATAGCTCAACTCTGCGACACTAGGCGCAGCGAACGACGTCCGCTCCGCGCCGAAATCGACCGAAAATCGCGGATGAATTGGCGCATGCGCGGATAGATTTCCGTGCGGAACCGCTTGCCGTTGAACACGCCATAATGGCCAACGCCGGCCTGCACATAATCCTGGCGCATGGCCTCGGGAATATTGACGCACAGGTCGTGCGCGGCCTGGGTCTGGCCGATGCCGGAGATGTCGTCGAGTTCGCCTTCGACGGTCAAGAGTGCGGTGGCGGTGATCGCTCTTGGATCGACGCGAACGTCATGGTGGACCAGCTCTCCGCGCGCCAGCGTATGTTCCTGGAACACTTCGCGCAGCGTCTCGATGTAGAATTCCTCGCTCAGATCCATGACGGAAAGATATTCGTCGTAAAAGTCCCGATGCCTTTGCGCACTATCGCCGTCACCTACGATTAAGTGCTGAAAATAATCGTTATGGGCATCGACATGGCGCGACAGGTTCATCCCCATAAAACTTGCGAGCTGTACAAAACCCGGATAAACCCGGCGAAACGCGCCCGGGTAGAACGCCGGGACGGTGTGGATCATGTTCTCGCGGAACCATTCGATCGAACGCTGTTCGGCGAGCAGATTTGGCGCGGTCGGCGAGCGGCGCGCATCGATGGGCGAGCCCATGAACATCATCGTCGCGGGCGTACAGGGATCGCCTTCCTGCGCCAACATCGAGATTGCGGCGAGCACTGGGGGCCCAGGCTGGCACACCGCGATGACATGAATGTCCGGACCCAGCGCACGGATCATGCCCATCACATGGTCGATGTAATCATGATAACCGAAACGGCCATGAACGATCGGCGTCAAGCGCGCATCGATCCAATCTGTGACATAAACTTCCTGTTCGGGCAGGAACGCCTCCACGGTTCCCCGCAGCAAGGTGGCGTGGTGCCCTGACATCGGCGCAACCAGCAGCACGCTGGGATCGCTACGGGCGCCACGCGCGCGTTTGAGCGCCTCCGCGTCGCGCTCGAAATGCACCAGATTGCACCATGGCGAAGACCAGACCGTCTTCGGCGTAACCGAGACCGACACGCCGTCAACATCGGTCTCGGGCAAGTTCCAGGCTGGCTTACCGTAGCGACGCGTTACAGATTCAAACAGGTCGGAAGCCGCCGCCGCCCGGCGCGACAATTCGGTATCGACCGCCGGATTGAACGGGGAGCGCAGCAAACTTGCCTGCATCATCGCGGCGATGCGCAACGGCGCCACCGAGAGGTGGCCCAATTCATACATTGAATACAGCATGCACTACTTTCGCGCCGCCTAGCGGCTTTCCCCCAGATGATGCGCCCGCCGCGTTGCCAACAAGCTAAGGCGCTCGAAAGGCGAATACCCGTCACCCCTCGGGAACTGTAATATTGGTTACTGGATGGCGCTGGCAAGCGGTCTGTTCAGGCTGGCCCGCCCAGGCCCGCGCGGATGCACGCGGCCACATCCTCGGCGGGGGCGCTGATGAGCGGGCTGACCGGGTTTTGTTCGTCCGAGCGCACAACCGTCGGCATTATCGCCACGGTCCGCCACTGAGGGTTGAGGACATAGATCAGAGAGGAATGATCGATCGTGGACGAGGCCATGTCGCCGCCGCTGCGAGCGCTGAATACCTGGAAGGCAGCCTTCGCCGCCTCGATCTCGGCCCGCGACCCGGTGAGTGCGGTAAGCCCGGGCGGGAATCCCGCGGTCGTTACATAATCGCGCAATAGCGCCGGGGTGTCGCGTTCGGGGTCCAGCGTGATCAAAACCGTGCGTACGTCGCTGCCCCCTGGCGTGGTGAGCGCCTCATTCAGCAGATTCATCGTTATCGGGCATGCGTCGGGACAACGCGTAAAACCGAAATAGACCACCACCGGCTCGCCCGCGAAATCGGCCTGCGTCACCCGGACACCGTTCTGGTCGCTCAACCGGATCGCCCCCCCCACAGCGGCCGCGTTTTCTCCCAGGATGCAGTTTGGGATCGCGGAAGTGGGAGGCTGTTCCTGGCCCTGTCCCACCAGAAATAACACGCTCAACCCAGCCAGCGCCGCCGCGAACAGCGCGGGGATCGCCGCCATGGTCAAATCTCGGCGCGGTTTCTCTGCGGGTGCGGACATGTGGGCCGACGCTAGGCCGAGAGCGCCGAGGCGATCAACGCGGCCAGAGCGCGCACCGGAGGACGGAAGTTTGTCCAGGCGAACTCTTGAGCGGGCCCACGCGCTCTGGCTTGTGCTTCATCCATGCGCCGACGCCGAATCTTCTGCCTGCTAGTCCTGCTTCTCGCCGGCGTTTGCGCCAGCGGCTGCGCCCCCAAGCGCCGCAACAGCGCTGCCGAAATCTGCCAGGAGCAGAGCTTCGAAGGCGATGGGTTTGTGGTCTGCGCATATGACTCGCGTGTGCACGAATTGCGACTTGCCTCGCGTTGGCGGGGCCGGCGCTTGCGTTCCCTCGCTGAGCTGGCGCAAATGACGGCGCCGGAGGCGGGACGTGTTCGCTTTGGTATGAACGCTGGCATGTTCAACGACGCGGGCGAACCCATCGGCCTGTATGTGGAGCGAGGCGACCGCCAACAAAAACTGAGCACGTCAAGTGGACCAGGGAATTTCCACATGTTGCCAAACGGAGTGTTCTCCGAGGACCGCGTTGGCGTGCTTCGCATCGAGACTTCGCAATCCTTCGCCGCGCGCGCCGCAAGCCCGTACTGGGCCACGCAATCGGGACCGATGCTTGTGATCGACGACGCGCTGCACCCGAATTTCGGCGTCAACGGCGAGTCGCGCGTGCTGCGCAACGGCGTCGGCGTACGCAGCGACCATCTCGCCTATTTCGTCATCAGCGCCGGACCGGTGTCGCTCGGCCGCTTCGCCCGCTTTTTTCGCGACCATCTGCACTGCCCGAATGCATTGTTCCTGGACGGCGCGGTTTCGAGCTTATGGGCGCCCTCGCTGAAACGCAGGGACGCAGGCCACGCGTTGGGGCCAATGCTGGTGGTGCTCGATGGCTAATTCCACGCCCGGTTTCTGGAGCGCGCGCAGCCGCGTACGCGTTCGCACCCTTATCCTTCTGCGCTGGCTCGCCATCCTCGGCCAAAGCGCAGCCGTGCTGTTCGTGCGTTTCGGCCTCAACGTCGAGTTTCCGCTCGCACTGGCTATCGCCACGATTGGCGTCTCTGCGGCGCTCAATCTCACCCTGCACGCCAAACGCCGTTTGCAGGATTTGGCCGCCGAAGGCGAAGCGGCGCTGCAATTGGCTTATGACGTGGTGCAGCTTGCGGTTCTGCTGGCGCTGACAGGTGGGCTGCAGAACCCTTTCGTATTCCTATTTGTTGCTCCCGTGGCGGTCTCGGCGACGATCTTGCGCCCCACGGTTACGGCGATGCTGGCGACGCTCACCTTCCTTTGCGTCGGAGCGATTTCGGTGTGGCGCTTGCCGCTGCCTTGGCCAGCGGGGGCCGCATTCGAGATACCGCAAATGTACGAACTCGGCATCGCGACGGCGGTGCTGGTGGGACTTGCCTTCACCAGCGTCTACGCGTGGCGGGTGGCGGCGGAAGAAGAACGGCTCAATATCGCGCTGTCAGCGGTGCAGGCGGTGCTTGGGCGCGAGCAGACTTTGTCGGCGTTAGGCGGTTTGGCCGCGGCCGCAGCCCACGAATTGGGCACTCCGCTCGCCACCATACACCTTGCCGCCAAGGAAATGGTGCGGGAACTGAAGCCAGACGACCCCCGTGCCGAGGATCTCCAGCTTCTCGTCGCCCAGAGCGAGCGTTGCCGCGCCATCCTCGCGCAGCTCTCGGCCCGTCGCGAGCAAGGCGACGTTATGATTGCGCGTGCGCCTATCCGCGCGCTGCTGGAGGAGATTGTCGCGCCGCACCTCGGTCTCGGCGCGGACATTGCAATTCTCACGGAAGGCGCGGGCGCCCTCGATGTGCGGCGGATGCCGGAAATTGTGCATGCGCTCGGCGGTATCGTCGAGAACGCTGTCGGGTTTGCGTACGCGCGCGTCGAAGTCGAGGCCAAATGGAATGCCGACAATGTCGAGATCGTCGTCCGCGACGACGGCCCAGGGTTCGCTCCTGGCGTGCTCAGCCGGCTGGGCGAGCCCTATTTGACCGAGCGCGACGAAGAGGGAGCGGCTGGCGGATTGGGTCTGGGTTTCTTCATCGCCAAAACGCTGCTGGAGCGCACCGGCGCGAAGCTCGATGTGCGCAATCGCAAGCCACCGCTCACCGGCGCCATCGTCGCCGTTCGCTGGCCGCGAAGTGCGGTGGAGGCGCCCGCGCTTTGAGGGGAATTTGGCTTCCGCGCGAAACGCGCTAAGTAGGCCCCTCAAGGAGCGCCAATGACCCCCGCGCCGCCAGCCGATGGCGACAATTCCCTCATGATCCTCGACGACGATGCAGCGTTTCGCACCCGTTTGGCGCGAGCCCTGGAAGGGCGCGGCTTTGCCGTGAACGCGGTGGGCACCGTTGCCGAAGCGAGCGACATCGCCGCCAAAACGCCTCCCGCTTATGCGGTGCTGGATTTACGGTTGGAAGACGGCTCTGGGCTCTCGGTGGTCGAGGCGCTCTCCAAGCATCGCGCCGATTGCCGCGTGGTGATGCTTACCGGCTACGGCGCCATCGCCACCGCGGTGGCGGCGGTTAAGGCCGGCGCCATCGATTATCTCTCCAAGCCCGCCGATCCCGAGGACATCGTCAAGGCGCTGCTCGCTTCGCCCGATGATCGCCCCGAACCGCCGGATAATCCCATGAGTGCGGACCGCATCCGCTGGGAACACATCCAGCGCGTCTACGAACTCTGCGGCCACAACGTCAGCGAAACCGCGCGCCGGCTGAACATGCACCGGCGCACGCTGCAGCGGATCTTGGCGAAACGCGCGCCGCGTTAGGCGGCGGATGGGATAGCAACGGTGAGCACGCCCAGGAACGATATCTCCGTGCGGTGAGGGCAGCATGATCAAGTGGTTTGCCAAAGCCAACGACAACGTGATCTCGCATTGCAAGTGCGAGAATGCCTTGGCCGCAACGAATGGTCAGCTGGATTGTCCGTGGTGCGGCTGCGGCTGGATGATCTCATGCATTGAATGCCGAAAGGGCTTTATCTTTGCGCGCATCGTCGAGATCGACTCCACATACGAAGCCGTCTTGACCACGGACGCTCGCAACCGAGGTCTGAAAACCGTGACGGCCGCAGCAATCGCCGACTACGCAGCCTGGATGCGTGACGCCCTCGCACCGTTTCCTCTCGGCGCAACCATCGTCTATTTGGACGGTGATTATTTTCAGGCTGATGCGACCAACATCGAGTTCGAGGGCCTTTACGCACGCCATGCCCTCGACCGCCTACCGCACGCAATCTCGCTCGAACAACCCGATTACCTCCGTGATGTATTGGGCGATCCGAACTATTGGTACCAACGCAAACGGCCCGACCGAAACATCGACTAGGCCACTGCAATGCCCGAGATCATCATCATCGCTGGCCCCAATGGCGCGGGAAAGACGAGTTTCGCAAACAAGTTCCTCCCGTTCGCACCCGATCTTGCCTACGTCAACGCCGACGAGATCGCCCGCGAATTGATAGACACCGTGCTGAGTTCTGCCCAGCGCGATATTCGCGCCGGCCGGCTGATGCTCGAACGGATCGATGCGCTGATTCAGGCTCGCGCTGAGTTGATGTTCGAAACAACGCTCGCGACGCTAACCTACGCGGCGCGTATCCCCGCTTGGCGCGCGCTCGGCTACCATGTCACGCTCGCCTATCTTCGGCTGCCCAACGTCGAAGCTTCGATTGGCCGCGTTGCTCGCCGCGTCGCCGCCGGCGGTCACGATATTCCCGAACCGATCATCCGCCGGCGCTTCACCCGCAGCCTCGAATGCCTCGAGACGCGCTACAAACCGATAGTGGATGAATGGTACATTTATGATAGTCTCGAAGGCGACTTCCGCTTGGCGGAATCCGGAAAAGCCCCATGAGCAAGAAGTTCGACCTCGAGAAAGTGAACGCCGCACTCAAACAAGCGGCGAAGACGGCGATTTCCGGCACGGCCCTTGAGCGCTCCGGCAGGCTGTTGGCGAGCGCGGGGACAGCGAACACTCGAACGAAACCGCCAAAGCGGGCGTGACGCACCATCGGTGCACGGTCCCAGCGACCATCCAGATTTCGCCGCAAACGGCGTCCATAGCCGCGCCGTCAGCGGAAGGAGCCTCCCCATGCGTGCACTTGTGCTTGCGTCATGCCTTGCCTGCCTCGCGGCGCCCGCCCTTGCCCAATCCGGCGCGGAATCGGCGCAACAGGGCGCGGATTCGGTCGAGAGCGGCGCCAGCGCTGCCGTCGGTGGCTCGGCGATGATCGCCAGCGGCGCGGCGGCGCCTGGCGCGGTGTCGATCGCGCTCGGCGGCGGCAGCATTGCCGTCGGCTCAACCGCTATCGCGGGCGGCGCCAGTTCGAATGCGGCGGAAGCTTCGGGCAATGGCGCCTCCGCCGCCATCGACGCGTTGTTCTCGCAGCCAATGGTCGTGACGCAAACCACCATTGTCGCTCAGCCCGAGCCGAATGTGCCATACGAAGCGCAAACCGAGCGCCGCTGATGCGCCGGCGCAGTTTCCTGCTCGCAGGCGCCGCCGCGTCCATCGCCGGCCCGGCAATGGCGCAGTCTAGCGGAGGACGGCAGGGCGATTCCGCAGCGGTCGATTCTGGCTTTTCCAGCCGCGCGCCCAACGCGCATCTCACGCCCGAAGAAGCGCTCGCCTTCGCCAAGCAGGTCGAGAACGACCTCGCCGCGCGCCAAGCCCGGCTCGCGCTGGTGTTCCGCACCGGGCGACCGCGTTCGGCGTTGCCGGAAGGGATTTCCTACACCCACGGCGCGTTCTGGGCCTATGTGCCGATCACTACCGCCGCGGGCGAACAAGTGCACGGCTACGCCGTTTACAACGAATATTCCGGCGATGGCGTTACGGTGCCGCGCACGAGTTCCTACCTGCACCAAGATTTCCCGCTCGACTTCATCCGCGCCAGCGCCGTCGATGACGTGGCGATCATCATCCCCTCGCCGGAAATGCAGCGCCGCATCCTCCACATCATGGCTTCGCCGACTTACGAGCAGCTGCATATCCAGAGTTACTCTTTGGTCGCGAATCCGCTCGATGCGCGTCACCAGAATTGCAACGAATTCATGCTCGACGTGATCGGCTCGGCAGCGTGGGAAACCAGCGACTATAATCAGATCAAAGCCAATCTGCGTCGACATTTCCGGCCCACGCGCGTGCGTGCGGGCCTGTTCGAGCGCTTGCTGGGACCGATCGCCGACGAGCGGCTGAGGATGGACGACCAGTCCGGGAGGATCGTCACGGCAACGTACGAATCCATGGCTGTATTCATGCAAGAAAACGGGCTTGGGCAGGAAAGCTATGTTTTGCAACGCGCCGTCGCGCCGGCTGCGTAAGAATCCGAGCGCCGCCGCGGCCCTGCTGCACCTTACTGCCTCGAAACAAGCATTGTCCGCATCCCGCTGCTAGAGTCCCGCTACAGCCAGCAAGAAACCAAGGAAACGCATGAGCATCGAACTCTCGAAAATCGTTGAAGCTCTCGGCGAGGAAGCGCTCGGCAAGGCCGGCGAGCCCGCAGGGCTCGACAAGGAGCAATCCATGCGCGTCGCCAAGGCGCTTGCCGCGCATTCCGGGCTTGGTGGCGAAAAGATGCTCGCCGCTGTCGCCGCCGACACCGGGCTCACCGAAGACGTGATCGGCGCGGTGTCGAAGCGCTTGGTGGAGATCGGCGCCGAGAAGCTGATGAAAGACACCCCCATCGGCGCCGCCGTCGATAGCATGAAAGACAGCGCCATGGCCGCGTTGACCGGCGCGGGCGGCGATGTCGGCAAGCAAGCCGGCGGCTTCCTCAAGGGCCTGTTCGGCAAGAAATAGAAGCGAGCAATGGCGCGGGATCGGCGCGCGTGCTAGGCCGCGCGCCGATCAGCCATGGCCGAACCCTTACGCTCCGATTTCCTCCGCGCCGTCACCGAGCGCGGCCAGTTCCACCAATGCACCGACCTCGAAGGGTTGGACAAAGCCGCCCTCGCCGGCGTCACCGGCTATATCGGCTTCGACATGACCGCGCCCTCGCTGCACGTCGGCAATCTGACGCAAATCATGTTCCTGCGCCGGCTGCAGCAGGCCGGCGGCAAGCCGATCGTCTTGCTCGGCGGGGGCACCACGCGCGTTGGCGATCCTTCCGGCAAGGAGGAGATGCGCCAGCTCTTGAGCGAAGAGCAGATCGCAAAGAACGCCGCCTCCATTCGCGGCTGCTTCGAAAAATTCCTGCGCTTCGGCGCGGGCAAGTCCGACGCAATCATGGTCGATAATTCCGAGTGGCTCTTGAAGCTCAATTACATCGACTTCCTGCGCGATGTCGGCCGGCACATGTCGGTCAACCGCATGCTGACCATGGATTCGGTGAAACTGCGGCTCGAACGCGAGCAGCCGATGAGCTTCATCGAGTTCAATTACATGGTGCTGCAAGCGTACGATTTCGTCGAACTGCATCGCCGCTATGGCTGCCGCCTGCAAATGGGCGGCTCCGATCAATGGGGCAATATCGTCAACGGCGTCGATCTTGGCCGGCGTATGGACAGCGCTGAACTCTTTGGACTCACACAGCCGCTGATCACGACTGCCTCCGGCGCGAAGATGGGCAAGACCGCCCAAGGCGCGGTCTGGCTCAACGCCGATATGCTCTCCCCGTACGAATACTGGCAATATTGGCGCAATTCCGAAGATGCGGACGTTGGCCGCTTCCTGAAAGTATTCACCGATCTGCCGCTCCACGAAATCGCGCGCCTCGAAGCGCTGCAAGGCGCGGAGATCAACGATGCCAAGAAGGTCCTCGCCACAGAAGCGACAGCGCTGCTGCACGGGCGAAATGAGGCCAACGAAGCCGCTGCCACCGCCGACAAGTTATTCGGCGCAGGTCGTGTCTTGGACACCGCCATGACCGCCGCCCAAGGCTCGACGATGTCTGCCGCGCTTGAGGCGCTTCCAACTTTCCCCGTCACCCAAGCCGAACTCGCCGCCGGCCTGCGCGTCGCCGCCGCCTTCGTGCGCGCGGGGCTGGCGGCGTCGAACGGCGAAGCCAAGCGCGCGATCGCGGCGGGCTCGATCAAGGTGAACGATGCTACGATCGGCGACGAGAACGCCGCGCTCTCGCCGGCCGATCTCCGCGACGGCGCGATCAAGATCTCCCTCGGCAAGAAGAAGCACGCGCTGCTGCGGGTGAGTTGACGCCGATTCGAGCGGATCGCAGACCCCACCTCCCCCTCGATGGGGGAGGTGGCCGCGAAGCGGCCGGAGGGGGTGCGCGCGTTGCGGGTGAAGGCGAAGCCTCCGGAGGCTCCTCTTCAAGCGCGGTGGGCCTCACCCCCTCAGTCGCGCTCACGCGCGACAGCTCCCCCATCGGGGGGGAGCGGGCGCCTGTTTGATTCCGCTCGGCTTGAACGTGCTCTAGGGCCGCGCGCTCCCTCCTCCAAGCAGCCGGCTTTTCTCACCCCGGCGCAGCACTCGGCTGCGCAATCACCGGCGGCGCTGCGCGCGGCGGCAGCGGTTCGAAAATGCGGCGCAAAATGCCAGGCGTTAGCGCCGAGAGCGGATTGACGCCTACGCGCGGTTCGCCCACCCGGCCGTTGATAGAATAGGTCATGCCAACGACGCCCTCGCCGCGGCGCGAAACCAGAATATTGCCGATCACTGGAATCTCGCCCAGCATGGAGAGGTTGAGCATCGGCGACGGCGCCACCACGCCGTCGATGTCGAGATCGTCTTGGCCAATGTCGTAAGCGCCTGATGCGGTCAATCCAAGGGAAGGTCCGCGCATCGAGCCTTCGGCGAAGGCAAGGCGGTTGTCGGCATAGGTCATTTGCGCCTCCATCACCGAAAACCCGATGCCGTCGCCGTTGAGCATCTCGACCAAGCCGGTCAGCGAGCCCGCCGACGACAGCAAACGCGCCATCGCCGGCAAGCGCACAAGTTGGAAATTGTGCATCGTCACGGCGAACCGCCCCTGTCCGGCGCGCCATTCTCCGCTGGCGCTAGCGTCGCCGCCGACCAGGTTCTCGGAGCCCGTAAGCGCACGCACAGCAAATCCCGCGTCGCCTGAACGAAACACGATGCGCCCATCCGGTTCGCCTGGGCGCGGGCCGAGGCTGAGCGTGAACGGCGCCCCGGTGGGAGACTCGCCGTCGGCCGTGAGAAAGGACAAGACGCCGCGCGTGGTCTCCATGGAAACCCGCGCATTCGAAAGCGTGGCGCCGCCGCGCAATTTGAGACGATCGACGTTTACCCTAGCCCGCAACGGCGCAGGGACTGGCGCTGAAGTATTGCGCGCGCCCTCCTCGGGCGCCTCGCTTGCGCCCATGAAGGGAGCGGCGTCAAACAGCGCGCCATCGATCGTCGCCACCAAGGCGCCGTCACTCGCACGCGACATGCTCAAACGAGCATCCGAGCGGCCTTGAACGGTGAGGCGTGGAATTTCGGCTTCGATCACACTGCCATCGCGGGCGAGTGCGACGCGGCCTTGAGCGAACATGCCGCCGCCGCGCGCGTCGATACCGTCAAACACGAAGCCCCCATCGCTGCGCCGCGCGACATTGAAGCGAGCCGATGCAGGCTGGTTCGCACGCTTTGTCCAGAACGAGCGGGGCGCCTCTATCGCAGCGTCGGTCAAATCGAGATCGACCTGCGCTTGATCGACATCGAAGCCACGTCCTCGCCCGGAAACCTGTACGCCTATGCGCCCCTGTGCATAGCCAGCGATCGGATAGCCGAGGCGGGTGAGATCGTTGGCGTCGAATACGCCTGTTATTCGGTATTCCGACGAAGGCTGCCCACGCACACGCAGCCGCTCGGTCCAGCGCACCTCGGCGATCTCGGATCGCCCCGCGATGACGGGACCAGAAACAACGATGGCGTTGTGATCGCCCTCGATGCGCAGCTGCCCCTGCGACAGCGCCACACGCCGCATGGTCATGGCGCCGGCGAAATCCCGAACGCCGCCACGCACCGAAAAGCGCCATCGCTCGGGCGGGACCTCGCGCAGGTTGGGACGCTGCAACCGCAGATCAACGTTCGCCCGACCCGTTGCGGAAGCGGGGTCCACCGGCAAGCGCTCACCGAGACTGAGCGGCGCCTGCGCCAATATCTCCAGCAAATCGCGCACATCGCCCTCGGCATGGGCGGAGATCGTCGTCATTGCGCCGGCGGGCTTGAAGCGGGGTATTTCCACCCGCCCGTTACTCAGCACGAGGTCGTTTAACCTTGCCTCCGGCACACTCATCTCGAAGCGGTTACCCCGTAAAACCGCGGCGCCTCGCCCCGCCGCAATCGGCGACATGGTGTCCACGAACCGCATTTCCGCGGCTTCGACGCCAAAGCGCACATCCACGGCCTCGTCGCGCAAAACCCCCGCCGCCTGGTCCGACGGGCGGATGTCGAGGTTAAAGCGGCCGTTCACGACGCGCCCGCCGACCAAGCTGCGGTCGAGATACTCGCGCGCGCCCTCGCCTAGGCCGATCGGCCACATTTGTACAACTTGGCGCACCTCCAGCGCGCCCTCTATTTGACCCCGGAATTGCACCCCCATGTGGGTGCGCCGATCGCTCCCTGCCTCCGCCCAATAGAACCGCCCAGCCCCTTCCACCCTGGCAGCACTTGCGCGAGCGCTCACCCGGGTCAGCACAATCGCGCGCTCGGCCGACAATATGGCGCCTGTCGCCTCCACGTCCGACAGCGAAATAGGTTGGGCGAAGGTGCCCGGCACATCGAGCGTGAGCGAGGGCAGCGCTATGTTGAAGGACGCGGGCTCGCCCGGGCGCGCGTTAAGCACAGCGCGTAGATCGCGCACGCGTACAACGCCGTCAATGCGCGTGCGCGCCCCGTTGAGACGCAAGCGATCAAAGATCAACTCATCCTTGGCGATATCGTAGCGCCCGTGCAATTGGCCGCCGGATAGGTCGAAACGTCCGCCCGCCATGTCGGCGGCGCCGCGCCCAATGGCGGCGTTGCCTTCGAAACGGGTGACGCCGCGCTCGCGGTCGAGCCCAATGGATACGGTGGCGGTCAACGGCGCATCGAGGCCTGCAAACGCGCCAAGAGCCGCCGGAGACAGCAGCGCGCGCGGGCGAACCTCATCCGCGCCGAATTCCACCTCCGCCACCCGAAAGCGCGTGTCCGTCGTGATGCGCAAGTGCGCCGGCGCCAATCCTTGCGCACCTTCAAGTCGCGCATCCGCCGCGAGCGCCAGCGCCGCACCTCGCCGGGCAAGCGATATGTCGGCGCCGGTCGCGACCCAGCGTGCGCCTGAAATGTCGTCAATGATCGACAAGCGCGCGCCGGTCAGACTTACCGACTGCAGCGCGCCGCCAGCGCCAATTGGCCGAAACGCAGCTTCCAAACCGTCGAGCACACGATTGACGCGTTGATTCCAAGTCTCGTCCGGCGGCGGCGGCGGCACGACTATATCGGGGGGCGTCCCCGCCGGACCAAAAACAATGTGCCATGCGCCGTCCGGCTTGTGCGCAATGGCGACCTCGCCGCCTTCAAACTCGGCGCCGACGAGGGAAACTCTTCCGATCAGCAACGGCAGGAGACGCAGCTCGATGCGCGCCCGGTCTGCACGCGAAAGCACGCCGCCCTCGCCATTGAGCACTTTGACCCCGACAGCGCGGAGTTCAAGCGCACCCCCGGAGCGCGCCAGCGCCAACTCAACACGCTCGATCTCAACAGGCCGCCCGCCGCGGGCCGCTCCTAATTCCACAGCCATTTGGTCGCGGAAAAAACTCAGCTCGATCGGCCCCTGGGACAACCGCCACCAAGCGATTCCGAGGCCGATCGCGAGCGCCGCAATCAGTCCCAGCACAATCTCGACCGCGATTACCGCCGAGCGGCGTATCATTGTCGCCTCTCCGCCGCCCCAGACGATTGTCTAGCGCTTCCAGGTGCCGCCATGCAAAGCAGACTTCCAGCCCTGCTGCAGCTGGGCGTTAGGAGGACGATTATGGCCGTAGAACTCAAACCCGGTGACCCCGCGCCCGCCTTCGACATGCCCGCCGCCGGAGGCGGGCGCGCCAAATTGGGCGCTTTCAAGGGCCAACATGTCGTCTTGTATTTCTACCCCAAGGACGACACCCCCGGCTGTACCCTAGAAGCCCTAAACTTCACTGAAAAAGCCAAGCAATTCGCGAACTTGGGCGCGGCGATTGTCGGCGTCTCCCGCGACGACTGCGCAAAGCACGAAAAATTCGCTAAGAAACATAGCCTAAGCCACATATTGGCGTCAGATGAGGGTGGCGAGGTTTGCGCCGCCTACGGCGTCTGGGTGGAAAAGAGCATGTACGGTCGCCGTTACATGGGCGTGGAGCGCGCCACCTACTTGATCGACCCGAAGGGCCGGCTGGCCGCTGTCTGGCGCAAGGTCAAAGTGCCAGGACATGTGGATGAGGTGCTGGCCGCCCTTCGTTCCGGATCGTGAATAAGGGCTGGTTTTTTAACCGATTGGCCTCAGAATCCCGGTTTCGGCTCAGAACTCGAAATAAGAAATCTGAAATTCCTGTAAACGGCAGGTCGCGCCTGTTGCAATTGGGGAGGGTTTCAGGTTGGATCATGTTCGGCGGGGCTAGCAGTACGTTTGGTTATTAACCCTTTAGTGGGCGGTGGCGGACCATGAGCCAGTTCGGATCACGTGCGCGAGCGTTCTTCGACCGCGTTTTTCCAGAGCGTCAAATCTACCACCGCAGCGGTGGGACGGTTAGGTATGTCTCGCTTTCCCCCAGCAAGCAGGCGCTGCTTGCGCTCAGCGCGGTTGGAATCGCCGGCTGGTGCGTCTACGCAACCGCGAACACCCTGCTCGAAGGCCCTCAGCAATCTGCCACCAACACAGAAGTTGAGCGTGATCGCGCCAAATACGAGCGTTGGCTGAACGAATCGCGCGCCCAAGCCGCGGCCGCTCAGGCGCTGCTCGAAGAACGCACCCGCCAGTTCGACCGCGCCACCGCCGAGTTCGAGAGCCGCCACGAAGTGCTGCGCTCCCTGCTCGAATATGCCGGCGGCAGCTCGATGCAATTGGCGGCCAGCCGCCCCGTCGAACGAGACGGCGCGCGAATCATTATGACGGCCTCAATCGATGAGGCTGAACCCCGCCAATCCCGCGCGGTGGCCTCTGAGGCTTATCAGGTGACCACGGTCGGCTATCGCGCGCGCCCCGACCATCTCGAGGCCGAGCAAGAACGCACGCTTTCGGAGCTTGAGGACCAAGTCGCAGAGCGCGGCGAGCAGGTTCGCGGCGTGTTGCGCATGACCGGCGTCAGCATGGCGTCCCTCACCGGACCGGAAGGAAGCGCCGAAGCTGGCGGGCCGCTGGTTCCCCAGGATTTTGTTGCGTATCTACGCGACAGCGGCCTGAACCCTGCCTTCTCACAGCGTGTTACTCAAGTCGCCGCTCGGGTGACCGAATCGCGCCGCCTGGGAGACATCGCCAACGCCACGCCGCTTGCTCGCCCCGTCGCCGTGGATTACCGCGAAACTTCTGGCTACGGCCAGCGGATCGACCCGTTCACCGGCCGCCCGTCTTTCCATTCTGGGCTGGACATGGCCGCGTTCGAACGCGCGCCAGTGGTGGCCACCTCTCCCGGCACGGTTGTATTTGCGGGCACGCGTTCAGGATACGGCTACACCGTCGAAATCGATCACGGCCACGGCTTCAAAACCCGCTATGGGCATTTGCGTGACATTCAGGTACAGCGCGGGGAGCAGGTAGCGATCGGCCAACGAATCGGCTCCATGGGGTCGACTGGCCGCAGCACCGCCACACACTTACATTATGAAGTGTGGTTCCGCGGCAGGGCGGTTGACCCTGTTAATTTCTTAAGGGCAGGACGGCATGTTCACGAACAAGGGTAGACCTCCAGAAACACCGACAGGAATGCCCTCAATGCCGGAACCAGTAGCACCACGCAGACAGCCAGCCGGCCGCGCCGGAATCGCCTCGATAATCGCCAATGGCGTGAAAATCACCGGCACGATCGAGGCAGATGGCGCTGAGCTACAGATCGATGGCGAGATCGAAGGCAATGTCCGAGGCGGCGCTGTAACGGTCGGCGACACGGGCATGATCAAGGGCGACATGGTCTCCGAAAGCGTGACCGTTCATGGTCGCGTCGAAGGCTCCGTGCGCGCGCGCCGCGTGACCCTTGCGCGCAACGCGCACGTCATGGGCGACATCGTCCACCAGAGCTTGTCGGTGGAGATGGGCGCGGTTTTCGAAGGCCAGTGTCGCTACCTGCAGGATCCACTATCGGGCCAGCAAACCGCGGCGCATGCGCCTCAGCACGCACCCGAACGCCCCGCCGCCTCCAACATTTTCGGCGGCGTGTTCGGCGATTCGCTGGCGACGAGCGGTTCGAACTAATTTTGTTTTGGGTTGGAATACAAACTCAAAGGCCCGGCTCACGCCGGGCCTTTTCTTTGCGGGCGCACGGGAGAACCTCCCGAGCGACGCGCTCGCCAGCATTGCGCGTGCAGCCCCGTGCGGCCTTCGACAAGCTCAGGCTGACGCAAGTTTCCGCAACGCACGTCGAAGGACTGCGTCACCCCCGGACTTGATCGGGGGTTGTCGAAGCGCGACGCCGACGCGACGCTACGGGTGTCGGCGGTCAGCCTCTTACCCCGCGCTGTCATAAGCGCGTTTGATAAGCGCGATCAGTTTTGCGTCCACGCTCGCCGCGTCAGTCAACGCGACCAAATATTGGCACATGCCGCCCGGCGCGACCGCCTTGGCGCGCGGATCGCCAGCCGCTTCTTTCAGGTTCAAACCCAATTCGAAGCGCTCGTTCGTCTTCGGCCCAAGCATTGCGAACTGCTTCTTGCGCCGCAGCGACACATAGCCCTTCTTTGGCGCGATTTCGAATTCGCCGAATTTCGCGATCGCGCCTATGAGCTTTTCGTGGATCGGGCGCAAATGCGCTTTCTTGTCTGCATAAATCTCGTTCAACACGTCCTCGGTTGAAGCGCCTGCGGCGGACGCAGCGCTCGCGCCGTCGGAGTGCAGCGCGACATGGGTGAGCGTGTTCGCGTCGCCATGGCCAAGCCCGTATTGCTCCATTAGCCAGGTGCGGATTTCACCGTGTTTGATCTTACCGGACTTCACAATGGCGGCGCGAAATTGCGCCAGCGATTTCCCAGTCTTCTTCTCGATGTTGCCGAGTTGCGTTGCGACCGCCTTGTCCATGGGCGCGCCTCCTTAATGCCAAGCGCCCAGGATCAGGCCGATCAGCGTGAATTGCAGGGTGTGGTAGCCGCCATTGATCAGGAACAGTGCAAGCGGTTTGCGCTCGAACAGATAATTGATCCCGAACGAGGCGGTCACCCAACAGAGCCCGGCGGTGAAACCGTAGAGCGCGCCAGTCGCGGCGTCGACCTTGCCCAGAAACATCGCGAACGAAGCCGACGCAATCAGCGCCAGCGCGAACGAACCGCCGAAAATAAAGGCTGGATTGCCGCCCTTCACTTGCTCGTCGCTCAATCCCGCCGCGCTCTGATGCGGCTTTGCGAACAGAGCGGCGTACCAAACGCCGCCCAGGAGAAACGAACTCGTCGCCGCAGCGGCCACCGCCAGCCAATTCACATCCATCGCCCTCTCCCTCAAGCCGCGATCTTCGCGGCCTCCTCCAACAACTCGAAATGCGCGCGCAATTGCGTGACGGCGCGGTCGAAGTACCCCACGTCACGATGCGTGCGCGCCTGCATGACGCCGCCCTCCATCGCGGTGAGCACAAATTGCGCGAGCGCGCGCCGGTCGGTTTCGGTGGGAAGGCGCGTTCCCGCAGCGCCCAGGCATTGCTCCACTGCCGCGGTCCAGTTCTCAAAATTCGCCGCCAGCAATTCGCGAACCTTTGGATCGGGCTCATGCAGCTCCAGCGCAAGCGAGCCGATCGGGCAGCCATAAGCGCAGTCGGTCTCCACAATCAGCATCCGATAATGGCTGAGCAGTGCGAAGATTTTGGCGATCGGATCCTCCACCCCCGCCCAGGCGGGCGCGAGCAATTGCTGGTGAATGCCGTCGCGATAGGCCTCAAGGACGCCGATCAGCACGTCCTGCTTGGAGGGAAACACATGGTAGAGGCTGCCGGAATTGAGCTGGGTGCGGCTCAGCAGGTCGGCGACAGAGGTGGAATTGTAGCCCTTCAGCCAAAACAGCTCCATGGCCGCCAGGACGATCTTCTCACGCGCGCTCATGGCCAAGGTGCTCGCCCTCTCCGGTCTTGTTTGATCGATCAATCAAGCGCTGTCAACCCAGAATCCGAGAGCGTTCAGTTCCGCGAACAAAGCACGTGAAGCGCCCTACAACACCCACCGCCAGCGCTTCCCCCTCACCCTGCCCTCTC
>JBEBIU010000162.1:0-4263 GCA_040080225.1 Terricaulis sp.
GTATTTCGAGTGGGATCGCTCGAACCTCAATGCGGACGCCTTGGCGACGATCGACTCCGCAGTGGCGCGTGCGCGTCAGTGCAACATCTCCGGCGTCGTGGTTGTCGGCAACACCGATACCTCCGGTTCGCCGACCTACAACAACGCTCTCTCGGAGCGTCGTGCTTCGGTGGTCCGCGACGCCTTGGTGTCGCGCGGCATCGGCGCTGGCGCCATCCGTACGGAAGCACGCGGCGAAACCGCGCAGAGCGCACTGCTGCGGGCGCCGACCCGCGACGGCGTGCGCGAGCCGCTGAACCGGCGTTCGAACGTGACGATCACTTTCCGTTGATCCGAGCGGCGTTAGTCTAAATGCGGTGGGCCCGGCCAAAAGCCGGGCCCGCTTGCGTTGGGGGTGCTGAGCCGCGCGCGGGGTGGACCTCGGCGCGTCCCTCCGCTAACCCCACGTCCATGCCGTCTATTCCGTCTGGAAGCGCAACGCCCGCCGCCTGGCGCGTCGGCCTTGACCCTGTGCTTGAGCGCCTAGACGGCGACGGGCCAGCCTTGATCGCGGCAACATTGGACTGGTCGGCGGTGAATAGCGGGTCTTACGAATTGGCAGGCCTGGCCCGCATGCGTTCGATATTGACTGACGCCTTCTCGACGCTGCCCGGAGCGGCCGACGCCGTTGAGCTGGCGCCATCGCAGCGCGTGCGCGCCGACGGCAATATTTCAGCGGTTGAGCACGGCGCCTCGCTCCGCATCCGCGTTCGTCCGGATGCGCCGATCCAAATAGCGCTGACCGGGCATTACGACACGGTGTTCCCCGCCTCGCACCAGTTTCAGGCGCCCTGGCGCGAGGGCGACCTGCTGCGTGGGCCTGGCGTCGCCGACATGAAGGGCGGTCTGTGCGTCATGTTGGCGGCGCTGCGCGCGTTTGAGACGCTGCCGGGCGAGAAACGCGTCGGCTACGAAGTGCTGCTGAGCCCAGACGAAGAGATCGGTTCGCCCGCGAGCGCCGTGCTGCTGGCTGAGTTGGGCGCGCGCTCACATCTCGGCATGACTTATGAGCCGGCAATGGCCAACGGCGCTCTGGTGGATGCACGCAAGGGATCGGGCAATTTCAGTTTGGCGCTCAAGGGCCGCGCGGCGCACGTCGGCCGCGCCTTCGCCGATGGGCGTAGCGCCGTGCTCGCGGCCGCGGAAGCAGCCCTTGCGCTCGACGCGCTCAATGGCAAACGCGATGGCGTCACCTTCAATGTAGGCGCAGTCGATGGCGGCGGCCCATCCAACGTGGTGCCGGAGCGCGCGGTGTTGCGTTTCAATGCGCGCGCGCCCGACGCTGAGGGCGTCGCCTGGGCGGAAGCCGAGATCGCGCAGATAGGCGTCGCCGCCGGCAGGCGAGATGGGGTCAGTGCGGTTCTGCACGGCAGTTTCGCCCGCCCGCCCAAGCCGCTCAATCAGGCGCAGCGCACGATGGTGGATTGGACGCGCCAGGCCGGGGCCGCGCTTGGCCTTGAGCTCAAATTCCAACCATCGGGCGGGGTGTGCGAGGGCAACAACCTCGCCGCCGCCGGCTGCCCTAACATCGACACGCTCGGGCCATGCGGCGGCGGGCTGCATAGCGACGAAGAATTCGCGCATGCCGCGAGCTTCGCCGAGCGCGCCAAATTGTCCTTGCTATTGCTGGCTGGAATTGAGCGCGGCGCCTTCGATGTTGCGAGCCTGCGGTCATGAGCAATCTAACTTATGTAATTCGCGCCGCCGGCCCAGCGGACTTTGAGGGATTCAAGCAATTGCGCGAGATCGCCGGCGCCGGCTTCACCAGCCTCATGCTCGACGACAAGGCGATGGCGGCGAAGCTCGAACAGTCTGCAGAGAGTTTTGCCTCGAACACCGCCGACTCCGGCGCTGAGCGCTACTTTCTGGCGCTGGAGCACGTCGACACAGGGGCGCTCGCCGGCTGCTGCGGCGTCAAGGCGACGATTGGAGAAGCGCCGCCTTTCTTCAATTTTCGCATCATCACCGAGGCGCAATCGTCGCCAGTGGTGAACCGCCGTTTCGACATGCGCGTGCTTGTTGGCGTCAACGATTTCACCGCCTGTTCGGAAGTTGGTTCGCTGTTCGTGCGCCCCGAACATCGCGCGAATGGCGTCGGACGCATGGTGGCGCAGAGCCGCTACATGCTGATGGCGAGTGCGCCGCAGCGCTTCCGCGAGCAGGTGGTGTCGGAATTGCGTGGCGTGGTGTCGCCGGAGGGCGTGTCGCCATTTTGGGAAGCGGTGGGGCGGCATTTTTTCCGCATGGATTTCGCCGAAGCCGACAAATTGAGCGCCACCACCGACAATCAATTCATTCTCGACCTGACGCCCCAGCATCCGATCTATGTCGATCTGCTGCCGGAGGCGGCGCGCGCCGTGATCGGCCGGTGCCACAAGGACGGCGAGGGCGCGCGCAAATTGCTTGAGTGGGAAGGGTACGGCTTCTCCAATGTGATCGACATTTTCGATGGCGGACCGCTGATGAGCGTCAAGCGCGACCATATCCGCACGTTGCGCGAGTCCAGGCGCTTCCGGCTCGAAATCGCGGTCGATGCGAGCGCCGGCAAACGCGCTCTGATAGCGGTGGATTCTCTGCGAGATTTTCGCTGCGTTTCGGGCCGCGTTCAGATTCAAGACGGCGCGGCCCGCGTCGCCCCGGAGGTGCTGACGGGGCTCCATCTCGATGCGGGCGCGGAGGCTTTGGTGTGGGTGGACGATGCGCACTGAACTCTACATGGACGGCAAGTGGCAAGATGGCGCTGGCGAGGCGTTCCCTTCGTATGATCCAGCCACCGGCGACAAAGTCTGGGAAGGGCGCGCCGCCAACGAGGACGACGTGGCCGAAGCCATGGCGGCGGCGCGGCTGGCGTTCCCCACATGGTCGCGGCGGCCATTGCAAGAGCGCATCGCCATCGCGCGCGCGTTCGCCAAGGCGATCGAGGCGCGCGGCGGCGAACTCGCGAACCTGATCAGCCGCGAAATGGGCAAGGCGCTCTGGGATTCCAAGGGTGAAGTCCAAGCCTTGATCGGCAAGGTCGAATTGTCGATCCGCGCCCAAGCCGAGCGTGCAGGCGCGCGCGAGGAACAAGCCGCGTTCGGCGCCATGACGCTCTCGCACGCTGCGCACGGCGTGCTGGCGGTGTTCGGGCCGTTCAATTTTCCTGGACACCTGCCCAATGGGCACATCGTTCCGGCGCTGCTCGCCGGCAATTGCGTGCTGTTCAAGCCGAGCGAACTGACACCTGGCGTCGGCGCCTTGATGGTGGAAGCTTGGGAGGAGGCGGGCTTGCCCGCCGGCGTGCTCAATCTGTTGCAAGGTGGGCGCGATACAGGCGCCGCGCTGCTGGACGCGCATGGGCTTGCCGGCGTGTTGTTCACCGGCTCGGCCCACACCGGCGCGCTGATCCACAGAAAGTTCGCGGGACGCCCCGACGTGTTGCTGGCGCTCGAGCTCGGCGGCAACAATCCGCTGATAGTGTGGCCTCCTGTCGATGCGCAGGCGGCGGCCAATCTCATCGTCCATTCCGCGTTCGCGACCAGCGGGCAGCGTTGCTCGTGCACGCGGCGCTTGATTGTGCCCGCGGGCGCCGCCGGCGAGGAAATCGTGGCGGCGCTGATTGCGTTGCTGCCGCGGATCGGCGTTGGGCCGGCTTCGGCGACGCCTGAGCATTTCATGGGGCCGCTGGTAAACGCGGTTTCGGCCGAACGTGCACTCTTGTTCGAGCAAGGGCTCATCGCCATGGGCGCCAAATCGCTCGTTGCGGTCAAACGGGACGGCGCGTTTGTGTACCCGGCGTTGATCGACGTGACCGGACTGTCGCCGCCGGATGAGGAATTGTTCGGGCCGGTGCTCCAGCTCTATCGCGTCGCCGATTTCGACCATGCGCTCGATGTCGCCAACGCAACGCGTTTCGGTCTCGCGGGCGGCTTGATCAGCGACGACGCTGCGCTGTGGGCGCGGGTGAAACAGGAGCTGCGCGCTGGCGTGTTGAACTGGAACCGGCCCACAACCGGCGCCTCTGGCGCGATGCCCTTTGGCGGACCGGGTCTCTCGGGTTCGTTGCGGCCAAGCGCCTATTACGCAGCCGATTATGTCGCCTATCCGATCGCCTCGCAGATCGCGGAGAAAGCGCAGGCGATCCCCGCGCCGGGTTTGCCGGCATGAAGTGGCGGCGTACAATTTCGCCAAGAGGGCGCCGTAAACATGGACCGCCGGCGCCCTCGCCGGCATTCGGTGTTGCGA
>JBEBIU010000058.1:0-18473 GCA_040080225.1 Terricaulis sp.
CGGCAGCGTGGACCGCACCTATCATTTTTCGATAATCGGGGGCACCGGAACCGGCAAAACCACGCTCATTCGCCACCTCTTGGCGCAGGACATGGACGCGGGAGAAGGCGTGATCTTGATCGATCCCCACGGCGATCTCGCGGACGCAGCTCTGCGCCAGGCGCCGAAGCGTCGGCGCAAAGACATCATCCTGGTCGATCCCTCCGACCCACAATGCGAAGCGCGGCTCGATCTGCTCACCACCCCCGGCGTCGATCCGGAAATGGAGCGCAATTTCGTCGTCAATCAATTGATCATGCTGTTGTCGAAGCAAATGCACCCCGGCATCCCGGAAGCGTTCGGGCCGGTGTTCGAGAATTATTTCCGCAATGCCTGTTTCCTATTGATGCTCGCCGCCGACAAGGACGACCGCGATCTGATGAAGCTGCAAGATGTGTTCGCGGATCGCAAGTTCCGCACAAGGCTGGTGGATGAGTGCCCGGACGAAGGCGTGCGCCAGTTTTTCGACGGCATCGCCGAGCCGGCGCGCGGCGACGCGTCGATCGAAAGTGTCGCCCCCTACATCACTTCGAAGATGACGCAGTTCAGCGGCAACCCGGTGACGCGCCGTTTTCTCAATCCCCGCACAGGGCAGGCGCTCGACCTGCAAGCGGCGATGGACAAAGGCAAGATCGTCATCGTGCGTTTGCCGGTGGGATTGCTCGGCGAGTACGACGCGCGCCTGCTTGGCGCGCTGGTGCTGATGCAGGTTGGCGCGGCGGGCATGGGCCGCCAACGCATCCCCGAGGACCAGCGCCGCCCGGTTCGCGTCTATGTCGATGAGTTCCAACACTTGGCCACCCGCACCGCCGCCGACATGCTGGCGCAATCGCGCAAATACGGCCTCTCGCTGACGCTGGCCAACCAGAGCCTAGGTCAGCTCGATGGCGGCGTGCACGGCGCCGATGTCGCCCGCGCATTGCTGGCCAATTGCGGCACGATCGCCGCCTTCCGCACCGGCATCAACGACGCCGCCATCCTCGTCAATTATTTGGCGCCGGACGTGAGCATCGATGAATTGCTGACCCTCGGCGTCGGCGATTTCGTGGTTCGCCGCCAAGTCAACGGCGCCATGCAGCCGGCTCAACGCCTGCACGGCCTGCCGCCGCCGGAATTATCGGAATAACGCTTGCCCGAGCTGGGTGCAGGTCGTGATCGGATGCGGCTTACGCCCATTTCGCGCCAGTGGCGAGGACATCCCCGCTGCGCTATGCACGAGAGACGCTGGCGGAGCGGAGCGCATGTCTGGTAAGGTCTTCATCAATTATCGACGCGGCGATGACCCTGGTTTCACCCGCGCGCTCTATCTGCGCCTGGAGTCGGAATTCTCCGCCGATCGGCTGTTCATGGATGTCGAAGGCGCCATTCGTCCAGGCGATGATTTCGTCGATGTCCTCAACCAACAGGTCAAACAAAGTGACATCTTCCTCGCTGTCATCGGTCCGCGCTGGTTGGAAACGCTGCGGGCGAGAGAGAACGACGAAGACGATTTCGTCCATATCGAAATAAAGGCCGCGCTCGACCAAGGCAAAAGGGTCATTCCGGTCCTCGTTGGAGGCGCATCGATGCCCCCGCCCTCCGCCCTGCCAGAATCCATCCGCGCCTTGGCGCGCCGCAACGCGATCGAAATTCGCGTCGAGCGCTTCACGGCCGACGCACACAGTCTCTGCGAGGCGCTGCGCACGCTGCTCGCCAACCCGAGCGCCTTGCAGAAGCCGCCGGAAACCGCGCCCCGCCGCGCTGAACCTCACCGGCTTGCGCCGCTCTCGCCTGAAACGCTCGGCAAAGACGTTCTCCACGCTTTCAGGACACCGGCCGCTGCGCTGCGACGCGCCTTGCGCAAGACGATGTTCGCCATGTCCCCAGACCTGGAGCGCTATGCCCTCAACGGTCTCTATTTCGATCCGCTCCGTGCTTCGAGCGGCGAGCCAATCCTATCCGTCGTCGGCGCCGACGGTCATCGGCTCGCCAAGGTCGATCTGTTGGACGATGCTGGCCTGCTCGGCGCGCCGGCCCACATCATCCACCGAAATGGCGTGTCTCAACTCTGGGCGTTGCTCGAAAACATAGGCGGCGACATCGATATCGGCATTTCGGCAGCCGGGCTGAACGTCCGCGCCGGCGCCCGCAGCCTGACTTGCGAACGGATCGACGTCGCCTTTCCGGAATACCGGCGTGTCATCCCCAGTAGCCACGCCTTCATGCCGCGCGTGAGAACGAGAGAGGTCGCGCAGGCGCTCGACGAACTCGCGCTTCAGGCGGCGCCGGCCGACGCCAGAGTGGAGTTTTCATTCACACCGGGGAAGGTGCGGCTGACGCTGATGAACCACCCCGCGGGAGTGAAATCCACCCACGAGATCCCCGCCCAATTCGCCGACCAGGCGCCGCCACAGCTCGTCAACGCGCGCTATGCCATCGACATCCTTCAGCGCATCGATGTCGAGGATTCAGAACTAGGGTTCGATGATGCGCCTGGGCCAATCAAGATAACCGGCGTCGGCGAAACCGACACTCTCTTTGTGCTGATGCCAATCCGCGCAGCCGCCTAGTCCACTCTGAACACCCGCAGCGTGTTGGTTTTGCCGGCGCGGCCGAAGGGAATGCCGGCGATCACGACAACCCGGTCGCCGGTTTGCACCCCGCCTAACTTGCGCACGGCTTCATCGGCGCTCGCCACCATTTCCTCCACGTTGGACACATCCGGGCTCACCACGCTGCGCACGCCCCACACAAGTGTGAGTCGCCGCGCTGTTTCCGTCACCGGCGTCAGGCCCACGACGCCACAGCGCGGGCGCTCGCGCGCGACGCGCAGCGCCGTCGACCCCGTTGCGGTGTATGCAACCACCGCCGCGCAATCGAGTACGTCGGTGATATGGCGCGCCGACAGCGCGATGGCGTCGGCGGTGGTGGCTTGCGGGGGCGCCATGTCGCGCGGTAGGCCGGCCCAATATTCAGCGTCGTCCTCCACCGCGCGGATGATGCGATCCATGATCGCCACCGCGCTTTGGGGATGGCGCCCTACCGCGCTCTCCGCCGACAGCATCACCGCGTCCGCGCCCTGGTATACGGCCGTCGCCACGTCGGAAGCTTCCGCGCGTGTGGGCGTGGGCGCGTCGACCATACTCTCCAACATGTGCGTGGCTACGATCACCGGGCGGCCCGCGGCGCGCGCGGCGCGGATGATCTTGCGTTGCGCGATCGGCACTTGTTCGGGCGGCAGCTCCACACCGAGGTCGCCGCGCGCCACCATCACAGCGTCCGCCAAGTCCACGATCTGCTCTATCTGCTCCAGCGCCGAGGGTTTTTCGATTTTGGCGATGACCCCGGCGCGATCGCCGATCAGGCGTTTCGCCTCACGCACGTCGTCAGGATGCTGCACAAAGGAAAGCGCTATGTAGTCGACCCCTAGGTCGAGCGCGTAAGCGAGATCCTCTTTGTCCTTTTCTGTCAGCGCGGAAATCGGGATCCGGCGTGTCGGTACGTTGACGCCTTTTTGGCTCTTCAGCACGCCGCCGAAATCCACGCGCGCTTTCACTTGGCGGGCGTCGCGCTCGATCACGGTGAGCTGCATCTTGCCGTCGTCGAGCTTGAGGATGTCGCCCTGCTCCAAGGCGCTGACGAGCTCGGCATGTGGGAGGCGGATAATCGTTTCGTCGCCCGCTTCCGGAGACGCCTCCAGCGTGACGATCTGACCATAACGCAATTTGATCTCGCCATCCTTGAACACGCCGACGCGAATCTTCGGACCTTGCAGATCGGCCAATACGCCCAGCGGTCTGCCGAGTTTTTCCTCCGCCTTGCGGATGGCGGCGAAGCGGCGCGCGTGATCCTCCTTGGCGCCATGGCTGAAATTGAGTCGGAAGCAATCGACGCCAGCCTCCACTAGCAGCATCAGCCGCTCGGGAGGGTCGCTCGCCGGCCCCATTGTCGCAACAATTTTACAATCGCGCGCGCGCATCGGACCTTCTCCACGTGCGTTACGCAGCATGTGAATCAACGCTGCATGGGGCACCATAGTGGATGGAGCGCCATTCAATCTGAGGCAAGGGCCAGGGGCGCATTTCCGACGATGCGTCCTCAAACCACGAGAACATCCGGCCCATAGCTGCCGAGCCGCGCGTCGTGCGTCAGAAGGCGCAACGGCTCTTCGCGCGCCTGTGCGACGAGCAAGCGGTCGAACGGATCGGCGTGGACGCGCGGCAGCAATTCAACCGCGATTGCATGTGCAGGCGCAACCGCAAGCAGCGCGTATCCGGCTTGTTGAAAATACTCAAGCGCCTCGCGCCCGGAAATTGGCATCCGACCCGCACCGCGCTTGGGCAAAGCATGCTTGATCGCGATCTCCCAGATCGTGGCGACACTCACGAACGGCGCGTTCTCCGGCGTCGCGATCAGCTCACGTGCTCGCGCGGAGAGCTTTGGGCTGTCGGTAACCGCCCAGAGCGCGATGTGGGTATCGAGCAAAAGCCTCACTTGCCGCCGAAAAGCAGGGCGGCGGCGGCGGCGTCGAGCTGATCGTCTGGGTCAGGCGCCTTGAACTTGCCCTTGGCGACGCCAATGCGTTTACCTGGCGTCGATTGAAGGATTGGCACAAGCCGTGCGGCCGGGCGCCCCTTGCGCGCAATCACAATTTCGCTCTCCGCGCCGCTCTCAACAGCCTCCACGAGCCGCGACAGATTGGTTTTGGCGTCGAGCATGTTCACAATAGGCATGCGCGGTACTTAGCTAATTCTGGCTAAATGTCAATACGGATTGAAATTGAGCTTCAAGCCCGGTTCGAGCCATCGCGTCTTGATTAGTTTGCCCGTGCCCGAAAGCGTGATGAACGCGTCGCACATGTCGGCGCCGCCAAAACAGATGTTGGTGACGATGAAATCGGGAAAAGGCGTATGGCGAAGCGCACCGTCAGGCGTAAACGTGCTGATCCCGCCCTTGACGATCGTCGCAACGCAGACATCGCCATCGGCCTGCACCGAGAGACTGTCGAAATAGCCGTGCTCGTCCAGGGCCCCTACGTAGCGGCCCATAAAACCGGGTGCACGCGGCGCGACTGCGCCTTCGCCGACAATGTCGAACGCCCACAACCGCGCGGTGTCTGTCTCGGCGGCGTAGACAATTTTTTCGTCAGGCGCGAGCCCGACCCCGTTCAAGCCGCTATTGCTGCCGAACAGAACTTCGCGCGCGAGCGAGCCATCGGGCTTGGCGAAATAGAGGCCGCCGCGTTCCTTCACGCGCCCGCGCCCCTTGCCCAGATCGGTGAACCAGAACGCGCCTGACTTGTCGAACACGAGATCGTTGGGGCCCGATAATCGATTGCCGTTGACGCTTTCATAAACGCGCTCGAATTTTCCGGTGGCGAGATCGACGCGCTCAATGCGGCCGGTGACATAGTCAGCCGCGGCGTCGCCGGGGATCGTCAGCCCGCTCACCTCGTGCCAGTGGAAGCCGCCATTGTTGCAAACGTAGATCGCGCCGTCGGGCCCGAACGCGGCGCCGTTAGGCCCGCCGCCGAGTTGCGCGATCACTTCGCTCTTGCCGTTCCAGACGCGCGTCAGCGTGCCGCGCTTTATCTCGACCAGGATCACCGAGCCATCCGGCATCGCGATCGGACCTTCGGGAAATTGCAGGTTTTCGGCGAGGACTTCGAAATCGGGCATGGGGCAAGCTAGCAGGAAGCGAAACAAAAACACAGGCGCCGACCTTCTCCCTTGCGGAGAGGGTGGCCGCGGAGCGGCCGGATGAGGGGCGGGCCCACACGCAGGCGCCGCGAATTTGCACGCCCCTCACCCCCTGCCCCCTCTCCGCAAGGGAGAGGGGGAACGCGCCTCACCGCTCCAGCACCCGCACCACGAAATCGGCATCGTCCTTCGGCCCGCGCGCGACATGCTCGCGTGCAATTTCGCGCCAACCGGATAAATCAAGCGCAAGCCGCGCATCGCCCGCGGGCAAAAGATTCACCTCCGTCAGCACGATGCGGTTCGCGTGCGGCAGCGTCGCTTCGTAAAGCTGCGCGCCGCCGATGACGCAGATTTCACCCGCGCCCGACGCCTCGGCCATCGCGCGCCCTGCCGCCAGCATGGCGGCGAGGTCGGTGTAGAGCCAAGCGCCTTCGGCTTTGAGATTTGGATCGTGCGACAGCACGAGGTTCGCACGCCCCGGCAACGGCTTCCTAGGCAAGCTCTCCCAAGTCTTGCGCCCCATCAATATGGGTTTGCCCATGGTGGCGGCCTTGAAGCGCGCCATGTCGGAGGACAGGCGCCATGGCAGCACACCGTTCGCGCCAATAATTCCGTTGCGGGCGATGGCGAGAACGAGGGTGAGTTTCGGATTCGTCACCCGCAACTTCTATCCTTGCCGCCAGCGCGCGTCATCCCGTTACCAGCGCCCGGAATCATTGAAGCGTGGTACGCGCCCCCACCCATCCCCGGATGGCGGCGCAGCGAGAATTCCAGGGCCCAAGATCTCGAACGTTTCGTGTTTAAGGGCCCCGACAGCTGCGCCGCCATCCGGGGATGGGTGGAGTGAATCCCGCTTCAATGACAGCGAGTACTATCTGGAGCAGAACCAGATCACGTGGCGCGCGCCTTTGTTCCCTCGCGCCCGCACGACGACTTCTTCGACCTTGAACCCGGCATGCTTCAGCCGGCGCGCGAAGCGCTCGTCCGACGCCGCTGACCAGATCGCCAGCACGCCGCCCGGCTTGAGCGCCGCCTTTGCTGAGCCGAGGCCGGCGAGCGAATAGAGGCGATCGTTTGCGGCAACCGTCAGCCCGTCGGGACCGTTATCGACATCGAGCAAAATCGCATCGTAGCGGCCGCCTTCGACGAATTCGGCGACATCGTCGATCAGCAGATGCACGCGCGGATCGTCGAGGCAGCCGGCGGTCAACGTCGCCATCGGCCCGCGCGCCCAGTCGATGATTTCCGGCACAAGTTCCGCGACCGTGAGCCGCGCTTTCGGGCCGAGCACGCCGAGAGCGGCGCGCAAGGTAAAGCCCATGCCGTAACCGCCGATGAGCAGATGCGGCGCGTCTTTGTCGCCGAGCCGTTCGCACGTCATCAGTGCGAGCGCTTCCTCCGAACCGCTGGTGCGGGTGCTCATCAGTTCGTTGCCGCCAAGCGCGATCATGAAATCGCGGTCGTGAGCGTAGAGGCGGAGTTCGTCGCCGCCGGGAATTTGCGCTGTAGCGATGAGTTCGCGGGGGATCATGGGGTCTCTAGCGCATTGTGAACCCTCTCCCCCGCGAGGGGGAGAGGGCAGGGTGAGGGGGCAGCGCATTTGTTTGTTTTGCCAAGCAGCCAGTCGCGCCGCCTGCGATTTGCTTGCCGCCGATGCGCTCCACCCTCACCCTGCCCTCTCCCTCCCAAAGGAGGGAGAGGGTTCCAGAACAGCGTGTGTAGCGCGCGGCCACGCAAGCGCCGCCGGACGCGGCGCGCTCCAACCTTCCGCATAAGTCAGTCATGTTCGTCATTCAGGACGCGCGGAGCGCGATCCGGCCGAGGAGTCAACGCTGAGCCGGTTGCCCGTTGGTTCCAGGCTCTCGCTCCGCGAGCCCGGAAACGACGAATTTCTGGTGATGGCCCGGAGCGGACGTTGGCGAACGCGCAAGCTTGATGCATCGTCGTCGGATGTTACGTCGTAGTTTAATTGCGGCCATTGCGGGCTCGCTGCTCCTTGCCGGTTTTGGCGTCTGCAATCCATTTTCAGGCGCTCACTATGCGCGCTCAATCTCTGAGCGTGCCTTTGCGCACGGTGAGGGCGAAGCAACGGTTTCTCAGGTCTTTGGCGCAGCGCCGCACACCTGCGTAAGCATAGGCGACCGCGAAGAGGCATTGGCGGCGCTGAATTCACAAGCACGACAAGCCTTAGACGTACGCGGTCGCGACCAGTACAGCGTGGTGGTCGTGCAGTTCGATGAAACTGGGCGCATGACCCTTCGACGCCAGTTTCACATCCGAAGTCCATTTGTCTACATCGACACTAACGAACCACGCTTCGCCGGATCAGCAGCGCGCTGCCTGGGGCCAACGGACATTGTTGAAGTTGGGCTCACGCGATTGGAGCGTGAGCGTATTGCCGGGATTAGGATACCCTGATCCGTCCGCCCAGTTCCAGGCCCATCACCTGGGCGCGCCATCACTCCGCCGGTGGCCCAAGAGAAGTGCGCCCAGAACCCGCGAGGCGATCTAACATCGGCGTCACAAAAGCGACCAAGACCACCAAGGTGGCCAAACCAACGACAAGCGTTATGCCGGATTGAAGAAACGGGTCCATGCTCATTCCCTTCTCTTCATATAGCGCAGAAGCGTGAACGCTGCAAATACCAGAACGGCGCCGACCACCACCCCCAATACGGAACGGGGCAATGCTACATTCCGCGCTGGATCGACGAACGGCGCCACCAGAGACCCGATCATCAAGGCGACGCCAAGGGCGTTCACGGCGTTCGCAAGCAGTTTGACCCGCTCCTTGCGGACTTCGGGGTCCAAATGGCGTAGGTCAAGCGGCCTGGGCATCAAACCGCAATCGGCGCCTTGATCGCCGGATGCGCGACGTAATTCTCCAGCGCAAAATCCCCATACTCGAAGCTAAAAATATCCCTCCGCTCCGGGTTCAGCCTCATTGTCGGCGCCGGGTACGGCGCACGCGTTAACTGCAACCGTGCTTGCTCGAAATGATTGTGGTACAGATGCGCATCGCCGAACGTGTGCACGAATTCGCCGGGCGCCAGCCCCGTCACCTGCGCCATCATTTGCGTGAGCAGCGCGTAGGACGCGATGTTGAACGGCACGCCCAGGAACACGTCGGCGCTGCGTTGGTAGAGTTGGCAGCTGAGCTTTCCGTCAGCGACGAAAAACTGGAACAGGCAATGGCACGGCGGCAGCGCCATCTGGTCGACGTCGGCGGGATTCCAGGCTGACACGATATGGCGGCGTGAATTGGGATTGGTCTTGATGCTTTCGACCACATTGGCGATCTGGTCGATCACGCGGCCGTCTTTCGCTTCCCAGCTGCGCCATTGCTTGCCGTAGACAGGGCCAAGCTCGCCTTGCGCGTTGGCCCATTCGTCCCAGATCGTGACGCCCTGCTCCTGCAGCCAGCGCACATTGGAATCGCCGCGCAGGAACCAGAGCAGTTCGAGCACGATGCTCTTCAGATGCACTTTCTTGGTGGTGAGCAGCGGAAAGCCGGCGGCGAGATCGAAGCGCAATTGCCGGCCAAACACGCCGCGCGTGCCGGTGCCGGTGCGGTCGCCGCGGTCGATGCCGTTGTCGAGGATGTCCTGGAGCAAGCCGAGATAGGCGAAATCCGCTTGGCTCGGCGGGCCTTCTGGGACCGGTTTCGGCTGTGCGTTCATAGGCGCAATATGGGCTGAATCGGGGGAGGATCATACACCGTAGGAGAATTCAAGCGGCGCCCGCGCTCCTCTCCCTTCCCATGGGAGGGAGAGGTTGGGTGAGGGTGGAGCAAACAAAGCGGCAGCGGCGCGGCTGGACAGGTGCACGAACCGCCTGCACTCCCCCTCACCCTGCCCTCTCCCCCGATTCGGGGGCGAGGGTTCTCAAGCGAACCTTCGTTCAAACCGAACACCCGTGCGGCCGCTCCCTCCGCACTTCCTTCAGCAGCCAGTCGCCCATCCAGGCGGCGCGCGCATTAACATTGAGCCCAGCGGCCCGGATCGCGCGCGCCATCCATTGGTTGCAAACGTTGAACAGATGAAACGAACCGCGTGCGCGCAAGAATGAGGAATGGCCGATCACTTTGCCAGGCGTGACAAGCACCGCGCCGCCGTCGGGCCCGAGCGCCAAGGTGCTATCGACATAAGCGACCAGCCCGGCGGCGCCTTCGCCCGACACGGCAAACGCAGCGCCCTGCAAGCCCGCGCCTAGATAGCCTCGCACATGTGAGCCCCCTTCAGCGACGTGGGCAACGCTCGGGCTTGGCGGCACGAGCGCGTCGAGCGCGCGCCAGACGCTGAACACGTCGGAGCGGAAGAAGGCTTCCTCGCCCCAGCCGATGAGAAATGAATCGGCGTTCGGATAGAGTCGGCGCAGAGGATGATCTTCTGGAAAGATCGAGGCCGGAACCGCGAGGTCGCTGTGAAAGCCATTGGTCCACAACTGCAGCTCGATGCAATCGCTCGACGTCGGGATCGCAATACGTGGCGGAGACGTCGGAAAATAGAGGTACGTCATGATCGCGAACACGATTGCCGCGAGGATGGTCAGTCGCGGGCGCTTCAGCTCTCCTCGCTCAGGAGTTTCGTGCGGAACGTCCATCCAGCCAGCCCTGCCCCCAGCATTGGCGCTGCGATGAACAGCCAAACCTGGCTCAACGCTTCGCCCCCCACCCACAGAGCGGGTCCCAAGGAGCGCGCCGGATTAACCGACACGCCCGTCACCTGAATACCGACAATGTGGATCACCACCAGGGCAAGGCCAATCGCCAATCCCGCGAGCTGCGCTGGCGCGCCCTTCTGGGTGACGCCCAGGATCGTCACCACAAACAGGAAGGTCGCCACCAGTTCGAACGTGAACCCTGCGGCGAGCCCATATCCCCCAGGCGAACCGGTGCCGAACCCGTTCTGGCCAAGTCCCGCGCCGTCGATCGAATAACCGCCCGCGCCCGACGCGATCACCAACAGCACGCCCGCGCCAACCGCGGCGCCGGCGAGCTGAGCGACCCAATAAGTGAACATTTCCTGCCGAGGCATGCGGCCCGCGACCCAGGCCCCGAAGCTGACGGCGGGGTTCACGTGGCAGCCTGAAACCGGACCAATCCCATACGCCATCGCCACAATCGCCAGACCGAAGGCGAAGGAGATGCCGAGATTGCCGACCTGCGGCCCCGCGAGCACCGCCGCGCCACACCCGAACAACACCAAAGCGAAGGTCCCGATGAACTCGGCGATGTGTTTCTTGCTCATGCTGTCCGATCCTGTGCGGGCTTCGGCGCTGAGCCTTAGTGCGAGTCGCGCTGAGGGGGGATATTTCGCCGGCTTCCCTCGCCTAGGAAACTCCCTATATTCGGAATCGTCCGGGCAACCGGACTATGGCGATAAACGCGCGGAGATAGGCGGATCGGACCCGGGTGCGATGCCCGGCGGCTCCACCACTTCTTCCTCATTGGGGAAGCTCGGGGCCGAAATAGGATCGACGGACGTTGAATGCCGCTGCTTTTGCTCGGGTGGTCCCGTTACAGGCCGTACAGCATAGTTGCCAATGACAACCACGCTGAGGAATTCGCCCTCGCTGCGTAAGCAGTGCGGAGTGTTCCGAACCTAAGTCCTGACGAGTAGCATCGCCAGGCGGGGCCCCCCGGCGCCCGGCAACAGAAGCCGGGGATTTTTCCCTGGATTCTGTTGGCGCCGGCGCCAAACAAACGATCGCCGCCCGGCAACAGAAGTAGGGATTTACGCTCAAACGGAGCGCCGGCTTCCAGCCGGCTGCTTTTTGCCTCCGGTAAAACAACAAACAAGAGCCGGAAAGATGCCGGTCCGCGCCACTACCTGCAGAGGCGTGGCGAATCGCGGTGCGTACTTCGCGTCGCGCGCGAAGTGTTTGCTTTCGGCGCCGCAGCGTAATCTGCATTTCGCCTTACGCCGTTGCATCCGCGCGCGTTTTCGCGTCGCCGTCGATCAACAATTGACTGGCCGGAACGAGCCGCTAAGGGTGACCGCAACGCGCCTTGGAGGGGCGGCCAATGGCCGACGACATGATTGGTTACGAACACCTGATGCAAGACGCGCTACGCGGCGTCGTCCGCGCTGCACTCCAGGAAGCAGCGAGTCCGCGCGGCTTGCCCGGCAAACATCACTTTTACATAACATTCCGCACCCATGCGCCGGGCGTGATCATCCCGGAGCAGCTGCGCACACGCTACACCGACGAAATGACCATCGTGCTCGAGCACCAATTTTGGGACCTTGAGGTCTTCACCGACCGTTTCCGCGTGATCCTGAAATTCTCCGGTCAGCCGCAACCGATCACCATCCCGCTCGCGGCGATCACCCGCTTCTTCGATCCGAGCGTGAAGTTTGGTTTGCAGTTCGAGCACGCCCACAACGACGAGGCGCGTATGGCCTCCGGCGACGACAGCACCGTCGGCGCGCCCGCCCCACGCGAAGCGCCACCCCCGGCGGCAAGCGATAACGCGGTGGTGAGCCTGGACGCTTTCCGGAAGAAGTGAGCCGCTCCCGGAGCGCCGGCTTCCAGCCGGCTTGGGTGGGCCTTCGACAAGCTCAGGCTGACGAAGAATGGCGTCACGCTGAGTTTATCGAAGCGCGACGCCAAGGGGACGGCCGGCGAGGCGCCGTTGGTTACGCGCGAACTATTCGCGCTTGACTGCCCGCAGCACGATCCGATCCCGTTCGCCCGCACGCCGCTCACACAACAACCGCGCGATCTGGCTATCGTCGAAGAACACATGGCCCTTGAGCGCGTCCAGCAGCGCCTTGGCAAGATTGTCAAGATCAAGCCCGGGCGCCGACCCTGTGTGTTCGAGCACGATTTCCACTTCGAAATCGCCCCAACGCGGGCGCAGCGGAAGTTCTTTGCGAAAGAACTCGTAAACGAGCGGCTTGTAGACCCGCGCCTGGGTGGTGATCTCATCGACCACGATTTCAACGCCGCCGGCGACCTCGCGCGCGCGCACCTTGCCGCGGCCGATCCAAGGCCCATCGGGCATCGCAACTCCCGCCAAACCGTGTTAATTTGTGAACTTATGGCAGACGATCAGCGCCCCGGCGACCTCTACGAGCGGGATTTTTATCTGTGGACGCAAGCCCAGGCCGAAGCGTTGCGCGCCGAGGCGCAGCGGCGCGCTGGCGGCTCGAATGCGGTGGACTGGGAGCACGTCGCCGAGGAGATCGAGGACATGGGGGGGCGGGACGTTCGGGAGTGCTACTCGAGGGCCGCCACAATTATCGAGCACTTGTTCAAGCTGGCGTGGTCACAGCAAAAAGAACCCGTTGGAGGCTGGCGCATCACGATTCTCACACAGCGGCGCGACCTCGACCTCACGCTCACCCCGAGCATTCGCCGAAAGCTGGAGGAAAAGCTGGAGGAATTGCATGTCCGCGCGCTGGTGCTAGCGGAGGACGCGTTCAAGACGAACGAACCGACCACGCCACGCGATGCCTCGCTGCGCTGGACGCTCGAACAAATTCTCGGCGAAGTCGGCGATCCGCTCGCTTGAAAGCAGCTTGATCGCCGCATTCGTCCCCCATATGCCCTGAAGAACGTAGATTCCTCAAGGCGCCCATGAAAACCCGCACCGAAACCGACACCTTCGGCCCGATCGAGGTCGAGGCTGACAAATATTGGGGGGCGCAGGCACAGCGCTCGCTGCAAAACTTCAAGATCGGCGAGGAGAAGATGCCGGCGCCGATCGTTCGTGGGCTGGGGATCGTCAAGCGCGCGGCTGCGGAGACCAATATGGCGCTTGGCCTGCTCAAGCCGGAAATTGCCGAGCCGATCGTGCGCGCCGCCCAGGAAGTCATCGAGGGCAAGCTCAATGCGCACTTCCCGCTGGCGGTGTGGCAGACCGGTTCTGGCACGCAATCGAACATGAACGCCAACGAAGTGATCTCCAACCGCGCCATCGAAATGCTGGGCGGCGAGATGGGCTCGAAAAAGCCGGTCCACCCTAACGATCACGTCAATATGAGCCAAAGCTCGAACGACACCTTCCCAACGGCGATGCACATCGCCTGCGCCGAGGAAATCGAGCACCGGCTGCTGCCCGCGCTCGCCAAGCTGCGCAACGCGCTGAACGACAAGGCTCACGCCTGGAAGGACATCATCAAGATCGGCCGCACCCATACGCAAGACGCCACTCCGATCACGCTTGGCCAGGAATTTTCTGGCTACGCACAGCAGATCGAGAACGGCATCGCGCGCTTGACTGGCGCGCAGCCGATGCTGATGCAATTGGCGCAAGGCGGGACCGCCGTTGGCACCGGGCTCAACGCCCCTATTGGCTTCGCGGAAAAGGTCGCCGAGCGGATCGCAGCGATCACGCAGATGAGATTCACCTCCGCGCCAAACAAATTCGAGGCGATGGCCGCCCACGACGCGATGGTGTTTTCACACGGCGCCATCAACACGCTGGCGGCGTCGCTATTCAAGATCGCGAACGACATCCGGTTTCTCGGGTCGGGTCCACGCGCGGGACTAGGCGAGCTGACGCTGCCAGAAAATGAGCCCGGCTCCTCAATCATGCCCGGCAAAGTGAACCCCACCCAATGCGAGGCCTTGACCCAGGCGTGCGTGCAGGTGTTCGGCAACCACGCCGCAATTACGTTCGCCGGCGCATCGGGGCATTTCGAGCTCAACGTGTTCAACCCGGTGATGGCGTACAATTTCCTGCAAAGCGTGCGGCTTATGGCCGATGCCTGCGTAAGCTTCACCGACAATTGCCTGATCGGCATCGAACCCAGGTTGGACAACATCAAAGCAGGCCTGGAACGTTCGCTGATGCTGGTGACCGCGCTCGCGCCCAAGTACGGCTACGACCGCGCCGCCAAGATCGCCAAATCGGCGCACAAGAATGGGACTACTTTGCGCGAAGAGGCGCTCAAAGACGGCATCCCAGCCGAGGATTTCGACGCTATTGTACGACCGGAGAAGATGATCGGACCCGGATGACCGAAGCCGTTGATCCGCCTCAATAACGACGACCTAATCCTCCGTATCATTGCTTAGGTTTGCGGGCCAGCTCTTGGCCTTAGGCCTATGCGAGCTTAAGTTTCGACCATGGGTGATGTGATCAATCTGAGGCGGGCGCGCAAGGCAAAGTCCCGCGCAGCCGCAGACGTAAAAGCCAGTGAAAATCGCGTCGCCCACGGGCGCAGCAAAGCAGAAAAAACTCTGACGAAGGCAAAAGAAGATGTCGCAACTCGCAAGCTCGATCATCACAAACTTGGCGCCCCCGACAACAAGAATGAATAAGGGGGCGTTGCAAAAGCGGTCCATGCGGATCGCGGGCCACCGCACGTCGATCGCGCTGGAGCCAGAATTCTGGGACGCGCTCGAACGCATCGCGCGCTCGCGCGTGGCCAGCATGCCGGCCCTCATCGCCGCCATCGACGCCAAGCGCGCCGAAGAGGCGCCGGAGGCGTCACTCGCGTCGGCGGTACGCGTCTTCGTTCTGCAGCACAAAATCTAGGGAGGCGCTTCGCGCCGCTACCCGACGCGCCGCCCGTACAGCGCCAGCGCATAATAACAGGGCGCGGTGCTGCAATTGTACATCTGCACCTGGATAACATGATTGCCGTTGTAACCGGGTCGCAGCGCGACCATCGGCTGGCTGGTCACGGTGGTGTCCTGGGTCAGCATCGCACCGGCGCCATCGTACATAATCAGATCGAGATCACCGCAATCGGCGTCGCACACGCCAAGCACGCGGTATTCAACGCCCATATAAAGTTCCGCCGGGACGTTCCAAGTCTGCCCTTGCGCGAGCGAGCCCGAGAAAGGCTGCCCCACGACCTGGAACCCCTGTTGCGACAGCGCCATCTGCGCCTGCTGCAATTGCATCAGAATGACATTCTGCGGTTGCGCGCCTGCGGGCGGAGGCGGCTGCGGCGATTGTTGCTGCTGCAGCGGCGGCGCATACGCGGCTTGCTGGGTCGCCGGCCCGGGCGCGGCGCCTTGCTCCATCATCATGCCAATCACACCAAGCAGAACCACGGTTGCGACCACCGCACCCGTCACCCAAACCCAGACGGGCGGGCCGGATCGCGCTGCAGCGGGCTGCGTTGGCGCAGCTTGCATGGGAATAGCCTGCGCACGTGGCGGCGCGCTCATGCCTGGTTGCGGCCGTGGCGGCGCCTGCCGCTGGGAGGCCGCGCGCACGGCTTCGACGAAGCGGCGCCAATCGGCGTGCTCCTGCTCACCACCCCAGGCCGAAAGGTCGGCGCCCTGCACTTCGCCGAATCCGAACGGCGCGGGCGTCGCGTCCAACATCGCCGGGATCAGCACGCCCTTGTCGCGGCCGAGACGCGCCTCTTCGCGCACCCATTGCGACTTCGCCGAATGCTCGCTCCACAGCACGATCAGCGCCTTGCACTGCGCCAATTTCTGCTCGATGTAATCAGCCCATGTCGTGCCCGGCGGGATCTCGCTATCCCAGAATACCTCCAGCCCCACGGCGTTGAGCCCGAGCGCCACCTGCTCGGCGCGGGCGCGATCCTCGCGCGCGTAAGATAGAAATACGTCAGCCATCGCGCTTCCTCTCAACGATTTGTAGCGTCAAACGCCCTTGGGATCGGCGCCATATTGGTTCGGTCCCCGCTGTCCCGGTACGCAAGCGAAGACGATGGCGGGCAACAGACCGAACGACGGGATCGCCGCCAACGCCGCAAGCCAACCTGACTGGCCAAAATCATGCGCACGGCGGCTGGCGGCGCTGGTCAGCGGAATGACCAACGCAAGATACGCCAAGCCCGCGAACATGTAGGTATTGACCTCGCCCGTGTAGGGATCGATTCCAAAGGTCTCGATATCGAGCATTATTGCTACGCAAAGCACCAGAAACGCAAACACGACAAACGACGCCAATTCAGAACGCCGCGCACGCCCGCTCCCGTCCGCGAAAAGACGCAGACACTTCCACACATAACCGAACGGCGACAAATGCGTTGCGCCGCCCGCGGGCGCCTGCGCGGCGGCGAACTGTGATTGCTGCCGCGACGCAGGCGCGGGGACGCCGCGGACAATCGTGTGCACCGCGTTCGCCAAGCGCGCCCATTCCGGAAAATTGGGCTCACCGTCCCAGGCTGATAAATCCGCCGCCTGCACCTCGCCGAAGCCGAACGGCGGCACAGCGCCCCCGAGCACGATCGGCACCAGTTTTCCTTTGTCGCGACCCATGCGCGCCTCTTCACGCACCCATTGCGAACCAACCGAATGCGCGCTCCACACCACGATCACGGCTCTGCACGCCGCAAGCTTGGCTTCGATGTAGTCGGCCCAGGTCTGGCCCGGCGGTATTTCCGTGTCCCAGAAGCACTCGAGCCCAATCGCTTGCAGGCCGCGCGCGATCATGTCCGCTTGGGGACGGTCCTCTCGTGCGTACGATATGAACACATCGGCCATGCCAGGATTCTCACCAATCGAATCTGAGGCAACCTAGCAACGTCGCCAAGGCGACGCGAGCGCGGGCCGGGCGCCTGATCGCGTAACCGCCCCGCGTAAGATGACGCATTGGTAAGCACCGCAGAGGCCCGCCGATCCGAGGGGGTCCGATGTGACACGCCTCGATGCTCGCCCGGGCGAGGTTCATGTTTCGTACCGCGCGCGTTCGGACTACACTGGATTCGGATGTCAGAAGACTCGCTCCCCATCTCCCAGCGCGCCATGGCTGCGCCCCCCTATCTCGCGGCGCTCAACCCAGAGCAGCGCGCGGCGGTGGAGGCGCTGGACGGCCCGGTGCTGGTGCTGGCGGGCGCTGGCACGGGCAAGACACGCGTGCTGACGACGCGGCTGGCCCATCTCATGTCCACCGGACGAGCCAAGCCTTGGAGCGTGCTGGCCGTCACCTTCACCAACAAGGCCGCGCGCGAAATGCGCGAGCGGGTGGAGGCGCTGCTGGGCCCCGGCGGCGGCGGCCTTCCGTGGCTGGGCACGTTTCACTCCATCAGCGCGCGCATGCTGCGCATCCATGCCGAATTGGCGGGGCTGAAAAACACTTTCACCATTCTCGACACCGACGATCAGATTCGCTTGCTCAAGCAAATCATCGAGGCCGAGAACATCGACGAAAAGAAATGGCCTGGCCGCCAACTTGCCGGCCTAATCGATAGCTGGAAGAACCGCGCACTGACGCCGGATAAAGTCCCAAAGAACGAAGCCTTCCATTTCGCCGATGGCGCCGGAATCAAGCTTTATGCGGCGTATCAGGCGCGGCTGAAAATCCTCAATTCCTGCGATTTCGGCGATCTCCTGCTGCACATGATCGACGTGTTCCAGCGGCATCCCGACGTGCTGGAGGGCTACCACAAGAAGCTCAGTCATTTGCTGGTGGACGAGTACCAGGACACGAACGTGGCGCAATATTTGTGGCTGCGGCTGCTGGCGCAGGCGCGCAAGAATCTGTGCGTGGTCGGCGACGACGATCAGTCGATCTATGGCTGGCGCGGCGCCGAGGTGGATAACATCCTGCGCTTCGAGCACGATTTTCCTGGTGCGCAAGTTGTACGCTTGGAGCGCAATTATCGCTCCACCGGCCATATCCTCGCCGCCGCCGCGCATCTGATCGCGCACAATCGCGACCGCTTGGGCAAGACGCTGTTTACAGATGACGATGAAGGCAATCGCGTAAAGGTGCGCGGGGTTTGGGATGGCGAAGCGGAAGCGCGGCTGATCGGGGATGATATCGAGGCGTGGGTGACAACTCAGCTCCCCCTCCCCCTTGCGGGGAGGGGGCAGGGG
>JBEBIU010000059.1:0-18282 GCA_040080225.1 Terricaulis sp.
GGTAGGGGGTGAGGGGCGTGCAAACACACAGGCGCCTGATTGTCGGCCGGCCCCTCATCCGGCCGCTCCGCGGCCACCTTCTCCGCAAGGGAGAAGGGATGAAGAAGTGCCGCCTCGTTCGCCGCCAAGGCATCGCCATGGACGAGGCGCAGGCGTCCCCCGCTCCACTCCACCAGCGGCTCAAGCAAGGGCAGGAAGCGCGCGTCCTTCTCGATCGCGATCAACGGGTCGGCGCCAGCCTCGAGTAGGGCGCGCGTCAATCCGCCTGGACCCGGGCCGACCTCGATCACGGGCCTGCCGACGACATCGCCTGCGGTGCGAGCGATGCGGCGTGTGATGTTCATGTCCAGCAGGAAGTGTTGCCCGAGCGCCTTCTTCGCCCACAGGCCGTGCGCTTCGAGTTCGTCGCGCAGAGACGGCAAATCCTCCGCGTTCATGCTGAAGCGCGACGCTCAGCCATCGCTGCGGCCATGTGCAGAGCCGCGCGGAAGCTATCGACGCGGGCCACGCCCTTGCCAGCGATGTCGAAGCCAACGCCATGATCTGGCGACGTGCGCACGATCGGCAGTCCAAGTGTGACGTTGACGGCCTCCCAGAAATGCAGGGTCTTGATTGGGATCAGCCCCTGATCGTGATAGAGAGCGATGACAGCGTCATAGTCGGCGCGTGCGTTCTCGTGGAAGAGCGAGTCGGCCGACCGAGCGTCGCCGATGTTCCAGCCTTCGCCGCGCAACGTCGCAGCGGCTGGATTGATGATGTCCAACTCTTCGCGTCCGATGTGGCCGTTCTCGCCCGCGTGCGGGTTAAGCCCGCACAAGGCCAGTCGTGGGCGGCCAATCCCGAAATCGCGCCGCAGCGCTTCGGCAACAACGCGGCCGACTTGGGCGACGCGGACGCTGGTGATTTGCGCCGGAACCAGCGCCAACGGCGTGTGGATGGTGGCGAGCGCGACCTTGAGCTGAGGGCCAGCCAGCAACATTACTGGGCCTCGCGCGCCGGCATGCGCATCCCCTTCGGTAAGGTGGGCGACGAATTCTGTGTGGCCAGGGAAACCAAAACCAGCCTCCTGCAGCACGCTCTTAGCGATGGGCAGAGTCACTAACGCCGATGCGGCGCCCGAGCGCACCGCATCGACCCCGCGTTCGATGGCGTGGATAATGGCTTGAGTATTGGCGGTGTGTGGAACCCCTGGGGTCTCCGCACGCGCAAGCGGAACCTTCAGAACCCTCAGCGCATCAGTATCGGCGCCGAGGTCGCCCAGTGCGGAAGCGGCTTCGATGACCTCAAGGCGCGGCCTCGGCAGCCCGAGGCGCGCACTCGCGCGTTCGAATGCGCTCGGGTCACCCACCAGAAAGAAGGCCGGCGCACCAGGCTCCGCCCACATGCGCGCCGCCAGTTCGAGTCCGATCCCAGCGGGATCGCCCATCGAAACGGCCAGCGGTTTCATCTCATTGACGTGTGATGATCGTGGCTTCGCGGCGCAGATTGCGTAGATAGCGTTCGGAGAGCATGGTCAGTTCCTGCTCGCGCAGGCGAGCCTCGATCTCCTGGCGATCAGGCACGCCTGACCCGCCGGCTTCGCGTGCGCAGACGACAAAGGCGGAAGCCAAGTCGCCATCGACGTGAACCCGTGAAGCCGAGCCCACCGCAACGCCGGCAATGCGTTCCGCCACCACGGGCGAGAGGTCGGATTCGGCAGCTTGCCCGAGGTCGATGACGCTGGCGTCCTGCACGCCGGAGATCGCATCCTCAAGGTCGTCGCAACCGGAAATCCTCCGCTGCACGCGCGCCAACGCGTTCTCGCGCCCCGCTGGCGCCGTGACTTGGCGGAGGCGCACAAGCGATGTGGCGCCTGGAGGCGCCCCGGCGCGGCGCTCGCGCATCGCCAAAATGTAGATTCCGTTCGGCGTGCGGATCGGCAGTGAGACCTGCCCCTGCTGCAATTGTTCAGCCACAGGCTGCAATTCCGGTGCAAGTTCGGGTGCGGAAATCCAGCCGATGTCGCCACCGGCCGCCGCTGAAGCCGAGCGCGAGAACTGACGCGCGACCATTGGAAATGGAGCGCCGCGCTGCATTTCCTGCAACAACCGCATCGCGCCTTGCTCCATCTCGGAGAATTCCGCTTCGGTCTCGGCGGGTAGGAAGATCTCCGAGAGCTGGTATTGGGTTTGCGTGGCGCTGGCGGCGATGCGCTCCTGCGTCTCGCGAACTTCCACCTCCGAAACGCGCAGGCGGCTTCCGTACATCCCAGACATCAGCCTTTGCCATGCGATGTCAGCGCGAAGTTGCGCGCGCAGGGTTGAGATTGAAATGCCTTCGCTCGCGAGTTGTTGGGCAAGCCCTTCCTGTGTGGTCTGGTTTTGCCTGGCGATGTCGGCGATGCGGCGATCGACCTGCTCGTCGGTGACCTCAACTTCGAAGTGCCTCGCCTCCGCCAGCTGCAGGTGCTCGTCCACCAGATCGCGCAGCGCTTGGGCGCGGGCGCGTTGTTCCATTTCCGGGGTCGATTGTATGCCTGCCGACACCAGCAATAGGTTCGCGCGCTGGCGCACGTCGAACGTCGAAATCACAGCGTCGTTGACGATTGCCGCGACGCCCTCGGCCAATTGCGCCGAAGCCGGCGCTGACAACGCCGCCACCCCCGCGAACAGCGCCGCCGCGGCGACATGCTTCATGAAATTCATTTCTTCTTCGCTCCGACTTCAGCTCCCGCCGAACACTCCGAGCGAACGCAGACCAATCTTGATCTGCAGGCCCTCGTTCGGGCCGATGGTGCCGCGTTGAGTCTCCGAGCGGGTGTATGCGATCTCTAGAAAGGTGCAATCATCCTCGTAGATGGCGCGGATGTCCTGGCGCAGATTTATGTCTGAATCGAGGTCGCGAGTCAGGCCGAGCTGCATTCGCCAGCCCGCCGCCAGGTTAATTCCAGCTTGCGCGGTGAGTTCTTCGCTAGGATCGCCCGGGGATAGCGTATCGGTGATGTTAAAATAGCGCGCTTGGGCCGAAAAACGCCCGGCGGAGGCGCGCACGCCGAGGTCGAGGCGGTTGAGTTCAAGGGTCTCGTCGTCGAGGCGAATGCGGGCCTCGGCGCCCAGATTGGGGCCGAGATCGGCTTGGAAGGCCCCGACCCAGTCGCTCGCCCGTCCATCGAGGTTGTTCTGTTGGGTAAAGCCTGGCGCTTGTTGGTCGCGCCAGCGCCGCCCAAACAACAGGGTGGCGCTTTCTCCGCTGTGGGCCCGAGCCGTGGCGCGCACGCCCAAGCTCACGCGAGAGCCCGGCTCCCACAAATCGTAATTGGGCGCGCCGTTGGGCCGAAAGAGGTTTGAATCGTCGAGCTCGAAGGCGATGCTGTCTTCGTTGACGATGCGCGGATCCGGGGTGGCGTTGCTGGCGTAGGCCGCCATCGCCACCGGCTCGACGATCAAATCGAACTTCTCGCCTGGGCGCATGAACGGCCAGCTGACTTCAATGCCGGCGAGCCCAAGGCCGCGCGTGAAACTCTCGACATTACTGCGGCTGGTCTCCACGCCGTAGAGGTCGCCACGCGCCTGCGCGAACGGCGAAGCGACAAGCCCCGGGCCAAACACCGCGTCTCGGCGCCATGTGGCCGACAAAGAGAGCCGCGCATCGTCGCCTTCGAAGGCCAATGTGGCGGGGTTGTCGCCACGCGACAGCACTGCTGTGTTGGCTTGCAGCCTGACCTGGCCGCCGAGCAGCGGCAGCACGCGTTCGGTTTCCGCATAAGGTAGGATTACTGGCAAGAGGTCGGAGCTGTCGGTCTCGCGCAATCCCTGAAAATCGACGAAGGCCACAGAAGTGTAGGAATTGGCGTCCTGGCCGATCGCGAACAATTGGGAGATCAGCCTAGTGTATTGTCCGAGGTACGGGCCGCGACGGTCTCCGGCCCCCTGGACGCCGTAGCGGCGCAAATAGTCGTCGTCGTAGATGTGCTCTACGCCGAACCCCCAGTTCCAGTAATCGCTGATATTGAATTTGCCCTGGGCGAAGGCGCTAAACCGGAACCTCTCTTCGCCCAGCAAATCTCCGTCATTGTTGAACAATCGCTCTTGGGTGAACGTGGTCTGGGCCGACAATTCCCCGGACCAGAATCGCTTGCGGTAATCCAGCGACACCATCGGGTTGACATTGCCGTGCACCCGCAAAGAGGCGGTGAGGTCCTGGGAGGGCGATATCGCCCAATAATAGGGTTGCTGGTAGAATGTCCCAAGCGGACGGTTGCGGCCGATCCCGGGAGGCAACAGGCCCGAGGCGCGCTCGACTGTCGGATCGGGGTGGGCGAAATACGGGAAGTACAAGACCGGCACGCCCGCGACTTCGACCACCGCGTTCTGGTACGACACCGTCCGGGTATCGTGATCCTGGATCGCGCGGCGCGCGCGCAGCGCCCAGGTCGGAGGGCGGTCGCCGGTCTCGCAAACCGGACACGAGGTGTAGATGACGTTGCGAAGCTCGTTTTCGCCTTCGCCATGCCGGAGGGCCGAGCGCGCGGCCAATGTGCCAGTCTCGCCTAATCGCGCGCGCAGTTCGCGCGCCGCGCCGACATTGAGCGCTTCGTCGGCCTCGATCTCTTCGGCGTAGGTAGTCGAGCCGTCCGGCAACACCACCTGGACATTGCCGATGGCGCGGATGGCGCCGGTGTTGAGATCGTAAACCAGGCTGTCGGAGCGAAGCGTTCGCCCGTCATAACGGACCTGAACATCGCCCTCCGCCGTGACGGTGCGGGCGGTTTGATCGTCGATGATCTGGTCGGCTTCGAGCAATACCGGCGTACGGTCTTGGGCGGACGCGGCGGTGGGCGTTTGAGCAAGCGCAGCGGGGCCTACGCAAACGGCTAGCGCCGCTGCGATGGCGGCCCAGCCGAACGGCGCCCGTTCAGCCGGCCTGTTCGCCGATTCCCCCGCACGGCTCATTCGCACATCCCTCTTATGCGACTCCCCTGAACTACCTAATCCCCTCGGATGGGCCCCGTCCAGCGCTCGCCGCCGCTGGGCGAACCATGCTGGAGCGACGCCTGTCAGCCATCCTCCATAAAAGCGATCATGGCGAGGGCGATGAACACGCCCGCGAACGGAGCGCTCCAGGCTGCGACCGCGGTTGGCACGGTCTGAGTTATGGCGAAAGCGCCTGCCAGCTGGCTGTAAAAGAACAGAAACAGTCCGATGCCGACCCCGGTCGCCCCCCAGCGGGCCAAATGGCCAAGTCGCTGCAATTGCAATGAAAAGGCCGCTCCGAGGCTCGCCATGGCGGCCAGCAAGAGCGGATAGGCGAGTAAAGTCTGGAATTTGAGTTCGTATCGAGTCGGTGCAAACCCCGCCGCCCGCGCTTCGCGAATGAAGGCCGGCAGAGCCCAGAAAGAGAGTGTCGCTGGGTTGATAAAGCGATTGATGACTTCCGAGGAATCGAGAGAGGATTCTATCGCCAAATAGGGCTGAACATTCGGCGCCGAACCCGGGGCAGCCTCCACGACGTCCGTGAGTTGCCAATGCCCAGGCAGAAGCTGGGCGAGCTTGGCCCGGATGCGGTGGGTGAACTTGAGTACGCCCTGGCGCTGCTCGAAGAACATGAACGTCGCCTCTTGCAGGGTGGTGCCGGAAGCGTCGATGCCGGCGGCTTGGATGACGATCTGCTCGTCGCGGTTGCCCTCCCGAATCCAAATGCCGTTGGCGCCAGCGTTTGTACGCTGGGGGCCCGACATCGCATCCGCCCGCCCAGCTTCGAATTGCGCGTACAAGTGAGCGCCCAACGGGTTGAGCGCGACCACGGCAAGCGCCCCCAGTGCAGCTCCCGTCAGCGCGGCCGGCGTGAGAAAGCGCCACGCTGAAACGCCAGCGGCGCGCATCGCGACAAGCTCGGAAGAGCGGTTGAGGCCGATGACGGCCATCATTGTGCCGGCGAGCACGACGAAGGGCAGCGTCTGCTCAACTAGCATTGGCGCCTTCAGTAGTGTGAGCCGCACAGCCTCCAGCAGCGTAAGGTCGGCGCGCGTTCCCACTGTGCGCATCTGCTCGACGAGGTCGATCAGCAGGATCGAGGCAAGCACGCCGGCAAGCGCGATCATGACGCCGCCGAGAACGCGCCCGATAATGTAGAGACCGAGGCGCGAAGCGAGAAAATTCATACCGCTGCTCCAGCGATCGCCGACGGGCCCTCGTAAGCGCGGCGTCGCCGCGGGCGCTTGCCGCCCAGCATGGCCGAGCAAACAAGGATCACCAGGATCGGCAGCGCATATTGTAGTGCGTTCAGCTGAGGTTCGTCGGCGGCGGCGGCGGTAATCGCAAGCGCAAAAAGTCGAACGATGAGGGCGGTTACCGCCGCATAGGCGATGCGCCGCCCATAGCCGCGCCGGCTAAATTCCCCGACCAACACTCCAGCAAGGGCAATCGCCGCCAAAGCAAGATTGAGGAGTGGCGAAGAAAGTCTCGCATGCCCCTCGGCTTGAAATTTTTCTATGTTGCGCTGATCGAAATGGGCGGTGCGGTCAGGAAAAAAAAGTTCAAACAAAGTGCGGTCCGAGGCCTTCAGAAAAAACAGACCCGGCTCATCGAATCCGTCGCCGAGCCGCAGCACGTAGCGATCGAAATCTAGCACATCGACCGTGCCGTCGTCGGCTTGCCGCTGAATTTGACCGTCGCGCATGATGATGGCGGGGCGGCGGACCCCATCGACCTCGATCGATGCAATCGCGCCTGCGCGCGCGGTGTAGGTGATCGGCAGCCGCGGGCGCGCGTCGTTGATAAGCAGATCGTGAAGCTCGCCGCCGCCACCGCGCCCGCTGGCATAGAGGGTGAGATCGTCGGTGGGAAATGTGAAGGCGCCTTCTTCCACCATGCTGGACGCGACATCGTTGCGAAGCCCGAAGAGCACGGTTCGGCGCTGCTCGAGTGCGGCGGGTTGAATCACAAGGTTTATGGCCAGATGCGCAAGTGCAGCCAGTGTGGCCAATTGGATCACGGGCCTGCCGATGGCGCGCCGCGAAACGCCGGCGCCATAGAGCACGGCGACCTCGCTGTCGCCCTGCATGCGGTTCACCGCGTAGACGACCGCGATAAACACCGCCATCGGCAGAATGAGCGAGATGAGCTGGGGCAGCGCCAAAATCGTCACCCAGGCGAATGCCAGGCCGGCGTTGCGGTTGGTGATGATGAGGTCGAGTTGGTTGAGGCCTTGGGTGAGGATCGCGATAGCCGCGAGCGCGCCCAGGATCGCCAAAAGCGGCCCTAGCGCTTGCCGGAATACGTAGGCCGAGATGGTGTTCATCGTGCTCCCTAGCGCTCGCCGGCGTGACCGGGAAGCCTAGCCGTCTCCTAGACCGGTTTCCCTTCCCGGGGAAACTGGGTTAGCGCATGGGCGGCGGGACGCCTTTTCAACCCAGCGCGGCCTCGTTAGGCCAGGCGCTTGAGCCAAATCATCTAGAGGATTGCATGGACATTCGTTTTGTAACCGCTGGCGGCGGCGACGTATTGGCGGTGATGGCGAGCGAAGGGCCCCAATTGTCGGCCTCGGCCCAGGCTCTGGACGCCGCCACGAACGGGCGGGTGACCAAAGCCCTCGGAGCGGCCCGTTTTACCGGCGCCGCGGGCGCCGTCCTCGACCTCCTGGCGCTCGACGGCGTGGATTATCCGCGTGTCCTGGTGATAGGCGTTGGCAAAGCAGAAGCCGCGGACGGCATGGCGGTTGAGCGCTGGGCCGGGCACGCCATCCGCCGTTCGCTGACCTCCGGCGCGGAGAAATTGGTTCTGCAACCTGATGCATTGCCGGGCGTGTCGAAAGCTGAAGCGGGGGCGCATGCAGCCTTGGGCGCGCGGCTCGCCTCTTACCGTTTTGACGCCTATCGCACCAAACTGAAACCGGACCAGATTCCTTCGCTCAAGAGCGTTGAGATCGTCATGGAAGCGCCCGCTCCCGCCCGGGCGCGCGCCGACAAGGACGCCGCTTTGGCCGAGGGCGTGTTTTTTGCGCGCGACCTCGTCAACGAACCTTCAAATGTCCTTTACCCGGCGAGCTTCGCCGAGCGGCTGCGCGATCTCGAGACTTTGGGCGTTGAAGTCGAAGTGATCGAGCCGTCCACCATGGAAAAACTGGGCATGGGCGCGCTGTTGGGCGTGGCGCAGGGAAGCGCCAATCCGGCGCGGTTGGTGGCCATGTCCTGGAACGGCGCGCGCACCAAGGGGACGCGCCCGTTGGCGCTGGTCGGCAAGGGCGTCACGTTCGACACTGGCGGGATCTCGATCAAGCCGGCCGCAGGCATGGAGGAGATGAAGGGCGACATGGGGGGCGCCGCAGCTGTCGCCGGCGTCATGAAGGCGATCGCGTTGCGCAAGGCGAAGGCGAACGTCGTCGGCGTGGTGGCGCTGGTTGAGAATATGCCCGGCGCCAACGCGCAGCGCCCTGGCGATATCGTCACCACCATGTCCGGCCAAACCATCGAAGTTTTGAACACCGACGCCGAGGGCAGGCTCATTCTGGCCGACGCGGTTTGGTATGCGCAGGACAAGTTCAACCCAACCGCGTTGGTCGATCTAGCCACGTTGACCGGCGCAGTGATTGTCGCGCTTGGCCATGAACATGCCGGGCTCTATTGCAACGACGATGACTTGGCTCACGCGATCGCGATTGCGGCGACCGCCGAGGGCGAGGCGGTGTGGCGCATGCCGCTCGGCGCAGGCTACGACAAGATGATCGACAGCCCTACCGCCGATATGAAGAACATTTCAGGCAAGCCCGCGGCTGGTTCGATCGTGGGCGCTCAGTTCATCAAACGCTTCGTCAAGGACGGCGTTCAATGGGCCCACATCGACATCGCCGGCACCGCCTGGAAGCCCGGTCCTTACGACGACCCGCTCTCGCCCTCCTGGGCCACCGGCTACGGCGTGCGCCTGCTCAACCGCCTGATCGCGAACAAGTTCGAGGACTAGTTACTCCCATAAAATGTCCGAACTCTGGTTCTATCATCTCGAACGCAGCGAACTGGAACAAGCGTTGCCGCCGTTGCTGGAAAAGTGCCTGCAGCGCGGCTGGCGGGCATTGGTGCGGGGGACAAGCGCCGAACGCCTCGGCGCTTTGGATGCAGGGTTGTGGACGTATAGAGACGACAGCTTCCTCCCGCATGCGCGCGAGGGCGATCCAGCCCGCCAACCGATCTGGCTTACCGCTGCTCCGGGCAATCCTAACGCGGCGCAAGTGCTTTTCTTGATTGAGGGGGCCGACCCGGGTGACGTCTCCAGCTTCGAGCGCGCTTGCATCATGTTCGATGGACGCGATGAAGCCGCCTTGGTTTCGGCCCGATCGCGCTGGAAAGAAGCCAAGGGGACCGGGATGATTGCGTCCTATTGGCGCGAGAGCGGGTCCGGGAAATGGGAGAAACAGGCATGAGGCGGCTGGCGACATTGGTCCTGATTCTGACGGCGGCATGCGCGGAAGCGCCGCAAACCTACCGCGACCTCGATCGGCTCGGGCGCGATTATCAGCGCGAGGTTTCCAATTTGCCGCAGACCGCGGAGGAGGCCACCCGCCGCGACGCCTGCGGGGCTAGTGGCTTCGCTCACCTTCTGGGAACGCCCGCCAGCGCGATTGACCGCGCCAGCCTCCCCGCCCAAACCCGTATCATCAGTCCAGGCATGATGGTGACGCAGGATTTTTCCCCGCAACGCCTCAATATCCATGTCGCCCCCGATGGGAAGGTTGCCGCGCTGGATTGTTTCTGACGCATTCATGACACTTGGCGTGACGCACTTGGCGGCGCGGAGCGACGCCGCTATAGACCCCGCTTCCGATATATGGAGTCCCCATGGCCGCCGAACGCACACTCTCGATCATCAAACCGGACGCGACGGCCCGCAATCTCACCGGCGCCGTCAATGCGGTCATTGAAGGTGCGGGGCTGCGGATCGTGGCGCAAAAGCGGGTCTGGCTCTCCGAGGGGCAGGCGGAAGGGTTTTACGCCGTGCACCGGGAGCGGCCGTTCTTCCGCGACCTGGTGACCTTCATGATTTCGGGGCCGGTGGTGGTGCAGGTGCTTGAAGCTGAGAACGCCGTTGCGAAATATCGCGACGTGATGGGCGCGACCAACCCCGCCAACGCCGCCGAGGGCACCATCCGCAAGCAATTCGCGGAATCGATAGAGGCAAACACGGTCCACGGCTCTGATTCATTCGAGAACGCCGCGCGCGAAATCGAGTTCTTCTTCGGCGATCAGGAAATCGTTGGCTGAGGCGCCGCCGCTGAGCGCCCCTCTCACTTCCGCGCCACGATCTCCATCACCAGCGGCGTCGCCATCAGTGCGCCGGGCTGGGCCGCGTCGCGGGCGAATTGCTCGCGCATGGCGGCAGCGGCGTCGGGGGTGACGCGGCCGAGTTCGAGCAGGCGGTCTATGTGCAGGTGGAAGAAGCTCTCGGGCCAGCGCCACATTGGGTCGCGCGGTGAGAGCAGATCGATGTGCGGTCGCGTGCTTTCAAGCGTGAGGCCCATCTCGCAGAGCCAGTTTGGAATGAAACGCCCCACGTCGGGGTCGCCGCCCGAGCCCTTCCAGTTCGCCACCACTTCATCGACGAAGCGATCGAAACTATCGGAAGCTGGCGTCAGGCCGAGCGAGCGGTAGTGGAAATATTCGTAGATCACCAAAGCGCCGCCGGGTTTGAGTGCGTCGACGAGTTTTTGCAGTGCCGGTTTGGGATCAGGCAGAAAGGCGAACACCCAGCGCACCCAGGCCGCGTCGGCGTTGGCGGTGGGCAGCGTATCGGTCGCGAAGTCGACCTCGTGGGTCTCGACGTGCGTGTGGCCGCGCGCGGCGGCTTGCGCGTGCAGCACATTGAGAAAGCGCTGCGAGCGCTCGAGTGCGATGACCTTGCCCCGGGGGCCTACGATGTCGGCGAGATCCATGGTGGCGAACCCCGGTCCGGCGCCAAAATCGATCACGGTCGCGCCTTCGCCGATGCGAGCGCGCGACCATGCATCAAGCACGCGCGTCCGCCACACCCGATGTTGCAGGCCAAGCCGGTAGATTTCATCGTCGTGCGTGCCAAGCACGTAGTCGCGGTCAGCCATGATTGGTGGGCTCCTTGACCCTCCCTATAGCTGCGACTGACGCATGCGTCTCGCCGTTTTGGGACTAGATTGTCCTGAAAGTCGTTGGAGCCGGGTCGATGCGAGGATTTTCACACGCGTATTCAGAAGCCGCCTTCAAGTCCAAACTCGGCGCGCTCGCTGGATTGAAGGAGGTGCTGAACGCCGCGCGCAAGCTGCATGCGCTGCTGCGCGATCCCGCGACGCCAATTTGGGTGAAGGGCGTCTGTGTTGCAGCCTTAGGGTACCTGATTTTGCCGACCGATGTGGTGGGCGACTTCATTCCGGTGCTGGGCTATGGCGACGATCTCACCGCGCTCAGCACGGCTGTCGCGGCCATCGCGTCGCGCTGGGGTGGCGCCGTCAGCGAAGGCTGAGCGCCAGCCGCGCCAGGCAGGGCGAGTAAAGCGCGTGCTCCAATTCCAGTACGCGAGCGGCGAGAGTCTCCGGCGTATCGCCGGGGAGGGTCGCCAATCGCGCTTGGCCGAGTATTTCGCCTGAATCCACCTCTTCAGTCACCAAATGCACCGTGCAGCCGTGTATGCTGTCGCCTGCCGCCAATGCGCGAGCATGGGTGTCTACACCTGGATATTTCGGCAGCAGCGAGGGGTGGATGTTGATCAGGCGTCCTTCCCAGGCGCGCACGAAGAATGGCGTCAGCACGCGCATGAAGCCGGCCAGCGCCACGATCTCGATATTTCGCTCGCGCAGCGCCGCGTCCATCGCGCGTTCGAACGCTTCGCGATCCTTGCCATAGACTTTGTGATCGATGATCAGTGCTTCAACGCCTGCGGCGCGTGCGATCTCAAGGCCGCCGGCGTCCGGGCGATTGGAGATCACGAGCGTGATTTCGTAATCGTCCTGCCTGGCATCAAGGAGCGCGCGAAGGTTGCTGCCGCGTCCTGAGATCAGGACCGCCACGCGCTTGCGGGTCGCCAAGGACATTGCGGGTACCTCGAATCGGATCGGGCTCTGGATATCTTTGAATCTGGGTCCGGTGAAGCACATGCGCCTGTTCGCGGGTTGTGCGCCGGCCGCCGATGCGCTTGATCGGCGCCATGAACGCCTTCGCTTTTGAAATCAACGCCAGGGACGGCGCGGCGCGCGTGGGCGTGCTGCGAACCCCGCGCGGCGCCATCGCCACGCCCGCCTTCATGCCGGTCGGCACCGCCGGCACGGTGAAGGCGCTGACCGCGGAGCAGGTCGCCCAAACCGGCGCCGACATCATCCTCGGCAACACCTATCATTTGATGCTGCGCCCCGGCGGGGAGCGTTTGAAGAAGCTGGGCGGCCTGCATCGTTTCATGCGCTGGGAGCGCCCGATCCTGACCGATTCAGGCGGCTATCAAGTGATGTCGCTGGCGCAGCTCAGAAAGCTCGACCCAGACGGGGTGACCTTCAGAAGCCACATCGACGGCAGCGAACACAGATTGACGCCGGAGCGTTCGATCGCACTGCAGGCCGACATGATCGGCGCCGATATCGTCATGCAGTTGGACGAATGCCCGGCGCTGCCCGCGCCGCGCGAAACTGTGCAGAAGGCGATGGAATTGTCGCTGGCCTGGGCCGAGCGCAGCAAGCGCGCGTTTGGGACGCGCGAGCGGCAAAATCTTTTCGCGATCGTGCAGGGCGGAATCGATCCCGAGCTGCGGCGGCGATCGGCGCAAGCTCTGGTGGGCGAAGGCTTCGACGGTTACGCGGTGGGCGGTCTTGCAGTCGGCGAGGGGCACGAGGCTATGCTGGGGGCGCTCGACATCGTCACGCCGCTGCTGCCGACGGATCGTCCACGATATCTCATGGGCGTCGGCAAGCCGATCGACATTGTCGAGGCTGTGGCCCGCGGGATCGACATGTTCGATTGTGTGCTGCCCACGCGTTCGGGTCGGCACGGGCAAGCCTGGACGGATCAGGGTCCGCTCAACATCACCAATGCACGCTTTGCGGAGGATATGACTCCGCTGGACGAAAGCCTCGAATGCCCGGCCAGCTCCGCCTACTCGAAGGCCTACCTGCATCATCTATTCAAGGCCGGCGAAATTCTGGGCCAGGTGCTGCTGTCCTGGCATAACCTCGCCTATTACCAAGCGCTGATGACACGACTGCGCGCGGCGATCGCGGCAAACAAACTTGACGCCTTCAGGGCTGGATTCTGCGGCTGAGCGCTAACGTCGCTGCTGCTGCTGTTGCTGTTGCTGGGGCGGCTGTGGCGCTGGCGGGGCAGGGATCATGTTAGGACAACCAAGCGAGGCGCCGTAGCCACGCACGAAGGTGCGTCGTTGCTGGCCGTTGGCCACCGCCCGCAGCGCGTCGCGCTCGGCGCGGCTGGCGCCCGAAAGCCGTCGCACCCAGGAGCGAAACGGGATCAAGTCCTGGGCAGTACTCTCGGCGGCTTCGATGGTTTGATCTTCCACGAAATCGCCGCTGCGGTCCCAGGCGTTGCGATTGGGCCCCTGTTGGTAACTCTCAGGGCCGAGCACAGCGTCGAACTGGGCGATTTCGCGCGCCACCGCGGCGCAATTGGTCAGTTCCGCTGTTGAATAAGGATATTGCAAATTGCGCAGAAGAAGCGGGATTTCCGGCCGGATCAGGCCGACATCGCGCAGGGGGATCGAAGCCGCGCCGGTCACGCCGCGGCGGGTGTCGGCGGTGCGCCCCGTCGAACAAGCCGCGAGCGCCATGGCTAGGCTCAGCCCGATGGCGGCGATGGTTCGACCCCGTGCGTACATGACCTGCTCCCTGCGGTTTAGCTCCGTATATACCCTCCAGACCTAGCCGCGCCAATGTGGCGAGCCAATGTGGCAAGACAGGAGCGCGCCGACCGGCTAGGCCGTGGCGATGCTTCCGGTCGAGGCCGTTTTACCCCAATTACGCGAAGCGCTGTTGCGGCGCTCGGAGGCGGTGCTTGTGGCGCCCCCCGGCGCGGGCAAGACCACGCGAGTTCCTCCAGCGCTGTTGAGCGAACCGTGGGCGCAGGCACGCAAGATCGTGCTGCTTTCGCCCCGGCGCATCGCCGCGCGCGCCGCGGCCGCCCGGATGGCCGCCGAGCGGGGCGAGCGGGTTGGGGAAACTATCGGCTACCGCGTGCGCCTCGATTCAAGAGTCGGGCCCAGCACCCGCATCGAAGTGGTCACCGAGGGCGTGTTCACGCGCATGATCCTCGACAATCCGGAATTGCCCGGCGTGTGCGCAGTATTGTTCGACGAATTCCACGAACGCAGTCTCGAGGGCGATCTGGGTTTGGCGTTGGCGCGAGACGCCCAGGGCGGGCTGCGTCCGGATCTTAGGATCTTGGTCATGTCGGCGACGCTCGATGCAGCGCGGGTTGCGTCGCTGCTGGGCGAAGCTCCGGTGATCGTAAGCGAAGGACGGCTTTTTCCGGTGCGCGTGGTCTACCGCGAACGTGACCCGCGCGCGCGTTTGGAGGAGCAAGTTGCAGGCGTCGTGCGCACTGCGCTTGCAAGCGACGCCGGCAGCGCGCTGGTGTTTCTCCCGGGCGTGCGTGAGATTGAGCGGACCGCAGAGGCCTTGCGCGCCACCTTGAACGACCTGTCAGTCGATATTCGCCCGCTCTATGGCGCCATGAGCCCAGCGGACCAGGACGCCGCCATCGCCCCAACGCCAAGGGGGCGGCGCAAAGTGGTGCTCGCCACCTCCATCGCAGAAACAAGTCTGACCATTGATGACGTGAGCATAGTCGTCGATTCCGGCCTGGCTCGACGGCCGCGCTACGAGCCGGCGCTGGGCCTGTCGCGGCTCGAGACGGTGCGCGCCAGCAGGGCCTCCGTCACCCAACGCGCCGGCCGCGCCGGCAGGCTGTCGCCCGGTGTGTGTTGGCGGTTGTGGGGCGAAGGCGAGACCCGCGCGCTGCCGGAATTCGACCGGCCGGAGATGTACGATTCCGATCTTGCCGGCCTTGCGCTCGACCTCGCGGCTTGGGGCGTGAGCGATCCCGGATCGCTGGCATGGCTCGACCCGCCGCCGAAGCCGGCCTGGACAGAAGCGATCGCGCTGTTGCGGAGGCTGGGCGCACTCGATGCTTCGGGCCGGCTGACCGATCACGGCGCCACGGTGGCGGCCATGCCGCTGCCGCCTAGGCTCGCGCATATGGTTCTGGCGGCGGGCGCGGATGCCCCGCTTGCTGCGCGCATAGCCGTCGTGCTCACCGAACAGGGATTGGGAGGGCGAAGCCCCGATCTGCGCGAGCGTCTGCATCGTTTTTCCAGTGAGCGCGGCCAGCGCGCCGACGCGGCGCGCAATTTGGCGCGGCGTCTGGCGCGTGGGCCGGGGAACTTCTTGGACCGCCGGCGTCTCGCCGGCGAGAACGCTGGAGGTCCAAGAAGCGGCGCAATTGAGGTCCTAGGGGCGGACGAAGCGGACCGCGCTGGCGCGGTGTTGGCGCTTGCGTTCCCAGACCGTGTCGCCAAAGCGCGCGACAGTCTGTACACGATGGCGAACGGTCGGGCGGCTGCGATTGACCAAGCTTCGTCGCTGGCGCGCGAACCATTCCTTGTCATCGCCGACATCGCCGGCGCCGCGGGGCGAGCGCAAATTCTACTGGCTGCGCCAATCACAGCTGAGCAGATCGAGACAATGTTCGGCGACAAGATCGAGACCAGAAATTCGGTTGCGATCGATCCGGAAACCGGCGCGCCGCGCGGCCGGCGCACCCGCGCCTACGGCCGCGTGGTGCTTTCCGAGGGGCCATTGGAGGGGCTGCGCGGAATTGATTTGCAACAGGCGTTGCTTGAAGCGGTAAGAGCGGACGGGCTTGGACTTCTGGGCTGGAGCGACGCAGCGCGCCAAGTGCGCGCGCGTATGGTGTTGCTGCGTGGGATCGAGGGCGAGGATTGGCCGGACTGGAGCGATGCGAGTTTGCTCGGGAGCATCGATCTATGGCTCGCGCCGGCTTTGGCGGGCGTACAGAGTTTGCGGGAAGTCGATATCTTCAGCGCTCTTTTGGACACGCTGCCCTATGATCGCCGCCGCCGCTTGGATCAGGAGGCGCCCGCGCGATTTGAAACCCCTGCGGGATCATCCTTGCAGATTGATTACACGGCTGAAGGCGGTCCCGCGCTGGCGGTGCGGTTGCAGGAAATGTTCGGCCTCGATCGGCACCCGAATATTCTCGGCGGGCGCGCGCCGTTGACGTTACTTCTGCTTTCGCCGGCGCAACGTCCGGTGCAGACCACCAAGGACTTGCCGGGGTTCTGGCGTGGCTCGTACGCGGCAGTGCGCAAGGATTTGCGCGGACGCTACCCCAAACATCCCTGGCCAGAGGACCCGCTGAGCGCTCCCCCCACGCGGCGCGCAAAACCGAGAGGCTCATGATGCACATCCCCACCATCGAAGACGTCAAGCTCGCCGCCACGCGCATCGCTGGAATTGCGGTGCGAACGCCGCTGTTGCGCAGTGACGCGCTGGACGAAGCAACAGGCGCACGCGTTTTCGTGAAAGCCGAATGCCTGCAGCGCGGCGGGGCGTTCAAGATGCGCGGCGCAACCAATGCTATCAGTGCGCTTGCGCCTGAGCTGCGCGCGCGCGGGGTGATCGCGTTTTCTTCCGGTAATCACGCCATCGCGGTGGCGACAGCGGCGAAGCACTTTGGCGTCAGCGCGACAATCGTCATGCCGGCCAATGCGCCGCGGATAAAGCTCGATCGCACCCGGGCCATGGGCGCGGAGGTGATCGCCTATGACCGCGAGGGGGAAAGCCGCGAGGCGATTGGCGCCAGGCTTTCGGCCGAACGCGGCGGTGCGCTGATCAAGCCGTTCGACGATCCAAACGTCATCGCCGGGCAAGGCACGTGCGGCCTCGAAATCGGTGAAGAAATTACGCCCGACATCGCCTTCGCTCCCGCGAGCGGAGGCGGGCTCGCGAGCGGGATTGCTTTGGCGCTGCCGAGCGCGCGCATCGTCGCTGTGGAGCCGTTGGGGCACGACGATATCGGCCGCAGTCTGGCAACTGGCGCGGTCGCCAGCAATGAGCCAGGCGTGCGATCAATCTGCGACGGCCTGCTGAGCGAGCAGATGGGCGAGATCCCATTCGTCATCGCGCGGGAGCGGTTCGACGGAGCAGTCGCGGTTTCCGACGATGAAGTGCTGCGGGCTATGAAGTTCGCGTTCCTCAATTTGAAGGTCGTGCTCGAACCGTCGGGCGCGGCCACGTTGGCGGCGCTGTTGAGCGGGCGCGTCGAGGTGCGCGGCAAAAAAGTGGTGCTGATCGCCAGCGGCGGAAATGTCGATCCGGAAACCTTCGCGCGGGCGCTGGCTATGTAACGCTCATGGACGCGCGGACCTCATGGGTGGGGCGGCGGCCTGTTTTTTAGCATGTCTGCTAAACCAAAGACCGCGATTAGGCCTGAGACAGCCATAACGCCAAGGAAGATCGGCTCCTTAAGGAAAAAATCCCGCCCTTGTCCCATCATCATCATGGCGTCGCCAAACCCCGACGGAGGTCGGAGCGACCACCCAACAATGAGCCCAATTACGCCAAGCGCTAGCATCGCCTTTGGTCCGGCGCGGCGGGCGACCTCCCACACAACAGCGGCAATGACAACCAGAATTACAAGGCCCCAGAGGTTCGTTGTCGGCATAAGCGCCTCCCTTCGTCTTGAGCTACCGCCCCCGGCGCAAATCCGCTTCCAGCGTGATCGGCGTTGGCGCTCCTGCCAGGCGGTAGCGATAGACCTGCGCATTCTCCAGCACGCGCTGCACGTAATTGCGTGTCTCCGAGAACGGGATGAGTTCGACCCAATCCACCACGTCGGTCGCGCCCGAGCGCGGATCGCCGTAATCGGCGATCCATTCGCGCGCATTGTGCGAGCCTGCGTTATAGGCCGCGGCCGCGAGCACATAGGAACCGCCGAAATCGTCGATCAAATCGCCGAGGTGGGCCGCACCCAGGGTGACGTTGTATTGCGGATCGCTGGTCAGCGCGCCGCGCTGGTAGGACATGCCCTCGCGCTGGGCTTGGGCGCGTGCGGTCGAGGGGATCAGCTGCATCAGGCCGTGGGCGTTGGCGTGGGAGACCGCGCCTGCATCGAACTCGCTCTCTTGGCGAATGATGGCGAGCACCATGGCTGGCTCCGGACGCCCGCGCTCTTGCACGACGTTCGGCAAATCAAGCAGCGGGTAGGCGGCGTTGGCGGCCACTACGTTGCGAAACAGCCCGGCCTTGGCGCTGCGCAGGGCAGTGCGCGGA
>JBEBIU010000163.1:0-4045 GCA_040080225.1 Terricaulis sp.
TATAAGAGACAGGGCGCGCAGCGCCAAGTCCGGGACCCAGGATCGCGAGCGTTCGACGCGAGTGCGCAAGCGCTAGCGTTTATGGGCCCCGGACTTCGCTGCGCGAATCCGGGGATGGGTGGGGAGAAATCCCTTGCCCCCTCCCCGCAAGAGAGGAGGGGGCGCTTTGACCACTTGCCTGAGCCAACGCTTCGCTGACCTGAAACGCGCCAACCGCGCCGCTTTCATCACGTACATCATGGCCAGCGATCCCGATCATGAGACGTGCTTTGAAATCCTGCGCGCCCTCCCCGCCGCCGGCGCCGACATCATCGAGCTTGGCTTTCCATTCACCGATCCGATGGCGGACGGGCCGAGTATCCAGAGAGCAGCGTTGCGAGCGCTGAAGGCAGGAGGCTCGCTGAAGCAAACGCTCGAACTCGCGCGACGCTTCCGTGAAACCAACGCAGACACACCGCTCATCCTCATGGGCTATTCCAACCCGATCGAGAGCATGGGCTACGAGGCGTTCGCGCGGACCATGCACGAAAGCGGCGCCGACGGCGCCATCGTAGTTGACCTGCCGCCGGAAGAAGACGCGCCGCTGCGCGCCGCATTCGCGCCGCACGATCTTTCCATTATCCGCCTCGCCGCGCCCACCACCGACGACAAGCGATTAACCAAGGTGCTCGATGGCGCTTCCGGGTTCCTGTATTATGTCTCGGTCGCTGGAATCACCGGCGTTAGCGCAGCGTCCGCGCACGCGATTGAGAGCGCAGTTACTCGCTTGAAGCGCGCAACGACGCTGCCGATTGCCGTCGGCTTCGGCGTTCGCGAACCGGAAGCGGCGACAGCCATCGCCAAGCATGCCGACGCCGTGGTGGTAGGCTCCGCGTTCGTGGACGAAATTGCCGCAAACCCCAATGGCGCGAGAGAAGATGTCGTCGAGCGGGTCTTGCGCAAGGCGCGGCTTCTGAGCGATGCTGTGCGCTCGGCGCGGGAAACAGAGGGAGCACGCGCATGAACTGGCTGTCGAACTTCGCGCGGCCTGGCTTGCGCGGCAAGAAGCCCGAGGACGGGCGCGAAACGCCCGACAATCTCTGGATCAAGGACCCGATTTCGGGCGAGCTGGTCTATCGCGCCGAGCTTGAGGCCGCCGATTGGGTCGCGCCCTCCGGCTTCCACATGCGCATCGGGCCCGAGCCGCGCTTCCGGCATTTGTTCGACGACCAGGCCTGGCAGAAAATAACGCTGCCGAAAGTCGCCGCCGATCCGCTCAAATTCAAGGACGACAAGAAATATTCCGACCGGCTGAAGGCCGCGCGCACGAAAGTCGGCCGCGACGATTGCATGGAGGCAGGCTATGGCCGCATCGGCGGCGCACACGCGGTCGTGCTTGTACAGGATTTCGAGTTCATGGGCGGCTCGCTCGGTATGGCCGCGGGCGAGGCGTTCATCGCCGCGGCGGAAGCAGCGCTCCGGCGCAAAGCGGCGCTGATCGTGGTGACGGCCTCGGGTGGCGCGCGCATGCAGGAAGGTATTCTTTCGCTGATGCAGATGCCGCGCACGACGCTGGCGATCCAGATGCTGCACGAGGCGGGCCTGCCCTATCTGGTGGTGTTGGCCGATCCCACCACTGGCGGCGTCACCGCCAGCTACGCCATGCTCGGCGACGTGCACATCGCCGAGCCCGGCGCGTTGATCGGTTTCGCCGGCCCGCGCGTGATCGAGGAAACCATTCGCCAGAAATTGCCCGAGGGCTTCCAGCGCGCGGAATATTTGCACAACAAGGGTATGGTCGATCTCGTGGTCGATCGCCGGCAATTGAAGGCGACGCTGGCGACCTTGCTATCCGTGCTGATGCACAAGCGCGCGAGCGTCGCGGCGCCCGATGCGGAAGTAGCCGAATTCGCCGAGGCCATCGCCGAAACAACGCCCGCCAAGTCCAAGCGCAAACAAGCCGCCAAAGCGCCGCGAACGAAGGCGGCAGAGTGAACGGCATGGACTTGAGCCACTGGCCTCGGATGTTGATCAATCTCCGGCAAAAACTCCGTCATTCAGGGGTTGCGAAGCCTGGCCCGGAACCCTGGGGATCGCAGAGCTGCGTGCTTGCCCGTGGGTTCCGGATCGCGCTCAGCGCGTCAGGAATGACGGCACACGAAATCCAAGAGTCGAGTGTTCGGGCGATTGGTATGAGCTCCTGGGCCCCGGACTTCGCCTTCGGCGAATCCGGGGATGGGTGAGGTTTGCGACCGCGCCCTCGCCGCCTTTGAGGATTGCTTCGGCCCCGAGTTCGAGCATGGCAAAACTTTCGATCTGCAGCGGCTGAAAAGCGCACTGCACGCGCTCGGCGATCCACAAGCGAAGATCCCCGCGCCAGTGATTCACGTCGCCGGCACCAACGGCAAAGGCTCGACCATCGCCTTCATGCGCGCCATCGCCGAGGCCGCCGGCCTGCGCGTGCACGCCTTCACAAAGCCGCATCTGTTCGCACTGCGGGAGCGGTTTGTCGTTGCTGGCGAAATCGTAGGCGACGAAGCGCTCGTGGGCGCCGCCCGGCGCGTGGCTGCTGTCTCAACCCAAATCACCCACTTCGATGCGCAAATCGCGGCGGCGCTTCTGCTGTTCAGCGAAACGCCGGCTGATTTAGTGTTGCTTGAAACCGGCATGGGCGGGCGCGACGATTCAACCAATGTCATCTCCTCGCCTGCCGCGAGCGTCATCGCGCCAGTCGGGCTCGATCACCAGGATGTGCTGGGCGACACCCTCACGAAGATCGCCGCGCACAAAGCGGGTATTTTGAAGCAGCATACGCCAGCCTTCATCGCGCGACAGGCGCGGGATGCGATGGCGGCGATCGAAGCCGAGGCCGCACATGTCGGCGCGCTATTGTTTCGCTGCGGCGTCGAATGGGATAGTTTCCCAAGCAATGGGCGCATGGTCGTGCAAACTGAGACGCGCACGCTCGACCTGCCACTACCTGGCCTTGCGGGGACGCATCAGGTCGAGAACGCTGGGCTCGCCTGCGTGACGTTTCTCGGCACAACACGCTACACGGTCAGCGATGAAGCGTTCGCCGCTGGAATTTCGTCGGCGCGCTGGCCGGGGCGCCTGCAGCTTTTGACACGCGGCCCTTTCAGCGCAGCGACCCGTGCACTCGGCGGCGAAGTCTGGGTCGATGGCGGTCACAATTCGCACGCAGCCGAAGCGCTCGCACGCGCGCTAAGGGATTTGTCGCGCAGGCGCCAGGCGCCAACCATCGCCATCGTCGGCATGCGTGCGCGCAAGGATTCGCGTGCGTTCGTCGCCGCATTGGCGCCTGCCATCAATCACATCATCGCTGTGCCGCTGGCAGACGATCATGCGGCGCCAGAGGAAATCGCCACCCACGCGCGCTCTTTGGGCGTCAGCGCCGAGGCAGCAACCACGCTCGGTGTTGCGCTTGCAAATGCGGAACGATTTGCAGCGCCGCGCATCCTGATCTGCGGCTCGCTAACGTTGGCGGCTGCCGCGCTCTCTAACGAGGACTCTGCAAATTCAGTTCAGGCTGAAACACCACCCATCCCCGGATGAATGCGCAGCATTCAGTCCGGGGCCTATAAACACAAGGCGATCGAGATTTTGGGTCCCGGACTTCGCCTTCGGCGAATCCGGGAATTGGTGTTGAAGTGATTTAACCTGGAGAGAGAAGCCTAGACGCTCTCGTTCAACCACTCGACAATCTTCGATTTCGGCATGGCGCCGACTTTCGTCGCTGCAACCTTGCCGTCCTTGAACACCATCAGGGTCGGGATGCCGCGCACGCCGTAGCGGCCGGGGATCATCGGATTATCGTCGATATTGAGTTTAGCGACGGTGACGCGATCGCCCATTTCGGCGGCGATTTCTTCCAGCGCCGGCCCGATCTGTTTGCACGGCCCGCACCACTCGGCCCAGAAATCCACAAGCACCGGACGGCCGGATTTCAGCACGTCGGCTTCGAAACTATCGTCGCTGGTCTTGGTGGTGGCCACGCTTGTTCTCCTTGGGGGGCGAGGCAGCGGATGTAGGCGCGATCGGTTAACGA
>JBEBIU010000060.1:0-17611 GCA_040080225.1 Terricaulis sp.
CAGCAAGGCCGCCGGATGCGCCTTTAGCGAAAGGCGCAGAGTGCGATAATCTTCGATCACATGCTCGCCGACGCACATTGGCGGCAGAGTGAAATCGGCTTCGCGCGAGGGGTCGGCGGCGTGCGCGAAAAGCGGAGAATCTTCCTGTCCGCCCACGCGATTGAGCCCCCGCGCGGCCCATAGCGCATCGCGCCGGTCGTACCCCAGCGAGCGGAACGCGTCAGCGTCGGCGAGGCGTTCGATCGTCGCAGGCGAGAGCCGCCCGCGCAGCCACGCATCGCGAACGGAATCGTAACCAGCGCCGCGTGCGGCGATGCACCGCTCCAATTCTTCCTGCCTCAAGCCGGAAATCTGGCGCAAGCCGAGCCGCAGCGCATAAGTGGCGCACACGTCGTGGGCCATGTCGCTATGGCGCCGGTTCAGGCGTGCGGCCGCAGTCGGGCCGGGCTCGAGCGTGTTGTCCCAGTGCGAATAATTGATGTCGGGAGCGCGCACCTCGACGCCGTGCTCTTGCGTATCGCGCACGATTTGCGCGGGGGCGTAAAAACCCATCGGTTGGGCATTGAGCAGCGCAGCGGCGAACACGTCCGGATAATGGCATTTAATCCAGGACGAGGCGTAAACCAGGAGCGCAAAGCTGGAAGCGTGGCTTTCGGGAAAACCATATTCGCCGAAGCCTTCAATCTGCGAGAAGGAACGTTCGGCGAAGTCGCGCGCATAGCCGTTGGCGATCATGCCGTTTACGAATTTTTCCTTGAGCTGCCCGATCGTACCGACGCGCCGGAACGTCGCCATGGCGCGACGTAATTTGTCGGCCTCGGGGGGCGAAAAACCTGCTCCTACGATGGCGATCTGCATCGCCTGCTCCTGGAACAGCGGCACGCCGAGCGTGCGTTCCAGCACCGCTTCCAGCGCTTTCGATGGATAGGTGACCTGCTCCACCCCCTGCTTGCGCTTAAGGTAGGGATGCACCATGCCGCCCTGGATCGGGCCAGGACGGACAATCGCCACCTCGATGACGAGATCGTAAAAACATTCCGGGCGCAGCCGCGGCAGCATCGACATCTGCGCCCGGCTCTCAACCTGGAATACGCCGACAGAATCGGCGCGCTGTAACATGGCGTAAACGCGCTTGTCCTCCTTGGGCATGGAATCGAGCGTGAGCTTCCTGCACTCGCCGCCATCCCAAGCAGGATAATGCCGCTCGATCATGTCAAAGGCCTTACGCAGGCAGCTCAGCATGCCGAGGCCGAGGAGATCGACCTTGAGGATCTTCAACTCCTGAAGGTCGTCCTTGTCCCATTCGACCACGGTGCGCTCCTCCATCGCAGCGTTCTGGATCGGCACGACGTCGTCGAGCCGGTCGCGAGTGATGACGAAGCCGCCGACATGCTGGGAGAGGTGGCGGGGAAAACCGCGCAATTCGCGCGTGCGCGCAAGGCACGCCATCAGCCGTGGATCCGACGGATCAAACCCAAGTCCCCGCAGGTTCTCCTCGGAGACCGACGACGACCACCATTGCTGCGTGCGCGACAGCGCGGCGATCACGTCCTCGGTATAACCGAACGCCTTGCACACTTCCCGGATGGCGCTGCGGCCGCGATAGCAGATCAGGGTCGCCGCCAGCGCGGCGCGATCGCGTCCGTACTTGTTATAAACATACTGGATCACTTCCTCGCGCCGCTCGTGCTCGAAATCGATGTCGATATCGGGCGGCTCGTTTCGTTCAGTGGAGATAAAACGGTCGAACAGCAAGTTGAACCGCGCCGGATCGACGGCGGTGACGCCTAGGCAATAGCAGATCGTGGAATTAGCGGCCGAACCACGCCCCTGGCAGAGAATGCCACGCTCCTCCCGCGCATAACGCACGATGTCGGCCACGGTCAGGAAATACGCGGCGTACCGGAGTTGCGCGACGATGCTCAATTCACGTTCGAGCGAGGCGCGGACCTTTTCCGGCACGCCTTCGGGATAACGCTTGGCGGCGCCACCCCAAGACAGCGCCTCTAACGCCTCCTGCGCATTAGCGTAACCGGTGACGGTTTCATCCGGGTATTGATACTGAAGCTCATCGAGAGAAAAACGCGCGCCATCCATGAAGCGGAGCGTCTCGTTCACGGCCCCCGGAGCATCGCGATAAAGTCGCGTCATCTCGGCGGGCGTTTTCAAATGCCGCTCAGCATTGGCGGCGAGTATTTGTCCCGCAGCGTCGAGCGTTGTTTTTTCCCGGATGCAGGCGAGCACGTCGAGCAAAGCGCGCCGCTCCGGCGCATGATGTAACGGCTCAGTGGTGGCTATGAGGTGCGCGTCGGTTTCGCTCGCCACGTAGCGCAACAGCCGCAGCCGACGCCGATCCTCGCCATCGAACACGTGACGTGCGGCCAACCAAACTTCCCCGCAAGTCGCACGCACATCGAAAAGCGTGCGATGCAAAACCTCATCAGGCGCGCCGGTCGGCGCAACGATCGCCTGCAGACCTTCGGCGTGCGCCAGGAAGTCGGCGCGGTCGAGCCAGCATTCGCCTTTCGGCGCGCGACGATTGCCGACAGTCAGCAATTGCGTCAACCGCCCATAAGCGACACGGTCCTTGGGGAAAACGAGAATATCTGGCGTCCCGTCGCGAAACACGAGCCGCGCGCCCACCGCGAGGCACACCCCATGCTCCTTCGCCGCCGCATGTGCGCGCACCACGCCCGCCAACGTGTTGCGATCCGCAACGCCGATTCCGGCGAGGCCCAGCGCCTTCACCTGCAAAATCAATTCCTCCGGGTGCGAGGCGCCGCGCAGGAAGGAAAAATTCGTCGTCGTGCACAATTCCGCAAAGTCGCTCATGCGAACAATCCATGCACAAACCAGCGCGGCGGCTCGCCCTCGCCATAGAACCCTTCGCGATAGAGCCAGAAGCGGCGACCCTCACGATCTTCGACCCGGTAATAATCGCGCGCGCGAGCACGCGGCGCCCGCAGCCAATTCGGCGCGATCCGCTCTGGCCCTTCGGCGCGTGCGACATCGTGCAGCACGCGCCGCCACCGAAACCGTAGCGGCGGTCCGTCCGGGGTCTCCGCCAGCACCTCGACCGGTTGCGCCCGCGCGAACAATGTCAGCGGCCGGCGCATGACGCTATCCTGAGGCGGCGCGGCGGGGACGACGCACACGCTAAACGCCGGCGCCCACGCCGCCGCGCGCTCAGGTGCATGAACCTCGTACGGCATGAGGCATCCGACGCTCTGCGCGCCCAGGCGCGTGGATAAAGCATCGATCAAGCGGGCTTCGGCTTGCCGATCGCGCGAGGCCTGCGGGGCAAGATTGGCGTGGCGCAGTACGATCTGTTCGATCTCGATTGCGTCAAGCCGAATCGCCTCGAAACCGCCATCGGCGTCGAAATTCTCCGCCGCCATCGCCAGACGCTCGCGCCACAAGCGCAGCAGAGTCGCCGGCGCGCGCTCGGGATGGCTGAGGCCAAGTTCGACGCTGCGCGTTTTACGGTCGAGGCCGAACAGATGCAGCCGCAATAGGCGCACGCCGTCGCCGGTTTCATCGAGCCGGGCGCAAAGGTCGCCGCATAAATCCGCGACCACGGTCAAAATAGCGTCGAGCGTGACGATCGGCTCGAGCAGACGACGCAATGTAAAGACGGGCGGCGGCGGTCGATGCGGACTCAACGCCTCCCGCGCACGCCCCATGACGCAATCGAGCCGCCGCATCGCGTGCTGGCCAGCGCGTGCGGCAAACGGTGCGCGCGGCGCCTCTGCGACCTGGCCGATGCGCTGCAGACCGAGGCGCTTCAGCAAAGTCTCAGACTCTGGCGTTAGCCGCAGCGCCGCTATCGGCAGGCCCGCTAGCGCTTGCGAGAGCGCCTCGCGATTGACGATCGGCGACTGGCCAAAGCGCGCCAAGGCCCAGGCGGCGCCCGGATTCGGCGCGATCGCTCCGCGCACGCAAAAACCCTGCGCCTTCAGCCGCTGCAGCGCCGCGTCCAGCAACGCCGCTTCGCCGCCGAACAGATGCGCGCAGCCGGCGATGTCGAGAAAAACCCCATTGGGCGCATCGAGCACGACGCAGGGCGAAAATTGTTCGCACCAGGCGGCTATGTGATCGAGCAAAGCCGCATCGGCGGCTTCATCCGCCTCCAGCATCTGCGCGTGCGGGGACATGGCGCGCGCGTCCGCCAACGCCATGCCTACGCATAAGCCGCCGGCTTCGGCCTGCGCGTCCATTGCGGTCAGCGCGAAGGCGTTGGCGACCTTGGAATAGAGGGCGAGCGGGCGTTCAGACAGCGCGGCGTTGGCGCGGATCAGCCGATCGGTCGGCAGTCGCGCCAGCCACAGCGCCATCCAGCGCCCGCTCGGCGATGCGTAAGGCATAGGCGTTCCATTCAAGCAACCAGCTTTGTCCAGTTGGGCCGGCGCGGTTACGGGTCAGGCGCACGGCGAAGCGCGGAGCCCCAAGCTCGCGGCCCGCGCCCTGGCTTGGCGCGGCGGCGACGCTCAACCGCGTCCAGGCGGCGCTGGCGCCGGCCTGATCGAGGCGCAACAACACGCAGCGCGTGGCATGGGTTTCCCCCGCCAGCAGCAGCCGGCGCGTGGCCACAAGGCTGAGCGGTTTTGCTGTCGGCGTCACCACACAGAACGCAGTCGCATGCGGCGTTCGCAGCGCCTGCTCGGTACACCAAAGCGCGTCCTTCTGCGACCGCGTACGCACCCACACGAGGCGGCCGAGATCGATCCCGAACTGCATGAGGCCAGGCGCATAAGCCGCGCCGAGTTCCGCCGCGACGACCTGGGGCGAACTGATCACGACCAGCCCGCCAGCATCGCCCGCCTTGAGCCAGGCAAGAGCAAACCCAAACGCCGCCGCCCCGTCCGCCGGCGCCGCCGGTATGATTTCGGTCAGAGAACGATGTGCGGCGGCGGCGTGAAACTCAGCAAACGAGCCGCCATCCGGGGCGGCGCGATAGAGGGTGGAGGGCGACATTGCCGCAAATTAGAACAAACAAAGAACATTGGCAAGCCGAAACGCCGAGGGCGCCATGCCGCGCCCACCCAAGACGACGCTCAGCTCAGCAAGGATCGCGATCTGGGTCGGGCCGGGTGGACGCCGGGTGACACGAGGGAGGACCGATGCCGTTATTGTCTCCCCGCTCTCGCTCATCGGCCAGCAAATGCTCAAGGCAAGCTCGGCGGACGGCGTCGTCCTCAATTTCCCGGCAGCGCGCCTCGTCGTCATCCCAAGCGCTCGCGCACGCGTTCAACAGCATCACGGCCAGAAAAAAGAGCTTTCGCATTGTTTCGACCTCCGCTCGCGAATTTGTGACGCTTCTGATCTCAAACTACGCCACCCCTTACTCCGCCGCCACCGCCGCCGGCTCTTCGGCCTGGCGCTTCCAAAGGCTGGCGTAGAGACCATCGCGGGCCATGAGCGAAGCGTGGTTGCCGCGCTCGGCGACGCGGCCTTCCTCCAGCACCACGATCTGATCGGAATTGGCGATGGTGGAGAGGCGGTGGGCGACCACGATGGTGGTGCGCCCGCGTGAGGCGGCTTCCAGCGCCTCCTGAACATCGGCCTCGGTAGCACTGTCGAGCGAGGAAGTGGCCTCGTCGAGGATGAGAATGCGCGGGTCTTTCAACACAACGCGGGCAATGCCCACGCGTTGCTTCTCGCCGCCCGATAGCTTTAATCCGCGCTCGCCGACGCGGGTCTCCCAACCCTGCGGTAATTTCTCGATGAAGCCCAGCAATTGCGCGCGCCGCGCGGCCTCCTGCAGCTCCGCTTGCGTGGCCTCCGGACGGCCGTAACCGATATTGTACCGGATCGTGTCGTTGAACAGCACCACGTCCTGGGGCACTAGGCCGAGCGCGGCGCGCAGGCTTGCCTGCGTCAATCCACGCAAACCCTGGCCGTCGATTAGCACGTGCCCCGCGGCTGGATCGTAGAAGCGATAGATGAGCTTCAGGACTGTCGACTTGCCGGCGCCGGAAGGGCCGACGATCGCGGTGGTCTTGCCGGCAGGGGCAATGAAGGACACGCCGTCGAGCCCGCGATCGCGTCCCTCATGGGCAAACGACACATTGTCGAACGCCACCTCGCCAGGGCCGGGCTTCAGCGTCGTCGCGTCCAGCGCATCAGCGACATCCGGCGCCTCGTCGAGCAGCACGAACATTTTTTCCATATCGATCGAGGTCTGTTTGATCTCGCGATAGGCGAAGCCAAGTATGTTTAGCGGTGCGTAGAGGTTGGTCATGATCAGGATCACGGCGGTGATGCCACCTGGACCGAGCGATCCGTCGGCGATCAGCAGCCCAGCTGAAATCACCATCGCCAACAGTCCCAGCGTCATTACCAGGCTCTGCACCACGTTGAGCACCACAAGCGAGGTATAGGCGCGCACCGCGGCGTTTGCGTAGGAGGCGAGCGCGCGGTCGTAGCGTTCGCTTTCGCGCGCTTCGGCGGCGAAGCTCTTCACCGTTTCGAAATTCAACAACGAATCGACCGCGCGGCCCGCCGCCTCGGTGTCGGCTTCGTTCATTTCCTTGCGATGCTTGAGCCGCCATTCGGTGACGCCAAAGGTCATCCAGGCGTAGAGTATGACTGTGAGCGCGGCGATGAACGCAAAGTTCCAGCCGTATCGGAATGCAAGCACGCCGGCTGCGAGCAATAATTCGATCAATGTTGGCGCGATGTTGAAGGCAAGGAAGCGTAGCAGGAAATCGATGGCGCGCACACCGCGTTCGATAGTGCGGTAAACCCCGCCGGTGCGCTTGCTTTGATGGAAACGCACCGAGAGCGAATGCACATGGGCGAATACGCGCGCACCGGCGCGGCGCTGCGCCTCTTCGCTCAGCGGCTGGAAAATTGCGTCGCGCACCTGCGGGCCGGCGGTAGATGCAAAACGCAGCCCCGCCCAATAGACCGCAAGCCCCAGGAACGCCGGTGCGACGCCGGCGCCATCGCCCGCGACCATGGCGTCGATGCCGTCCGCCAGCACCAAGGGCGCGAAGACGGCGATGACCTTGCTGACCAATGTCAGCGCCAGCGCGATCCACAGCCGCAGTCGATTGCCCGGGCCCCGCAAACCTCCCACCAGCGTCAGCAGTCGCGACACCGTGAGCAAGAGCGCCGGGGGCGCGTCGGCGCCAGCCTCGGGCTTCGTCACATTCCGTCCCTCGCCGCGCGCCATCTTGATCGGTTACCTCTGGCGAGCACTTAGGCGCCTTGGCAAGCGCCCGCAATGCGCCTTAATGGATGAAGCAACTTCCCCTCACATGCCTGATTCCAGCCCCCCTCAACCACAGCGCCGCTCGGTGTGTGTTTATTGCGGCTCCTCCGAGAGCACGCGGCCGCAATATCACGACCTGGCTTCCCGGGTCGGAACGGCGCTAGCCCAGCGTGGCATACGCTTGGTCTATGGCGGGGGCGCAGTCGGGCTTATGGGACGTTGCGCCAAGGCGGCTTTTGCCGCGGGGGGGCACGTCCTTGGCGTGATGCCGCGCTTTCTGGAGCGGCGCGAGATTGTCTACACCGAAGTGCCCCATCGCATGGTCGACACCATGCACGAGCGCAAGATCGTCATGTTCAACGAGGCCGACGCCTTTGTTGTGCTGCCCGGGGGCATCGGTACGCTTGAGGAGGCGGTAGAAGTGCTGTCGTGGCAGCGGCTCGACCTGCACATGAAACCGGTGATCTTCTTTTCCGAGGACGATTTCTGGTCGCCGTTCTTCCACCTGATTCAGCATACCGTCGACGCCAATTTGACGCCGGCGAGCTTCATCGACACGATCGCCAACGTTCATTCCCTCGATGAATGCTTCGCCGTCCTGGATCGAGCATTCTCCGAACGGTGAAACCGAAACGGGCCCGCGCCCGTATACACCAACATGAAGCTGACCCGCCGCGCTCTTTTCCTTACCGCCGCCGCATTGCCGCTCGCCGCCTGCGGGGCGCGAGCGCAGAGCTCCGCCTCCGCTAGTGAGCAACGTTTCGCCGGCGATCCACTCCGCCGTGTGACCGATGCCCAATGGCGCGAGCGGCTCGATCCGGTGGCGTATGCAGTGCTGCGCCATGAGAGCACCGAGCGCCCGGGGACAAGTCCGCTCAACCACGAGCATCGGAGCGGCGTTTTTGTCTGCGCCGGGTGCGAGTTGCCGCTGTTCCAATCGGTGTGGAAGTTCGATTCTGGCACCGGTTGGCCAAGCTTCTTCCGCGTGATGGAAGCTAATATCGGGACCAAGGAGGACAACGCGCTGTTCGCGCCGCGCACCGAATACCATTGCGCGCGTTGTCTGGGACATCAGGGGCACGTTTTCGAAGACGGACCGCGGCCGACAGGCCTGCGCTATTGCAACAATGGCGCTGCGTTAAGGTTCATCGCGGCGTAGGGCGTCACGCGAGCTGCTTCGCTGATCGCGGAGGAATGCTAACTCCTTAAGATCATGTGCAGCTTCGTCATTCCGGACGCGCGGAGCGCGATCCGGAGCCCAGGGGCAACAGCCGCGCTCTACGATCCCCTGGGTTACGGGTTCGCCCAGCGGGCGCCCCGGAATGACGGACTCTAATGTAGAGTTGGCGAATGAGGCCGTCGGAACCCTCGTGCCTCCTGCACTCTTAGTGCCTCGTTCAAGTTCCGCTCAGACGCGCTGCGTCATTCTCCCTGACATCAAGCGCGAAAGAGGGCCGCGCTGGAAAACGGGAGACTACACCATGAAACGCTTCTTGACCGCCGCCGTCGCCTTCGCCGCCTTCTCGAGCCTTGCGCTCGACGCGTCGGCCCAGAACCGCACCGTCGTTAGCCAGTACGGCGTCGATAACGGCGTCGCCGCCGCACAGCAGGGCCGCGACAATCGCGCCAATGTCGATCAGAACGGCCGCGAGCACTATGCCCGCGCCTACCAGCAAGGACGCCGCAATTTCCTGCGCATGCAGCAAGGCGGCACCCGAAACCAATCCGTGACCGAACAACGCGGAGACGACAATCTCGCCGTCACCGGCCAAGAAGGGCGCAATCTGCGCGCGGGCATTTATCAGACCGGCTATGGCAATATTGCCGGCGTTGCGCAGATCGGCAATGGCAGCATCGCCACCACCGAGCAGTCCGGGGTCGATAACACTTCAGCGATCATCCAGGTCGGCAATGGCCAAGACGCCGCCGTCCGGCAACGCGGCAGCAACAACATCACCGTCGTGATCCAAGGCGAATAATCGCTCGAAAAGGAAGGGTGCGGCCTCGCACCCTTCCACTTCGACGAGGAGGATATTATGGTCAGGATACTTGCATCCCTCGCCGCTTTGATCGCAGCTTCCGCCTGCGTCGCCTCGGCGCAAACCAGCGAATTCACGGACGACCGCAGCAGCGCCGCAGAGTGCGCGATCGACGTCACGCGCACCCGCCATGGCGCGTTATTCGAGGCATCGGCGCGTGCCTTCGAGTCCGCTTCTGGGGAATACGAATTCACGCTCTCCAAGGACGACGGCGACGGGTCTTCCGATCTGGTGCAAGGCGGCGCCTTCTCGCTTGGCGCCGGCGAGCAAGACCTGCTCGGCAGCTCCGAACTTAGCCTTGAACGCGGCGGGCGCTATCGTGCGCGTCTCGTGCTCTGGGACGGCGATGAAGTCATCTGCCGCGCCGAACGCCGTTCCTAATCAACACAAGGTCACGCAGCCATGAAAAACCTCAAGCACATCGCCATCGCCGCCGCTTTGTTGAGCGCGTTCGCGCCGATGCAGGCCTCCGCGCAATTCTATCGCGGCAACGTCGTGCGCGTGGCTCAGAGCGGTTCGGACAATGCCGCAGCGGTCGCTCAGAATGGGACCGACAACGCCGCACGCATCGCGCAGAACGGCAACGGCAACACCGGCCGCGTCGTCCAGAACGGCTCGCACAATCGCGCCTGCCTCTATCAGCGCGGCAATGGTCTCGACGGCGCGATCGCGCAACAGGGCAACGGCCAGCGCACGGTCGCTGTGCAGACAAACCGCGGGACGCGCGTGGGTTCAGGCCACGTGCAGGTCGGGCGGCTGGCATATCAGTGCCGCTGAACGCGGCGGCAAGTGCAGCCACCTGCGCGGTAGCAAACACCGTATGCCGGCGCGGACGTCGGCGGTCCAAGAAGCGCGACCGCCGCCGCTTACGAGCAAGCAGTTCGTGTCCGATTTCACGCGCGACTTTCTCTACCCCGCCTCTCCCATGAGCCGCTTGCGCGAGCGCGCTTCACCGATCAGCGGGAAGAGCGCGGCCATTTCCGGGCCGTGGTCCATGCCGGTGAGCGCTTGCCTGAGCGGCATGAACAGCGCCCTACCTTTTGCGCCGGTTTTTTCTTTCACGGCATTGGTGAACGCGCCCCAACTCGCTGCATCGTATGCGCCAGACGGCAAGAGCGAGGCCGCCGCGCTCGCGAAGGCGGGGTCGGTGATGATTGGCTCAATAGGCCCTTCAACGATGCGGACATAAGCGCTCACGTCGGGCAACAACACCAAATTTGCGCGCACCGCGTTCCAGAAGGCTTCGCCTTTATCGGCGCCGAGCTCGGCTAGGCGCGGCTTTGCCGCCGCATAGTCCAACTGGTGCAGCACCGCCGCGTTGACACGCTTCAATTCTTCAGGATCGAAGCGCGCCGGCGCGCGGCCTATTTTCTCGAAGGAGAATTCCTCCGCCAATTGCTCGATCGTGAGCCGCGCCTCAACGGGATCGGAAGTGCCGATCTTGGCCAGATGCGAGAGCACCGCCATCGGCTCATAACCCTCCTCGGCAAGCTCGCCAACGCCGAGCGATCCGATGCGCTTCGAGAGCGCGCCGCCATCGGCGCCCACAAGCAGCGGGAAATGCCCGAACGCCGGCAGCGCGCCGCCTAGTGCTTCGAATATTTCGATCTGCACACCTGAATTAGTGACGTGATCTTCGCCGCGGACGATGTGGGTAATCTTGAAATCGACGTCGTCCACCACCGATGGCAGCGTGTAGAGAAAAGCGCCATCCTCGCGGATCAGCACCGGATCGGAAAGCGAGGCGGTGTCAATCGATTGGGCCCCGCGCACTAGATCGACCCAATCCTTGCGCGCGCCCGATAGCTTGAAGCGCCAATGCGGCTTGCGGCCCTCGGCTTCAAACTGGGTGCGCTCTGCGCCGCTTAGCTTCAGCGCCGCGCGGTCGTAGACCGGCGGCTTACCGGTCGCTTGCGCAATCTTGCGCTTGCGATCGAGCTCATCCTCGGTCTCGTAGCAGGGGTAGAGCAACCCGGCCGCCTTCAGTTTCTCCGCCGCCTTCTCATAGACATCGAAGCGATGCGATTGATTGGCGCGCTCGGACCAGTTCAGCCCAAGCCAAGCCAGGTCATCGACAATGCTCTGCTCGAACGCCTTGGTGGAACGGGCGGTGTCGGTGTCATCGATACGCAGCAGCACTTGCCCGCCCTCGCTGAGCGCGAACAGCCAGTTCATCAGCGCGGTGCGGACATTGCCGACATGGATGCGGCCAGTGGGAGAGGGCGCGAAGCGAAGGCGGATGGTCATGAAGGATTCGAACCACGGAAAGGGGGCCGGGTTATGGGACGCGCCCGGCGCTCCTGTCCAGCTTGGACAAGGCCGCGCGGGACGCTAGTGTGTGGCCAAGGAGCCGCAATGACCACCAAAGCCCACGAAATCCGACTGAAGAGCCGCCCGATTGGCCTACCCGCGGCTGAGAACTTCGAACTGGCCGAGACGACCCTCCCCGCGCCCGGCCAGGGCGAGGTCTTGGTTCGCAATCTGTGGATGTCAGTCGATCCTTACATGCGCGGGCGTATGTATGACCGGCAGAGCTATGTGCCCCCATTCCAGCTTGGGGAAGTGCTGCAGGGCGGCGCCATAGGGCGTGTGGAGCAAACCAACAACCCGGACTTCAAGCCCGGCGATCTAGTCGAGAGCATGAACGGCTGGCGCGACACTTTTGTCAGCGTCGGCGGGGCGCTGCAAAAACTGCCAACCGAAAACGTGCCGCCGCAGGCCTATCTCGGTGTGCTCGGCATGCCGGGACTTACCGCCTATTCCGGGCTCGCGCGCATCGGCGAGCCGAAGACCGGCGAAACTGTGTTCGTGTCAGGCGCTGCAGGCGCTGTCGGCTCTATCGTGTGCCAGATCGCCAAGCTACGGGGCTGCAAGGTGGTTGCGTCCGCGGGAACCGATTCCAAGCTCGCCTGGCTGAAAAGCGTCGGCGTCGATGAGGGCGTGAATTACAAGACTTGCGGCAATCTGCTGGACGCGGTTCGCAAGGCCGCGCCGCAGGGCATCGACGTCTATTTCGACAATGTCGGAGGCGAACATCTGGAAGTCGCGCTCGAAGTCGCGCGCCCACACGCCCGCTTCATCGAATGCGGCATGATCTCGGCCTACAACGACACCGAGGTGAAGCCTGGCCCCCGCAACATCATCTATGTCGTAGGGAAATCGATCAAAATGCAGGGCTTCATTGTCATGAATTATTGGGACATGCGCGATCAATTCCGCGCCGAGATGACGCAATGGATCAAGGACGGCCAGATCAAGTGGGAGGAGACCATTGAAAATGGCGTCGCCAATGCGCCAAAGGCGTTTCTCGCATTGTTCTCCGGCGGCAACACCGGCAAGATGCTGGTGAAGCTCGGTTAGCACTATGAGAACCTGCCTCACCTCAGAGCGCGCGCCAATCAGCCGTCATTCCGGGGCTCGACGAAGCCGAGAACCCGGAACCCAGCGGAAAACGACGAGCCATTCGATCCCCTGGGTTCCGGACCGCGACTTCGTCGCGTCCGGAATGACGGAGAGTCTCGCGCGCTCAGAGCTCCGCCCAAGAACATGAACCAACGCCTCTTCCAGGCCTATGTCGCGGTCGACTGGAGCGCGGCGTCCAAACCGACCACGGGCGCCGATTCCATCTGGATCGGGGTTCTCAAACGCAATGTGCGCTTTCAGATGGCGTTCGACGCGCACAATCCCGCGACCCGCACCGAAGCCGAACGTCTGCTCAATTCCATCCTCGACGACCTCAAGCGCAAAAGCGAACGCACGCTGGTCGGTTTCGATTTTCCGTTGGGGTTCCCGCGCGGGACCGCGGCGGCGTTGAAACTGGCCGGCGAACCGTGGCGCGCTCTGATGGATTTCATCGCCAAGGAAGTCAAAGACAAGCCTGATAACACCAATAACCGCTTCCAGGTTGGCGCCAAGATGAACCGCTTGATGACCGGCGAAGCATTCCCCTTCTGGGGCGCGCCCGCGCGCGATGAGCAAACCATGCTGTCAGCAAAGCGCCCGCGCGAACATAGGCCAGAAGACCTGCCGGAACTCCGCTTCTGCGAGGAGAACTTGAAGGCAGCGTCGCCAATCTGGAAATTGTACTACCAAGGCTCCGTCGGCGGGCAGACGCTCACCGGGCTTCCCGTGGTGAAGCGCCTGCGCGACGCGCGAGCGGTGAAGGTGTGGCCGTTTGAAACAGGGTGGAGGCCGATAACGGCCGCCGAACTCGATGGCGTCGAAGCCGTGTTCGCTGAAATCTACCCATCGCATTACGCGGCGAAGCCAACCGCCGGCGAGATCAAGGATCAAGCGCAGGTGCGCGGCGCATGCGATCGCTTCAACGCGCGGGACGAGAAATTCCAACTCGCGTCTTGTTTCGGCCCGGCCAAGGAGGATCGCAGGCGCGAACTTGTGGAACGCGAGGAGGGCTGGGTGCTGGGGACAAGCTGACGTCGATGGACCGCCGGCGTCCTCGCGTGCGGCTGTGGTTCGTCCAAACATTGCGTTCTCAGGAAATCTCGGCGCTGGCCGGCGGGGACGCTGGCGGTCCATATTTGCTCAGCGCCCACCAGCGCAGCAACAAGACCAAAGCGCTGGCGACGCTGGCCCAGAAGATCGCCCAGATGAGCCCCGCGACGCCCATGCCCTGGCGCTCCGCCAACCAAAAGCCCAACACCGGCATAACCACCGCATAAGCGAAGATGTGGCTCCAGGTCGGGAACCAATTGTCGCCTCTTGCGCGCAACGCGGAGGCCGCGACCACTTGCGCACCATCGGGGTGCAAAACCAACGCACACAGCCACATTAGCGACGCGATCAGCGCAGCGAGCGTGGCGTCCGATGTATAGGCGCGGCCGATCTCATCGGAAAACAGCACAATGACGAGTGCAGCGAAAATCATAGCGACGGCGTTCAAGCCAATGCCGGTCCAGCCAGCGCGCGCGGCGTCCTTGGGCGCGCCGCGTCCGCTGGCTTCAGCCACAAGCACCGCTGTCGCCGCAGCCATGCCGAGCGCGATCATGAACACTAGCGCCATCAGATTGAGCACGATCTGATAGCCGGCGACAATTTCCTCGCCGAGTCGCGCCGCGATCATCGTCATGGCTGAGAACGCGCCGGCTTCAACCGCCTGGCTCACCGCGGCGGCCCCGCCGATGGCGAGCAACGCTCCGTAGCTGGGACCCACGGCGCCGCGCATGCGCAGGCCGAAATTGGCGCCGTCGCGCAGCAGCAAAATCCAAACCAACAGCACGCCAGCAAGGAACAAGCGTGCGCACACCGTCGCCCAAGCCGAGCCGATGGCGCCGTGTTCTGGTACAAGATCGTGCAGCGCGTTGAGCAGCGGCCAATCGCGCAGCATCGACCACAGCGGCAGGGCCCAGTCCACCGAAGGCGGTGATTGGGTCAGATCGGGCACCCAAAGCAGATTGAGCGCCAAATTGACGATATTGGCGCCCCACATCACCGCCATCGAAATGCTGGGCTTCTTGATTGCCTCCATGAAGAAGGTCGCCGCCACATAAGCGAGGTGCAGCGGCAACGAGAACGCGAGGATGAGCATTACCGGTGTGGAAACTGCAGCCAACGCTGGCTTGATGCCAAAAATAGTGAACAGATTCTCACCCGCGAGCCACATGGCGATCGCCGAGATCAACCCCGCCGTCAGCGCCAACACGAGGCCCCGCCACAGCGCCACGCCAGCACCCTGAGGATTGCCCTCGCCCTGCGCCCGCGCGGCGAGCACCTGCACGCCCTGGAGCAAACCGATGCCGGCCACCAAGAACACCGCCGTTGGCGCCCAACCCATGGCCTGGTGCGGCAACTCAGCCGGCGCGAGCTGCCCGACGAGGATCACATCGGCGATGGCCATCCCGATGATGCCGAGACGCGCGAGCGCCACGGGGCCGGCGAGCCGAAGCAAGTCGGCGACATAGGGACGCGAAACGGACATGAGGCAGCGGGCTTTAAGGGAAGGGGTCGATTCCGTCGAGGGAAAGCGGCCTTATTTGCCCGCCTGTGGCGCCGGCGCCAGACGGCGATAGAGATGGGCGGAAAGGCTCGCTTCCAGCGCGCCGTAAACCGCAATTTGCAAGAATTGGAGCGCCCCCCAGAACAGCGGATTGCTGAAGGCTCGCTGGATTATCAAAATGGGATCACCCACCGGGACGCCCGCTCCGACACCCGCGATCGATTGCAGCGCTCCCGCCAAAGTCAACGCCGGCGCCAACAATACAAAGCGCGCCAGCATGATCTTCAACAAATATCCGCGCGTCGCCGCCCAGCTTTGGAACGCTAGCACCTTGCCTCGCTCGATCGAAAGTGGCGCGGCGAAGAAGAAGCGCGAGGTCAGTGCGAAAATGATCACCGCGCCGGCTAGACCGATCCAACGCAGCAAATCCGGCTGAGCGGCGATGGCAGTCTCCAGCACGGCGCGCAGGGCGGCTTCGTTCTCTCCGGCGGCTTTCGCCTGTTCCATGTAGGGCGCGATCAAAGCGCTCATGGCGAGGTAGAGCACGACGATAAACACGATCGCGGCAAACAAGCCGACAATTGCCACGCATCCCAGTGTCCGCAAAGTATCGCCGGCCAAGTTTAGCTGCACCCGCGCGCTTCCGCTCAGCGTTGCGCGCGTCAACGCCGCATGGCCGGCGATGGCGATGAGCAGGAACGCAACCGGCCATGAGAGCGTCGCGCCCAGTGCGGCGAGCGCCAGCGCCTGCGCGACCGCGCCAATGCCGGCGACCAACAGCACCAGGCGCCATTCCTCGCGCACGAACCGCAGCGCCGCCCCGACGCTTGCCCGCATGGGCCCAAGCCCCGCCGTGTTTGACTTCCGTTCCATAAGCGGCCTTGTGCCCCAAAACCCGCTAGTGTCCCAGATTTGAAGTTCGCCAGATCATGGGATCACACGCGCGAGCGAACTTCAAATCCGAAAGGGACACTAGAATCAAGGGTGTGTAGTGTGGCTGATGAATCTGAAAATCGCACAGCGCCCGCCATCGTGATCTGGCGAATTTAAGATTCGCCATACTAGCGCGCGAGGCTTGAAGCGCCCGCCCTGCCGCGTCATGAGGAAGCGTGATGAAACCTGTGCATGTCGTGGGCGGGGGCCTTGCCGGCTCGGAAGCCGCCTGGGCGCTGGCTGAGGCCGGCGTACCCGTGGTGCTGCACGAAATGCGGCCTTTGGTGCGCACGGAAGCGCACCAGACCGACAAATTCGCCGAACTGGTCTGCTCCAACTCGTTCCGTTCCGACGATTGGCGCGGCAATGCGGTGGGGCTGCTGCACGAGGAGATGCGACGACTTAACTCGCTGGTGATGGCGTGCGCAGTGCCGGCGCAGGTGCCGGCGGGAAGCGCGCTGGCGGTGGATCGGGACGTGTTTGCGGATGCGGTGAGTGCGGCGCTCATGGCGCATCCGTTGATCGAAGTGCGGCGCGGGGAGGTGCGATCGTTTGATGCCCTACTCGTAGAGGACGGAGACGTCGCCCTTCGACAGGCTCAGGGTGACGCTGGAGGAGACGCAGCACAAAACGGCGTCAGCCTGAGCTTGTCGAAGGCCGCAGCAACAGCGCCGAGCCTCATCTTCTGCACCGGCCCGCTCACCTCCCCCGCGCTCGCCGATTCCATCCGCGCCCTCACCGGCGAAGATTCGCTCGCCTTCTTCGACGCCATCGCCCCCATCGTGCACGCGGATTCCATCGATTTCGACATCGCCTGGAAGCAGTCGCGTTACGACAAGGAAGGCCCCGGCGGGGACAAAGCCGCGTACGTCAATTGCCCGATGGATGAAGCGCAATACGGCGCCTTCATCGCCGCGCTGAACGCGGGCGCGAAGACCGAGTTCAAGGAATGGGAGAAGTCGACGCCGTATTTCGAGGGCTGCTTGCCGATCGAAGTGATGGCCGAGCGCGGGCCGGAGACATTGCGCTTCGGGCCGATGAAGCCGGTGGGGCTGATGGACCCGCGCGTCGGCAAGCGCGCGCACGCTGTGGTACAACTCCGCCAGGACAACAAGCTCGGCACGCTCTACAACATCGTCGGCTTCCAGACCAAGCTGAAATATGCCGCGCAGGAAGAGATTTTCCGCACGATCCCGGGCTTGCAAAACGCCCGCTTCGCGCGGCTGGGCGGTATTCACCGCAACACGTTCCTCAACTCGCCGAAGGTGCTGGACGACACATTGCGCCTCCGCGCCGAGCCGCGCGTGCGCTTCGCGGGACAAGTCACGGGCGTCGAAGGCTACGTCGAGAGCGCGGCCATGGGCATGCTGGCGGGGCGCTTCGCGGCGGCGGAGCGTTTGGGACGCACGCTTGCACCGCCGCCAGCGACCACCGCGCTCGGCGCGCTGCTCGCACACGTGACCGGCGGGC
>JBEBIU010000061.1:0-17573 GCA_040080225.1 Terricaulis sp.
CCCAGCACCGCGCGCGTCGCGCCGGCCTGGTCCGCTTCGTCGGCGAGAATTCCTGACAGCCGCGCATGCTGCCCATCCATGTCGATTTCGACGCCAGGATAGCCCGCGACCAGGAGTGCGGCGCTCGCATCGTCCTGAAGCCGCTCGGGAATGCGCCAGAACGCAGCTCCCTGCGGAGCAAACATCCCGAGCAAGATCGAAAGCGCCCCGCTCACCAGCCCTAGCAAGCGCAGTCCGCGCAGGCGTTCGACCGAGATATCCTCGTCTGCACTCATGGCCCGCGCGCGCGCCGCACTTGCGCCTCGCTCAACGCGACCCGCAATTGGTCGATCTCACGCTCGGCGGCGCTTCGGCGTTCGTCGCGCAAGAGCGCAAACAGCCGCCAGCCAACAGCAAGGCCAATCACCCCCGCCGCCGCATAAAGAATAACCTGGGACAAGAACAGGCCGATCATTTTTCCTTCGCCGCGCGTTCCCCGCTTCGCCTTATCCCCTTCTAATGCCAAGCGAACTAAGCGAAAACCGGAAAACCCACGCGGGCGAGCACGAACCCATCATGGTCCACCACATTACCAGCGCGTCAAACCCGCTGATCAAGACGCTGAAGGGCCTGCACGCCAAGAAAGGTCGTGCGGAGAGCGGGCTTTTTCTCGCGGAAGGCGCAAGGCTCGCCTTGGAAGCGTCCGATCTCGGGGTCTGGCCGGCGGTCATGGTTTACGCGCCGGCTGCGCTGGAACGCCCGCGCCTGCGAGCGCTGATTGACGAAGCGGAACGCCGCCGCGTGCGCGTGATCGAAACCAGCGAGAGCGTGTTGGGGCAAATCACTAAACGCGACAACCCGCAGACTGTTATCGGCGCCTACGAGCAGCGGCTCTCCGCACTTGAAGAGATCGACGGCCAGTCGATCGTGGCGTTGGAGGGCGTGCGCGATCCGGGCAATCTCGGCGCCATCCTGCGAACCGCCGACAGCGTGGGCGCGGCGGGAGTTGTGCTGGTGGGCGAATGCTGCGACCCGTTTTCAGTGGAAGCAGTACGCGCCAGCATGGGCTCGCTGTTTGCGGTGAAATTGGCGCGCGCTTCGTTTGACGAATTGCTCGCGTACAAGCTCCTGCGAAGTGCAAGCCTGATCGGCGCGTCGCTGAAGGGTCGCCATTTCGGCGACGATTTGCCCCCGCCTGCGCGAGCGGTGCTGCTGATGGGCAACGAGCAATCGGGACTGAACGCGGAGATGGAGGCGGCCTGCGATCTTTTGGTGCGGTTGCCGATGCGCGGGCGCGCCGACAGCCTCAATCTCGCCATCGCGACCGGCGTTTTGCTGTATGATCTTTGGCGGAGACGCGGATATGATGGCGCACGCGCCTGAGATTCTCATTGCCGACGACTGGACCGATTATCGCCTGCTCGATAGCGGCAACGGCGGGAAGCTGGAGCAGGTCGGCCCCTACCGGTTTGTCCGCCCCGAGCCGCAGGCGCTGTGGGCGCCTGCCCTGCCCGCGAGCGAATGGGACAACGCCGATGCAATCTTCGCCCCGTCAAGCAGCGAGGACGACGAAGCCGGCCGCTGGCGCTTCAATCGCGAACTGCCGCAGAGTTGGACGCTGCGCTGGGATGACATCGCGTTTCTGTCGCGCCCGACACCTTTTCGTCACTTGGCGTTCTTCCCCGAACACTCCGTGCATTGGCGTTTCGCGCGCGCGTGCTTGCGGGACCATAAAGGCGCGCAGCCGGAAGTGCTGAACCTGTTTGGCTATACCGGCCTCGCCACGCTCGCCTGCGCCAAGGCCGGCGCGAAGGTGACGCATGTGGACGCCTCGAAGAAAGCCATCGGCTTTGCCCGCGACAACCAAGCCGCCGCAGGCCTAAGCGAAGCGCCGATCCGTTGGATCTGCGACGATGCGCTTGGCTTTGTGAAGCGCGAGTTGCGGCGCGAGCGGCGCTACGATGGCATTATCCTCGACCCGCCGAAATTTGGGCGCGGCCCGGATGGCGAGACATGGCGGCTCGAGGAACACTTGCCGGAATTGCTCGACGCCTGCCAAACCCTGTTGCGCACCGATACAAACGATCGCGCCAGCGCGCGCGGCTTCATGATCGCGACCGTGTACGCGGTGCGCCTCTCCTATCTGGCGCTGGCGCAAACCGCGCAGCAAATGTTCGTGGGCGGCGACTGGCAGGTCGGCGAAATGGCGCTCCCGCACCAAGGGCGCGAGCTGCTGCTGCCGACTGCGATTTTTGCACGATGGCGGGGGTAGACATGGACCGCCGGCGTCCTCGCCGGCATCGGTGTTTGCTACCGCTCAGGTGGCGGTGAGTTTGTAACACCGATGCCGGCGAGAACGCCGGCGGTCCATGGCGTCACCGCCCGCTCGGCAAATCCTTGAACGCGATCCCTTTGTCGGCGCGCTGATCTTGCGGCAGGCCGAGCACGCGCTCGGCGAGGATATTCTTTAGAATTTCATCCGTGCCGCCGGCAATGCGCAGGCCGGGCGCGAACATGTAGCTCTGGTGAAACGCGCCATCGATCGGCGCCAACGCGGGATCGTCGATAATGCCGTAATGGTCGAGCGCTTCGATCGCGGCGTTAGAGATATCCATCATTTGGTTGGCGTTGATCACTTTGCCGATCGAGCTTTCCGGCCCCGGCGTCTCGCCTTTCGACAGCGCGGTCATGGTGCGGAATTTCGCCAACTTGTAACCCTCGGCGCGCACGATCCAGTCGGCGAGCTTCTGGCGAAATGCTTCGTTCTGCATCAGCGAGCCCTCGCCCGTGGGCGAAGCTGCGGCGCGCGCGAAATTCATGATCTCCCTGTAGTCGGGACCATACGAACCGCCGACGGCGAGGCGTTCGTTCATCAGAGTCACCAGAGCAACGCCCCATCCCTGGCCGGGTTCGCCCAAGCGGTGATCGTCCTTGATGCGCACATCGGTGAAATACACTTCGTTGAAATCACTTCCCCCGGAAGCCTGGTGGATCGGGCGCACATCGACGCCCGGCGCCTTCATGTCGACGATCAGCATCGTCAAACCCTTGTGTTTCTCCACGTCCGGATTGGTGCGCACGAGCAGGATGCCGAAATCGGAAAAATGCGCGCCGGTGGTCCACACCTTCTGGCCGTTGACGATCCAGACATCGCTCTCTTTCACGGCCTTGGTCTTCGATGCCGCAACATCCGAGCCTGCGCCTGGCTCGGAAAACAGCTGGCACCAGATTTCCTCGCCCGAGAGCGCCTTGGCGACATAACGCTGCTTGATCGCTTCGCTCGCGAACGCAATCACGGTCGGCAAGCACATGCCGAGGCCAATCGCGAACGGCGCCGCGGGCGCATCGAACTTGGCTTCTTCCTGGCCGAAAATGACGCTGAAAATCGGCGCCAATCCGCGCCCGCCATGCTCCTTGGCCCAAGTGATCCCGGCGAAACCGGCTTGCGCCTTCAGCTTCTGGTAAGCCTTCGCCGCATTCAGATAATCCAACCCGCGCAGCGAGCGGTTCATCCGATCCTTCTCGGCGACCTTTGGCCTGCAATGCGCTTCCAGAAACGCCCGCGCCTCGGCGCGGAAGGCGGCTTCTTCGGGTGTGTCGTTGAAATCCATGGTTTCTTCCGCCTCTACTTCAGCATTGTTTACGCGCGGTGACCAAAACGCTGGTTGTTGTACTGACGCCGCGGACGCCGCCGTAATGAACATTTGTTGCTACCGGCACCACCGCGATCACTTCGAAACCAGCTGCCCCAAGTTCGTTGCAAGCTTGGTCGATGTCCCTTGGCCAATCCTCCTTCTTTCCCAGCGGCACCAATTTGGTCTGGTAAGTGAACGCCATCCAACCCTCACGCCGCGTTCCTCTGCTCCAGCCGCTTCACCAGCTTTTCCTTCCACACCGCGGGGCTTCCCGCTTGCAGCGCGAGCAACTTGGAGCGGCGGAAGTACAAGTGGCAATCGACTTCCCAGGTGAAGCCCATGCCGCCGTGGGTTTGGATGTTTTCTTTGGCGCACATGTAGAACGCGTCGCTTGCCGCCGCGCGCGAAGCGGCGGCGGCGAAGGGCAGCTCGGCCGCTTCGGTGGAAAGCGCCCAGGCGCCGTAATAGGCGTTCGAGCGCGCCACTTCGATGGCGACATACATGTCCGCAAGCTTGTGCTTGATCGCCTGGAACGAACCGATCGGGCGCGAGAAAGCGTAGCGGGACTTCGCGTACTCGGTCGCCATTTCGAGGCACGCTTGCGAACCGCCGACTTGCTCGAACGCGATCAGCACGGCGGCGCGGTCGAGCACGGCTTCAGCTAACTCCCAACCCTGCCCCGCCGCGCCGATGCGTTCCGCCTTGGCGTTCTTGAACTCGAGTTTCGCATGCCCACGCGTCGGATCGAGTGTCTTCAACGTTGTGCGACTCACGCCTAGCTGATTGAGATCAACCAGCGCCAACGAAATACCGGCGCCCTCCTTCGCGACCAACACGGCGTGGCTGGCGCAATCGCCGTCGGCGACCGGTATCTTCGCGCCGTTGAGCACCGCGCCGTCGAACTTTGCCTGAATGTTCGAAGGCGTCGGCGCGCCGGGCCCTTCGGAAGACGCGAAGCATCCGATGATCTCGCCCGCCGCCAGTTTCGGCAGCAGCGCCGCCTTCTGCGCCTCGCTCCCCGCCAACATCAGAGCCTCTGCAAAGAAATACACGGTGGAAGAAAACGGGATCGGCGCGACGGCGCGGCCAAGCTCCTCGGCCAGAACGCAAAGCTCCAAATGACCGAGCCCCAGTCCGCCATGCGCCTCCGGGATCGCCGCGCCCAGCCAGCCCATCCCCGCAACGCCGCGCCACAGGCCTTCGTCATAGGAGACCTCAGCATTATCCAGCACCCGGCGCGTCACCATCGCGCCGGCCTTATCGCTCAGAAACTTGCGCGCCTGATCCTTCAAGCTCTTCTGGTCGTCGGAGAAATCGAAATTCAAAACCGCCTCCGGGCATCCATGGTTGCCGCCACCTTAACGCGTCGGACGTCGTGGGAAAGGGCGCCTTTGCGTCAACGCCTCTTCACGAAGGCTAAAGCGAGATCGGGTAGTGTCGATGGCCTGGCGCGGGGGCGGAGCAGCACGGCATGGCTAAGGCATTATTTCACAAGGGCCAGCGCGTCTTTGTGCGCACGGTCGGCACCTGGGCTGCGGTCGAGCGCGTGGCGCCGCAATGGGTGAAAGGCGTCGAGGAGCCCCTGCGCATCACCTATGACGTGGGTTTGGGGCGCGAATTCCAGGCTCATGAGCTCGCTGCAGAGGAAAAAGAGCCGTCGCGCCCGGACCTCATCGTCTCCGAAAATTGGCGCGTTCTGCGTGCATCGAACCGCCTCAGCGCCGAGGCGCGCGACCCGCGCCATCCCTTCCCCGGCACATTTCCTGTAGTCGTCACCGATGAGCAGGATTGGGGCGGATGGCGGGTGCCGATGGCCGAGTACGACCGCGAACCGCAGCGCGTGGAGCATCAAGCGCGCGTCCTAGCCAATGCGCTGCAGCTGATGCGCGTCGCGCGCAGCCTGGTGGAGTTTGCGCAGGATTTTCCCGACGACACGCCGGGTCCGTTAATCGATCTTGCGCGGCAAGCGGAAATGGTGCTGGCCGCCATCTATCGCGAACCGGCGCAGGCGCACGCTGTCGCCGCCGAATGACGCGGTTGATTTAGACGCGCGAAACGCTCATCTGGGACCCTGCCCCGGAGAGCTTCATGCGCGACGCCGATTTCGTATCCATTCGCCTTGCCGATTACAAACCGCCAGATTATCGGATCGATGAGATCGCGCTGGTTTTCTCGCTTGAACCGAACGAAACGATCGTCGCTGCGCGCTCGCAAGTGCGTCGGGCGGTCCAAGAATGCCCTCTTGTGCTCGACGGCGAACGGCTGGAGCTGCAGAGCATCGCCATCGATGGTCGCCCGCTCGACCAGAGCGAATTCCGCGTCGAACCCGGCAAGCTGATTATCCACACCCCGCCAGCCACGTTCCAGCTCGAGATCGTCACCCGCATCGACCCCGCCAACAATACCGCGCTCGAAGGCCTCTACATGTCGGGCGGTCGCTTCTGCACGCAATGCGAAGCGGAAGGCTTCCGCGCCATCACCTATGCGCTCGACCGGCCCGACGTGCTTGCGCGCTACGCCGTGCGGATCGAAGCCGACAAGGCGCTCTATCCAACACTTCTATCAAACGGCAACTTGTCCGAGGCCGGCGAAATGGAGGGCGGGCGTCATTTCGCGGTGTGGATCGATCCTCATCCGAAGCCGTCCTACCTTTTTGCTCTGGCGGCGGGACGCTACGAGTCGATTACGGACGAATTCGTCACCATGAGCGGCCGCGCCGTGGCGCTCGCCATCCATGTCGATCCCGGCGACGGCGAGCGTGCGCGCTACGCCATGGATGCGCTCAAGCGCGCGATGAAGTGGGACGAGGAGGTGTTCGCGCGCGAATACGATCTCGACGTCTTCAACATCGTCGCCGTGCGCGATTTCAATTTCGGAGCGATGGAAAACAAAGGCCTCAACATCTTCAATTCATCGCTGATCCTCGCTGATTCCGAGACCGCGACCGATGCGGATTTCGAGGCCATCGAAGCCGTGGTCGGGCACGAATATTTCCACAACTGGACCGGCAATCGCATCACTTGCCGCGACTGGTTTCAGTTGTGCTTGAAGGAAGGACTTACCGTCTATCGCGAGCAGGAATTCTGCGCCGACCAACGCTCGCGCCCGGTGCAGCGGATCAAGGACGTCAAACGCCTGCGCGCGCGCCAGTTTGCGGAGGATTCCGGACCCTTGGCGCATGCCGTGCGGCCGTCGAGCTATCGGAAGATAGACAATTTCTACACCGCGACCGTCTACGAAAAAGGCGGCGAAGTGATCCGAATGCTGAAGCGGATTATTGGTGATGAGGCGTTCGCTGCCGGCATGCAGGTCTATTTCGAGCGCCGCGACGGAACGGCCTCAAGCGTCGAGGATTTCATTGCATGTTTCGCTGAAACCTCGGGGCGCGACCTGACTTCGTTCATGACCTGGTACGATCAGGCCGGAACGCCGTCGCTCAGCGTGCAAGGCGACTACGACGCGGCCGCGCGCAGCTATCGCGTCACCATCGCCCAGTGCACCGCCGCGACGCCAGGGCAATCTGACAAAAGGCCGTTGCCGATACCTCTGCGAATAGGCCTGATCGGGCCGGACGGCGCCGTGCTTGAGGCGAAGGCTGAAGGCGATGCGTTAGCGCGCGCTGAACACTTGCGCGTACTCGATGAAGAGCGACACACTTTCCAATTCCATGACGTCGCCGCACCGCCGATCCTGTCGCTACTACGCGGCTTCTCAGCGCCGGTGACGCTCGGCGACGGCCTGACGATTGAACAAAAGCTCGTGCAGATGGCGCACGATCCAGACCCCTTCACCCGATGGGAAGCTGGCCAGAGCATCGCGCGCGCGATGATGCTGGGCGAAGCCGACGCGTCGCCTGCGCTGCTGGCGCAAGCGCTCGGCCGGGAGCTAGACCGCGCGCAGCAGGACCCGGCATTTGCGGCGTTGGCGATGCGATTGCCGGACCTTTCGGAGCTCCTGTTGGCGGCGAAAAATCCGGACCCGGAGGCGCTGTTCATTCGCCGCGAGGAGCTGCGGCGGGAAATCGCCGTTGCATTGCGCGACCGGCTGACGCGTTTGGCCGCGGCGGAGAGTGAAACGCTGTTCTCGGCCAGCACCGAGGCGGCGGGCCGACGTGCGCTCAAGTGCGCGACGCTCGATCTGCTGGCGGCGCTCGGCGCCGGAGAGAGTGAACTTCTTTCCAACGCCTACGACAGCGCCGCCACCATGACCGAGAGCGTCGCCGCGCTGGAAGCGCTTGGCGCCAGCGAGAGCGAGAATTTCGATCCCGCGCTCGCGCGCTTCCACGAACGATGGCGGGAGAACCCGCTGGTGATCGACAAATGGTTCGCGATCCAAGCGGCCTCGCCGCGCTCGGGCGCGCTCGCGCGAGTGGAACAATTGCGCGCACACGCCGACTTCAACACCAGTAATCCCAATCGGGTGCGGGCGTTGGCGGCGTCGTTCGCCATGCGCAACCCGCGCGCGTTCCACAGCGCCGATGGCGGCGGCTACCGCTTCCTCGCCGGGCTGGCCCAAGACATCGACGCCCGCAACCCAGCGCTTGCCGCCCGCCTCTTGACAACCTTCGAATCATGGAAACGATTCGACTCCAGCCGGCAGGCTCATGCTCGCAGTGCGCTGGAAATGCTCGCTTCGCTCAGTTCCCTCTCCAAAAACACCCGCGAAGTAGTGGAACGCACCTTAATCTGAGGCCCTTGGGCGCTTTTTCAGTTATTGGGAGTAGCTCGACGGCGGTGCTCGACACCATATTTGAGCATTCGTTATTATCTCCTGTTGCCCGGATTCCCGAGAGATGATTCGCGAGACGGGCGGGGGATAAGTTGTCGAACGCCGCCACCTACGAGGCCGCAAGCGCCGCCGCCAGCGACAAGGCCAACCGGCCTTTCGTCGCGCTTGTGGGCGTCTTCGTGCTGGCTTTCAGCGTGGCCGTACTCACACAAATAAAGTTGCGATACGACGACGAGGTCGAGACGGTGCTGATGGCGCAAGCGTCGGCGTCGCGGCTGATAGCGGAACGGGTCAATTCCAATGTCGCAATCGCCCTCGGCGCAAATGTGGGCGTCTCGGAGCTGGCTCGCGTCCACGCAGATGACGCAGCCGCGCTCGCTGCAGCCGCGCGCGCGTCCCCGGCGATGGCGGCGGCCGTGGCCGGAAAGAATGGCGAGATTCTGGCGATCACCGACGATACCCACGGTGCGCTGGCGAGCGCGGCGTTGCGCGACGCGGAGCGGGCGCCGCTCTGGACAGGCGCGCCCGTCATGGGCGCCGCCGCCACCGCGCCGGCGATCGTTCGCCGCGTCGGCGACCTTTCAATTGTGCAATTACTGGACACGGCGCAATTGTTGCCGCAACTTGAGGCCGACGCACGCATCCTCGTCGTGACGCGCGATCAGCGCGTGCTCTACGCCTCGCCGGCGCTGACGGAAGCGGGCGCGGCGGCGCAGCACCAGATCGTCGATGTTGCCCGCGACGTAGGCGCTTTCATCGTCGATTCTGACGGCCGTAGCTGGGCGGTCGCGGGCGCGGCGGCACGGGCGGGAAACCTGATCGTGCTGACGGCGACGCCAGCCCCCTCACAACTAGGACTCTGGCTCGCGGCCTTTCTGCAATTTGCGCTCGTCGCAGCGGCGCCGCTTGCCGCGATCGGCGTGCTCTACCTGATGATGCGTCAGAACGGACAGCGCGCGCGCTTGGCGGAGGCGGAGGCCGCCCGCGCCGACACCCATTTCCGCATCGCCGCAGACGGTGCGCGGGTGGGCGTCCTGGAATGGCGGCCGGCCGCAGACGAGGTGCAATTGTCAGAGCAAGCGGCGCGGCTGCTGGAGGCGCCGCGCGACACCCTATCGCTGCGAGGCGTACTTGAACTCGTAGCGCCAGAAGATCGCGCGATCGTGGACGAAGAATTTCGCCGCGCACGGCAAGCAGGCGCACTCGACGCGCGTTTCCGCGTCGTCCGCAACGGCACTATCGCCTGGATCGAAGCGCGGGGTGCGGCGGTGCAAGGCGGCGGACGCACGGAGGTGCGCTTGTTCGCCACCGTCATCGACGCCACCCAACGCTATGAGGCCCAGGCCAGGGTTTCGCACCTGGAGCGCCAATTGCGCGCCGCCATCGAGAACTTCTCCGGTCCGTTCGCGCTGTGGGATTCACGACGGCGCCTCCTGCTGTGGAACCAGAGCTTCGCGACCGCCTTCAACCTCGGCCCCGACATTCTTCGCACGCGCGCTTCTTATGAGGCCATTGCGGCGGCGTCAGCGCCGCATATTCGTCGCGAACGCAACGACACCGAAAATCCCGATGTACGCGTGGTCGAACTCGCCACCGGCGTGTGGCTGCATCTGGTGGAGCGCCGCGCCGCCGATGGCGGGTTGATCACCGTCGGCGTCGACATCACGCCGCTCAAGCGTAAGGAAGAAGAGCTGGCGCGCAACGAACGCCGGCTGACCGACGCGCTCGGCCGAGCGGAGAGCCAGGAATACCGGATCAAGGCGCTCGCGCGCGAGGCGCACGAGGAGCGACAGAAAGCCGAGGAAGCCAGCCGCGCCAAGTCCACCTTCCTGGCGAATATGAGCCACGAACTGCGCACGCCGCTGAACGCGGTGATCGGATTCTCTGAAATCATGGCCAAGGAATTGTTCGGCCCGCTCGCCAACGAGCAATACAAGCAATATTCCTCCGACATCTTCGATAGCGGCAACCATCTTCTCGATCTCATCAACGACATTCTCGACATGGCAAAGATCGAGGCCAATAAATTGACGCTGTCGCCGAAGCCGCTCGACCCATCGGTGGCGATCGAGCAAGCTGTGCGCCTGACCAAGCGCAAGGCCGAAGAGAAGGGGCTGTCCATCGTTGTCGATGCTGAGGATTTGCCTGAAATCGAAGCCGATCATCGCGCCGTAAAGCAAATTCTGCTCAACCTACTTTCGAACGCGGTGAAGTTCACCGACCAGGGCGCTATCATGGTCTATGCGCGCGGCGGCCCCAATTCGCTCACACTACGCGTTGTCGATACCGGTTGCGGCATTCCCGCCGATCACTTGCCGCGCCTGGCGCGCCCGTTCGAGCAGGTCGAAGAAGAACTCACCCGCAACCATCACGGCACCGGCCTTGGCCTTGCATTGACCAAGTCGCTCACAGAAATGCACGGCGGAAAACTCGCCATCCAAAGCGAAGTGGGGCGAGGCACGATCGTAACCATAACATTGCCGCGCCAATTCAGCGGACCGGCGGCGCAGCCCTCAGCGTGATATCTTGCCGGCGCCGTCGCCGAGCGGACCTATGATCGTCGCGAAAATTTCACGTACAGCATTGCGCGCCTCACGCACTCGCATTTCCAAGCTAACGAGGTCGCCTTCGCCGCAGAGTTTCGCCACATGCCCGCCGACGGGCGAGCCCGCCTCAGGCGACGCCGCCCCAAGGCAGATAGCGGCGACCTGACGGATGCTGGTGTAGAGCCGCCAGGCGGAGGTCAGTGTGTGGTGCATGTTCGCGGACAACGCCCCGGCTTGATGCAAAAGATCCAGCGCCCTCATTGTATTCGCGGCGAGCACCGCCGGACTGCGCTCCGCCCACGTCAATTGCAGCGCTTGCGAGATAAATTCGATATCGACCAGACCGCCGGGCGCGAGTTTGAGGTCCCACTCGCTTTTCGCAGGTCGTTCACGCTCCATGCGAGCGCGCATGTCCGACACTTGCGACAAAGTCACAGCTTCGTCGCGTCCGCGCGCGAGCGTCGCGCGAACGGTATCCATGACCCGAGCGCCCAATTTCGCGTCACCCGCTATTGGGCGCAACCGTGTAAGCGCCTGCAATTCCCAGGTCCACGCCTCTTGCTCGTAATAATGCTGGAGCGAAGACAACCTCACCGCTACCGGCCCAACTGATCCCGATGGCCGCAACTTCGCATCGACCTCGTAGAGGTCGCCCTCCTCCGTTGGCGCTGACAATGCGCTGATTATTCGTTGCGTGAGACGCGCATAATAGGCGCCGCCGGATTCATCGGGTGCTTCATAGGCCAACATGATGTCGAGATCGGATCGGATCGACAGTTCAGCCCCGCCAAATTTGCCCAAGCCAAGCACAACGAAAGCGCCTGGTTGCGGCCTCATCGCCTGCAGCGCCGCATCGGCCATCGCCGTCACGCAGGCTTCGGCGAGATCGGTGAACGCCGCGCCCGCCTCGAGCGGTGCGGCCTCCGCCTCTACGATCTGAGCGGCGATGCGAAACGCCTCTTCGCGGTGAAACCGCCGCGCTGCGTTGAGCTTGTCCTCGAACGAACCGGCGCTTTCCAAACGCGAAATCAGGTCTCGCGTGCGCGCACCGGGTTCGTCGGCCGCGAGCGGCGCAGCGAAACGCGGCTCGATCAGCGCATCCATGAGCTGCGGGCGGCGTGCAAGCCGATCCGACAGCGCCGGTGCACGGGTCAGCAAACGTGCGAGCAGGTCAAGCAACGCCGGCCGCGCATCCAGCAGCGCCAGGAATTGAACGCCAGCTGAAAGCTCGCCAAAAAAACTGGCAAAACGTACAAATGCGTGATCGCCGTCACCCGCGCTGGCGAGCGCGCGCAAAAGACGCGGCGTGAGCAGGGTCAGCAATTCGCGCGCGCGCGCTGAACGCATCGCCCGCACCCGCCCGTGATGCCACCCCCGGATGGTCTGGCTGACGAACGCCGCGTTCTTGTAACCGAGGCGCTCGATGGTGAGCAGCGTATCGGAATTGTCCTCAACCCCGGTGAAGCTGAGGCTCCCCGAAGGATCGGCGAGACTTTCTTCCCGCCCAAATAATTGCCGATCGATCTCAGCGACGGCAGCTCGCGCGGCCACGAGCGCTGCATCGAATTTCTCCGGTGTTTCAAAACCCGCCAACATCGCAACCCGTGCGCGCGTCTCCTCGTCGGCGGGGACGCGATGAGAATGCGCATCTTCGAGCATCTGTATGCGGTGTTCGACGTTTCGATAGAAGGTGTAGGCGTCGCGGAGCGTGACGCGTGCACCATCCGCGATGACGCCCGCCGCCGCCAGAGCATCGAGTGCTGCAAGCGTGCCCGGAGATCGCAGCGCAGTGTTGCGTCCGCCCAGGATAAGCTGCTGGGTCTGTGCGAACAATTCGATGTCGCGGATGCCGCCGCGACCGAGCTTGACGTCAAACACCGGCTCGCCAAGTTCGGCGCTTTTGTGGGCCGACAGAATTTGCCGCTTGATCGAGTGGACATCCTCGACGGCCGCGAAATCGAGATGCTTGCGCCAGATGAATGGCGAGAGCGATCCTAGGAAATGCTGCCCTGCGATACGGTCGCCGGCAGCGGCGCGCGCCTTGATGAACGCTGCGCGTTCCCAGTTTTGACCGAGTGTCTGATAATAATGTTCAGCCGACGCCATCGAGACCGCCACCGGCGTTGCGCCGGGATCGGGACGCAAGCGCAGGTCGGTGCGGAACACGTAGCCGTCGGCCGTCACCTCTTCGAGCGCGCGCACCAGCGGCGCCACCAGACGGACCGCGGCCACCCGCGGCTCGTGCATGCCCGCGGCTGCCAGGGTCTCATCGTCGAAGAACACGGAGAAATCGATGTCGCTCGAATAATTGAGTTCGCCCGCGCCCAGCTTCCCCATGGCGATGAGCGAGAAGCCGGCGACCGGACCAAATTCGCCGCTGCAAGCGTCGCCGGACAAGCGCCCCTGTTCGCGCGCCGCGAGCGCCAAAGCGGCGCGCATGGCCGCATCGGCGAAGTCGCTCAGGCGCTCGGTCACCATCGGAAGCGGCCAGGCGCCGGCCAGGTCGGCGATCGCCGCGGCGAGGTGAACAGCGTCCTTCGCTTGCCGCAAGACGCGCATACCCTCCTCGATCGCGGGCGGCGTTGCAGCGATGGCATTCGCACGCGAAATCGCGTCCGCGACCAGGCGATCCGGCCACGCTTCGTCGATATCGACGCAGAGGTCACCCCGCCGCGAGATCAGCCTTCCGAGGTAAGGCGCATGCGCAGCAGCAGCGCTTGCCGCATCCTCCCAAATCGTGCCGACAAAGGCGCGCGGCGCAGCGCCGTTTGGGCGCGCTGGCGAAACGGCGGCGATCAATGCCGCGCCTCCGCCGGCAGAACCAGCGCGGCGCCGAGACCGTGTCGCTCACCGATCGCCAAGCCATCGCGCAGATGCAAACCGCCCCGATGCAACCGCGCCACCGCCGCGACCAGGCTGAGCCCTAACCCGGCGCCTGGGCTAGTGCGCGCACTTTCCAAACGTACAAAACGCTCAAGCACGCGATCGCGCTCTCCCGGCGCAATGCCGGGACCATCGTCCAGGACGCTGAATTCCATACGCCCATCAGGGCGCAACCACGCCCGCACTTCGATGCACCCTCCGCTTGGCGTGTACTTCATCGCATTTTCGATCAAGTTCGACGCCGCCTGCGCAAATAATCCCGCCTCGCCGCTCAACGCTAAGCCGTCCTCGATCGAACTCCGGTACCCAAGACCGCGCTCCTCGGCGGCGGGCTCGTAAAATTCCGCGAGGTCACGCAAAATGGCGGTGGCGTCTATCCGCTGCAGAGTCCAATTGCCGCTGGCCTCCACCCGCGCAAGCCTGAGCACGCCCGCAAACATCTCGAGCAGCCGGTCGGCTTCCTCCGCCGCTTTGCGCAACGCCTCGCGATCGGCGTCGACATCGGGCGGCGCCTCAAGGGCAGTTTCGAGCCTCTGCCGGAAGCGGGTCAGCGGCGAGCGTAGATCGTGGGCGATGGCGTCCCCCGCGGAGCGCGTCGCCTGGATCAATTGCTCGATGCGGTCGAGCATGGCGTTGAACGCCTCCGCGAGACCGTCGAACTCGTCGCCGTCGCTGCGAACCGGCGCGCGCCTGGCCAGATCGCCGGCCATGACGTCGAGCGCGGCGCTTGCGATGGTTTCCACGCGGCGCGAAGCGAACCAGGATGCAATCAGACCGCTCGCGACCGAAAGAAGCAAGCCCAGCACCGCAACCGTCCACAATGCGCGCGTGATGCGATCGGTAATGGCCTCGTCGTCGCTCATATCGCGGGCGACTAGCAGGATCGGTCCGCCAAGGAGCCGCCCCAGGCGACCGCGCGCTCGCCCGCGCACGACGCGACCCTCATCGTTAGGCCGCTCGAAGCGAAAATCGACACGCTCAGCGGAGTCTCTAGGCTGGCTGGGCAGTTGCTGGAAGTCGCCGGCAATTACCGCGCCACTGCTCTCGGCGAGCACGTAGAGCATCGCGCCTTCACGCGCGGCGCGAATGGTCGCCTGCTGGTTCAATTCGCGCATGCCGCCTTCGGAATAGACGCGCTCGAGCGAAGCGAACTCACCGTCGGCGGCGGCGTCGGATTCCGCCTCCAATTGGCCGACAGTGGTGAAATAGATCGACAACAACAGCGCCGCCACAAACGCGAGCACCAAGCCCGCTTGCGCCAGCGCCAGACGGAAGGTCGTGGTGCGAAAAAGCGCGAAGCTGCTCTGGCGGATACGAAATTCACCCGCGGAGGGAGATCGTTGCAAACGCTTCGAATCCATCAGCCACACGTTTCAGCGCCAAGCGCGCGCCCTCACACCTCCAGCCGATACCCCGAACCCCTAACCGTATGCAAAAGCGATTGCGAGAAATCACGATCGATCTTGGCTCGCAGCCTGGAAATGTGCACATCGATCACGTTCGTTTGCGGGTCGAAATGATAATCCCATACGTTCTCGAGGAGCATCTTTCGGGTCACGGTCTGCCCCGCGTGGCGCATCAGATACTCTAGCAGGCGGAATTCGCGCGGCTGCAGATCGAGCTTCTTGCCGCCGCGTTTGACAATGCGCGCCAGCAAATCCATTTCCAGATCTCCAACCTGCAAGCGTGTGAGCGGCTCGCGCCCGCGCCCGTGCCACAGCGCCCGCACTCGCGCCAGCAATTCTCGGGTGGAGAACGGCTTGCCGAGATAATCGTTGGCGCCGGCGTTCAGGCCCTCGACGCGATGGTCCTCGTCATGGAGCGCTGAAAGGATCAGCACCGGGGTCGATACGCCCTGTTGACGCAAGTCGCGCACCACCGATACGCCGAGCTTCTTCGGCAGCATGCGGTCGAGCACGATCACATCGTAGGCCCCGTTCAGAGCCATGTTCTCGCCCAGTTCGCCGTCGATCGCGAGATCGACCTCGTGCTCGTCGGCGGTGAGCGACGCCTTCAAAGTCGCCGCCACGTCGGCGTCGTCCTCGACAATCAATACCCGCATCGGAAGTTCCCTTCGTTCAGCGTGCGCCCAAATTGGCGGCGACAAAGCGGCGGCCGGCGCGGCCGTCGATCTGAAGCAGGAGCGGACGGTTGGCGCGGCGCGCCGCATCGACCGCGGTGTTCAGCTCTTGCATGGTCCGCACCGGGCGGCCTCCCGCTTGCAAGATGATATCGCCCGGCCGTACGCCGTCTTCCGCCAAATCGCTGGTCGGCTCGACGTTTGTGATCACCAGTCCGGATTCGTTGGCGGTCAGATTGTAGCGCCCGCGATCTTCGGCGGTGAGCGTACGCAGCGAAAGCCCAAGTGCTGCTTGTGCGACGCCGCCGCTTTGCCCGTCCGGGGTTGCATTCGGCGCCGGTGTAGCGCTCGCGAGCGCTTGCTCGGACGGTCGCTCGCCAAGGCGCAGCGTCAAGTTGCGGCGCGCGCCGCCGCGGAGCACTTCGAGACGCGCGGTTTCACCGACGCGAGTGGCGCCCACGCGCTGGGTAAGGTCGCGGCTATCTTCGATGCGTTGCCCATTGTAGCTCAAGATCACATCGCCCTGCTGCAGACCAGCGCGCGCGGCGGGTCCGTCTGGTACCAAACTTCCGATCAGCGCGCCACGCGGTTCGTCGAGGCCCAAGCTCCTTGCCAAGTCCTCGTCGAGCCCTTGGATTGACACGCCGATCCAACCGCGCGTCACGTGTCCGTCGCGCAGCAATTGCTGCACTACGGTGTTGGCTTGACCGGATGGGATCGCAAAGCCGATGCCGACGCTGCCGCCAGTCGGGGAGAGGATCTGGCTATTCACGCCAATGACATTGCCGGCAAGATCGAAGGTCGGGCCGCCTGAATTACCGCGATTGATCGGCGCGTCGATCTGCAGAAAGTCCACATATGAGCTACCCGCGTCGCGGCGCCCGATGGCGGAAACGATTCCCGCGGTGGCGGTGCCGTCGAGGCCAAAGGGATTACCAACCGCGACCACCCAATCGCCTACCCGCACGTGGCTCGTCGCATCGAAGCTGACAAACCTGAAGCGCCCGCCATTGCGGATACGCAGCACCGCGATATCGGTCGGCTCGTCGGAGCCGACGATCTCGGCGGGGTGATCCTCGCCATCGCTGGTCCTGATGGTGATCTCTTCGGCGCCCTCGACCACGTGATGGTTGGTCACCACGATGCCGCTCTGGTCAATAATGAAGCCTGAGCCAAGCGCGGTGGGCGCGGGGCCAGGGCGGCCCGGCTGGCCGCGGAAGAATTCCTCGAAGCCGGGCGGCAGGCCTTCCACCGCCGGTCCACGCGCGGCATCCGGGCGCTGGCGCACAGAGATAGACACCACTGCCGGGCGCACGCGCTCGATCAGATCAGCAAAGCTCATGGGAGCGCCAGCTGGCGCGGCGATGGCCGCCGGCGCGATCTCCTGGGCGTTGGCCCTCGATAGCATCGACGGCGCGATCGCGAGCCCGGCGCAAAGTGCCGCCACCGCCGACCCGGCGATCAGGGTGCGACGGAGAAACTGCATAGAAATGACATCGCGCATGGAAATCCTCGAGTGCCCCGCCTCAGGCCGGGGCCAAGTGAAGTGCGAGCCCAACATAGGCCCTCGGATTGATCAGGTAAGGTTCATTTTGGGCGAAGTTGCGTTCAAAGTCCCCACGAGCCTCCTGGCGCGGGAAATTCCACTGTATCAGAACAGCCTTTACGACCAGTGGCTTAACCAACACGACGATCAGCGTTCGCCCTGTTCCGGCTGAAGAC
>JBEBIU010000164.1:0-3956 GCA_040080225.1 Terricaulis sp.
TGGAGTCACGAGCATCGACGCCTCCGGGCTCAGCCTGGGCGCCGTCGAACGCCCCTACAATTGGAGCGTCAGGCTGGAGGAAACCCGGGTCGTGCTTGCCGGCGCGGCGCCGACCGATGCTGCGGTCGCGGCGTTGACCGCGGTCGCGGCGCGCACCTTTCCCAATCGCGAGATCGTCAACCAGATGCATGTAGCAGGCGGTGCGCCATCTCCGGACTTTCGCGATGTGGCGCGCGCGGCGATCGAGCGTCTTGGCGGCTTGAGCAGCGGGCAAGCTCGTTTCGTCGATACCCAGATCGTGTTCATCGGCGACGGCAGTCAAGCAGGGGTCGATGCGCTCAAGCGCGCCTTTGCGGCGCCGCGCGCGCCGTTCAAAGCCCGCATCGATGTGACCATTGATGGCCTCGACCCCGAGCACCCCGAGCTTCAGGGGCTCGATCTCGCCAGCGGCGATCCAGAAGATTGCGCGCAGGGGTTCGCCCGCATGATGGAGCAGAACGTCATCAATTTCGCCACCGGCTCGGCGATGATCGACCCATCGAGCCGCCGCATCCTGGACTCGCTGGTTTCGGTCGCGGTGCGTTGCGATCGGTTTTCGATCGAGGTCGCGGGCTACACTGATAATGAAGGCGTGCGCGCCGCCAACATGGAGCTGTCTGCAGCGCGGGCCAACGCTGTCGCGGATTATTTCGCAGCCCATGGCGTCGCGCGCGAGCGCCTCAACGCGCGTGGTTACGGGCCTGACCGCCCGCGTGCGAGCAATGCCAACGAGGACGGGCGCGCCGCCAATCGCCGGATTGAGTTCAATGTCAACGGATAAGAGCGCATCATGATCTGGCTCATCACCCAAATGGCGGGTTGGCTGCTGTTGACGATGGCGTGTTTCGCGCTGGTCGGCTGGGCCTGGGCCGCTGAACGGGCCGCGCCTGCGGAGCGCGCACTGCGGCGTGAGCGGGAAAAACTAGTCCGCGACATTGTTCGGTTGGGTGGCGGCGAGGCGGCTGGAGACAAGGTGGAGCGGGAGCGAGAAAGCGACGCGATGCGGCGCATGCTGCAAATCCGCGACGGCCGCATCGCCGAGCTCGAGCAGGCATTGTCCGCCTCGCGCGCGCGCGCCGATGAAGGCGCGCTTCGCATCGCCGAGCTTGAGCGCGCGCCGCTGCCAAGTCCGGCCGAGCACGAGGAGATAACGCGCCTGCGCGCGCTGGCCGCCCAAAACGAAGAGCAGCGCTCGCGAGAAATGGTGGTGAGCGCGCAACCTGTGACGGACGACGATCACATGCTTCAGGCGTGGCGCCTGCGGTATTTCGAACAACGCGTGCGCTATCTGGAAGGGCAGAAGCCGTCCGCTGCGGACGCCGGCCCGACGCTGGAATGGCGCGCGCGTGAGGCGGAGGCTCGCGCTGTGCATTTGGAGACCGAAGTACGCTCGCTCGCGGCGGCGCCTAGGGCAAATGAGGTAGAGCCGTTCGCAGCCAATGCCGAAGTGGACAAATTGCTGCGCTGGCGAATGCTTTATCTCGAGCGACGGGCTGCACACCTTCAGGCCCAAGCGCCTCCCTCGCCGCCACAGGAAGCCAAGCCCGATCCAGATATCTGGAAATGGCGCGTGCATTATCTGGAGGCGCGGGTCCGCCACATGGAGCAGGGGGCGCCAATGATGGTCGCCGTCGCGGCGCCGAGCGAGGAGGCGCCAACGCAAGGCGCGCTGCCGTCGGCCAAACTGAGCGGCGTGAAACCGTCGGTGTTGTCAGCGCCGCGCAGTGGCTTGCCCGACGATTTCACCCTGATCGAAGGGCTGAGTGGGCTGCAGCAATCCACGCTGAATGCGCTCGGCGTGTTTCATTTCGATCAGATCGCGGCCTGGTCACCGGAAAATGTCGCCTGGATCGACCGTTATCTCTATCTCCGCGGCCGGATTGAAGAAGAGGAATGGGTAGAACAAGCCGGCGAACTCGCCCGCGACGGCGTTGCCGCGGCGCGGCGCCAGACGGAAGATGCTTAGTTTATCATAACAGGGTCCCAGACCGTGACTCATATTGAGAACACAAGCTCCGTCATTCCGGACGCGCGGAGCGCGATCCGGAATCACGGAGAACGGGACCTAAGAGTTCTGCGGTTGGGATAACAGTCTAAGTTGTCAATTACCGCCGGTACTGAATAAACCCGAGATTGTGCGCGACAGAATCGTACAGCCTTCGCGCGGACGCGTTGCTCTCGTGCGTCAGCCAATACACGCGCTCGCACCCAAGCGCATCGGCGTGAACATACACGGCTTCGATCAGCGCGCGGCCAATGCCTGATCCGCGCGCGCGCCGCACTACGAACAAATCTTCAAGGTAACAAAAATCGCCGACGGTCCAGGTGCCGCGATGCAACACACAATGGGCGAAGCCGCTGAGCGCGCCGGACAGGTCTGCGGCGACCAATGCGAACATTGGTTCGGCTGGATCGAGGAACCGCGCGAAGGTTGTGTCTGTGACCGCCGAAGAAAGCGAGGATTCGTAGAACTCGAGATAGCCCGCCCAAAGCGGCGCCCATTCTTCGTAATCTTCGCGGCGGAGGTGGCGTATGATCATGTGCGGGCGAGCCTCATCTGCCCATCTGCCCCCGGTGTCTTAGCTTCGCGTCTGCCAGCACGCACGCGAGCATGGCTTCGGCCACCGGGGCGGCGCGGATGCCGACGCAAGGGTCGTGGCGGCCTTTGGTGGAGATTTCGGCGTTCTGGCCGGAGCGGTCGATGGTCTGGCGCGGACTGAGGATGGAGGAGGTGGGTTTGATGGCGAGGCGCGCCACGATTGGTTGGCCGGTGGAGATGCCGCCGAGCACGCCGCCTGCGTTGTTGGACAAGAATTGCGGTTTGCCATCTGCGCCGGCGCGCATTTCGTCGGCATTCTCCACGCCCGTGAGCGCAGCGGCGCCGAAGCCCGCGCCGATCTCCACGCCCTTCACCGCATTGATGCTCATCAGCGCGCCGGCGATCTCGGCATCGAGCTTGCCATAGATAGGTGCGCCCCAGCCGGCTGGGATTCCCGTTACTTCCACTTCGATGATGGCGCCGAGCGAATTGCCAGCCTTGCGGGTGTCATCGAGCAATACCTCCCACGTCCTGCCTGTCCCTGTGTCGGGACACCAGAACGGATTGTTCTCCACCTCGGCCCAATCCCAGCGTGCGCGGTCGATGGCGACGGCGCCGATCTGCACCAAGGCGGCGCGAATTTGCACGTCATCACCCAGCACCTTGCGCGCCACTGCGCCCGCGGCCACGCGCGCGGCGGTCTCGCGCGCAGAGCTGCGCCCGCCGCCACGATAATCGCGCACGCCGTATTTGGCGTCATAGACGTAATCGGCATGGCCGGGGCGGTAGAGGTCGCGGATGGAATCATAGTCGCGCCCGCGCTGGTCTACGTTTTCGATCAGCAGCGAAATCGGGGTTCCAGTGGTGACCGGCCCGCCGGTGCGGTCGTCCTCGAACACGCCGGAGAGGATTTTCACTTCGTCCGGCTCCTGGCGTTGGGTGACGAAGCGGTTCCGCCCCGGCGCGCGGCGGTTGAGCCAAATCTGGATGTCGGGCAGCGTGAGCGGCAGGCCGGGCGGACACCCGTCCACCACGCAGCCCAACGCCGGCCCATGGCTCTCGCCCCAGGTCGTCACGCGGAACAGGTGGCCAAAGCTGTTATGGGACATTGGGCTGCCACCTAGTTGGCACAAGCACAGCCCCACAGCAAATCCCGTGCGCTCGGTCGCGCACGCTGTTAGACTGATTGACATGGTTGATGTGGTTATTCCGGATATCGAGGACACTCTCCTGGCGGCTTATCAAAAACGTGCGGCGGCAGCGGGGATCAGCCTCGAAGAGGCGGTGAAGCGTACCTTGGTCGCGTACGCGGAGCGTGTTCTCGCCGAGCAAGTTGACCGACCCAATGCCTAGTTCACTGATCCCTCCCTCGCCGAGC
>JBEBIU010000062.1:0-17298 GCA_040080225.1 Terricaulis sp.
ACTGGGGGCGGTGCAGGAGGCGCAACTGGCGGCGGCGCCGGAGGCGTTGCCGGAGGCGGCGGCGGCGGCGCTGGCGGCCTTGGCGGCGACGCAGGCGTGCTGCGCGGCGGGCGCGAACCGCGCCGGCCAAACACGATTCCGAACATGGCGTCCCAGAAACCCATTTTATGCCACCTCTTGGTTGTTGGGACGCCCCGTGCGCCGATGCCAGCGCAACCCGCTCTTCGCGTCCCGTCCCACCTAGGGTCAACCATAACGGCGGCGGCCCAAAAGCGAAAGCGCTTCGCGCCGGGCTCTGGCGGCACGTCTCGCCGGCGGCTATATGCTTCGCCGCGATAGAACAACGGCCTGGGTGAGCGCCTCCTAAGTCGTTGATTTCATAGCTACGCCGCCATAGCTCAGCTGGTAGAGCGTCGCATTTGTAATGCGAGGGTCGGGGGTTCGAGTCCCTCTGGCGGCACCAACGCATCGCGCTTCGGCGTTTCCGCTTCCTTTTCTCCGGAAAACTCGCGCGAAATGCCGCGTCGGCGCCGGCTTGATTGAAGGTCGTGGTGGCGAGAGACTGCGCGCCTACTTGGAGGATGTTGTCTGATGCGCGCGCTCATCGTTGCTCTGATCGCGGCCTTGGCCGCGTGCAGTCCATCTCCTGCCCCCTCTTCCTCCAGTTCGACAACGCCAAACGCAGAAGAGGCGCAGGCGCTTGCAACGGCGATGCAAGCCAAAGTCGCGGCGCTGCCCGGCCCCTACAATGGCGCCGACTATGAGGCGGGCCGACGTGCATTCGGCCAGTGCCGCTCGTGCCACGCGATCGAACCCGACGCGCCGAGCCGCGGAACCGGTCCGAACCTGTTCGGGGTCGTGGGTCGCAAAATCGGTTCCGAGGCGGATTTCGAGTATTCGCAAGCGGCCGCTTCCGCTAACTTCGACTGGGACGGGGCCAAGCTCGATCAATGGCTGACCAGCCCGCAGGCATTTTTGCCCGGCACCCGCATGAGCTTCGCTGGCGTCCGCAACGAAAAGCAACGGCGCGACCTGATCGCTTACCTGATGGTGGCGTCAGCTGAGGCGGAAGAATAATTACTCTGCGGCATGCCCGGCCGCCTCGCCTTTTTCATAATCCCTGATGGCGCGCGTGGCGCTCTCGGGAGACTTCGTGTAGCGCGCGAGCAGATCGTAGAAAACCGGCGCAACGAACAAGGTCAGCATCGTCGCAAGCGTCAGTCCGAAGAAGATTACCACGCCGATCGCCATGCGGCTTTCAGCGCCGGCGCCATGGCCAGCGATCAAGGGAATTGCGCCGACCACCGTCGCCACGGAGGTCATCAGCACCGGGCGGATGCGCAAGTCCGCCGCCTCGATGATCGCTTCGCGCACCGACTTACCTTGGTCGCGCAATTGGTTGGCGAACTCGACGATCAGGATGCCGTTCTTAGCGGCAAGCGCGATCAGGATGATCAAGCCAATCTGGCTGTAAATGTTGAGCGTGCCGCCAAACACGAACAACCCAAACAGCCCGCCGGTCAGCGCCATGGGCACAGAGAGCATTATCACCAACGGATGGATGAAGCTCTCGAACTGCGCCGCTAGCACCAGAAACACGACAACTAGCGCAAAGCCGAAAGCGAACCCCACCGCGCCGGTGGATTGTTTAAACTGCCGCGCCGCGCCGGCATAGGCGATGCCGATAGGCTGGCCCGCGATTTCGGACTGCGCAACGGCTTCCAATTGCGCAAGAGCGTCCCCAATCGGGTACCGGCCCGCGATCGAGGCCGAGACGGTGACCGACGCCTGTCTGTTCATGCGCCGACGTTCAGCGGAATCGCCGACGGTGCGCATCGTCACCAACGTAGACAGCGGGACAAGTTCGTTTGTCCGGTCCGAACGCACAAACTTGTCGCCCAGATCGGCGATATTGGAGCGCTCGTCGCGCTCGGCTTGAAGATAGACGTTATATTCCTCGCCGCGGTCGGTGATGGTGTTGATGCGCCTGGCGCCCATGGTCGCCTCAAGCGTGCGCCCGATGGATTGGACCGAGACGCCAAGCGCCGCTGCGCGTTCGCGATCGATGTCGATCAGAACGCGCGGCGAAGTCGGCTCGAAATCCATGCGAGGGCGTTGGAAGTTCGGGTTGTCGCGCATTCGATCGATCATCCGCCCAGCGACGCCCGCCAATTGCTCGTATGTGGACCCCAACAGCACAATGGAGGCGGCCTCGCCTCCGCCCCGACCTTGAAACGGGCTCCCGGAGCGGACCCGTATTGCGGCGCCTGGGATCTGCGCGAGGCGACGGTTCATCTCGGTCTCTATTTCCGCGCTGCTGCGGGTGCGATCCTCCCAATTTGCCAGGAAAATGCGAGCCCCGCCGCCTGAGAACCTATTGCCACCGTCTCCGAACGAGGGCGCCGTGACCATGACGCGTTGCGCCTCGCCGCTGGTGACGTAGGAAAGCAAAACTTCCTCGACCTGTCGCATGATCCGGCTGGTGTACTCGAACCCTGCTCCCTCCGGCGCGCTCACGGACACGCCGAGATTGCCGCGGTCCTCCGGCGGCGTGAGTTCGGAGGAGAGTTGGGAAAAAACGAACAAACCCAACAAGGACACGCCAACGAAAGCGGAGAGCACGAGGGGTTTGGCGGCAAGCGCCGCCGTCAAGGACGCGCGATAGGAGGCGCGCATACCCGTCAGCACGCGATCCACGAAGCGAGTGAGGCGCGTGCTCGATTTCACCGGCTTCATTAGCTTTGAACACATCATCGGCGACAGCGAGAGCGAGGCGAAGGCCGAGATGACGACGACGCCGGCGATGGTCACCGCCAGTTCGACGAACAAACGCCCGACAAAGCCCCCGACGAAAAGCAGCGGCACAAACACCGCAACCAACACCGCCGAAGTCGCCACGACAGCGAAAAACACTTGGCTTGTCCCGCGTTCAGCCGCGATCAAAGGTGGTTCGCCGAGCGTGTCGACGCGGCGCTGGGCGTTTTCCAGGACGACAATACTGTCGTCCACGACCAGGCCGATCGACAACACCAGCGCCATCAGGGTCAACAAATTTATCGAGAACCCAAACAGCGCCATGATCCCGAACGAGCCAATAAGGCACACCGGGATCACCGCCGCGGGCACGAAGGCCGCACGCCATGAGCCAAGAAAAAGGAAGATGACCAGGACCACCAGGGCTGTGGATTCCAACAAGGTGCGCCCCACCTGCGCGATCGCGCGATCGATGAACAAAGTCGCGTCATAAGTCAGGATCAGGTTCGTGCCATCCGGAAGCGACGGGCGGATGGCGTCGATCTCAGCCTTCACGCGCCTGCCAACGTCGAGCGCGTTCGAGCGCGATTGACGCACGATGCCAAGCCCGACTTGATCCACGCCATTGCCGCGAAACAACCGCCGGGTCTCTTCTGGGGCGATTTCGATGCGGGCCACGTCTCCCAGGCGCACGACCGCGTCATCGCTCGCACTGCCCCGCAACGGCAAGCGCGCGAATTGCTCGGGTGTTTCAAACGACCGGGCGACGCGCAATTGGTAGTCCCGTTGCTGGCTCTGGACGTATCCCGCCGGCAACTCGACATTCTGCGCGCGCAACGCACTTTCCACATCCTGCACCGTGAGTCCGCGCGCGGCCATCGCATTGCTGTCGAGCCAAATTCGCAGCGCGCGACGGTAGCCGCCGCCAATTTGCACGTTCGCTACGCCATCTAGAATCGCCAAACGGTCGACTATGTAGCGGTCCGCGTAATCGGTAAGGGCTATCCGATCGAGGGTGCGCGACTCAAGGCTAAACCAAATGATCGCCTCCGCATCGGAATCCGCTTTGCGGATGACCGGGTCGGTCAGATCCGGCGGCAACTGGCCGCGCGCACGATCAACGGCGTTGCGTACATCGTTGGCGGCGTCCTCGATGTCGCGGCTGAGCAGGAATTCCACGTTGACCGAAGAGCGCCCGTCGCGGCTGGCGCTAGTGATCGTATCGACGCCGTCGATGCCGGAAAGCTGATCCTCGATGACGCGCGTGATCTGATTTTCTACCACCTGCGCGGATGCACCTGGGTAGGAAGCGTCAATGGAAACCACGGGACGGTCGATGTCAGGCAACTCGCGCAGGGGCAATGCGCCCAAAGCCACGGCACCGAACACCATTACAAGGATGGAGAACACCGTGGCCAAGACCGGCCGACGCACCGAAAGATCGGAAAGCGTCATCCCCGCGGCCGCAATGGCGTGCGAGCAGCGCCGGACGCGCCGGCGTCGGGCAGTCGTACTGGTTGGCCTGGCCGAACGTTTTGCACACCCTCGGTGATCACCAGGTCTCCTTCGCTTAGCCCGCCCAGCACTTCGACCATGCCGCCATTGCGCAAGCCGGCTTGCAGCGGCGCCAACTCGGCGCTGTACGCGCCCCCCTCGGCTGTTGCGACCCGATACACGTAGGCGCCGTCAGCCTGATCGAGGATGGCGATTTCCGGAACCGCCAGCGCCTCGCGCGGGTTGGAGCGGACCTCCACCGTCAACAGCATTCCAGCTCGCAACGCGCCATCCTCGTTTGGCAACATCGCGCGAACTCGCACGGTGCGCGTTGCTGGGTCCACGCGACTATCGACATTCGCGATCGTTCCGGCGAAGGCGCGGTCAGGAAACGCGGCGCTGCGGGCGACGATGGCCACGCCCTCGCGCAAACGCGCGATCTGCGTTTCCGTGACATCGAAATCGAGCTTTATCTGGGACAAGTCATCGAGCGTTCCGATCTGGTCGCCGGGACGCACGAATTGGCCGGGGCTGGCCGAGCGCAACCCCACGACGCCAGCAAACGGCGCCCGCAGCGTGCGGTCCTCAGCACGCGAAGCGCCGGCGTTGACCCGCGCCATCGCCGCATCGGCGGCGGAGCGGACGGCGTCGAGCCGCGCTTGGGAGGCGAAGCCGCGATCGTAGAGTTCCTGGAAACGGCGTAATTCCTCCTGCGCACCGGCGTTCGCCGCCTGCGCCTCGGCGAGCGAGGCCGCTTGCTCAACACTCGACATTTCCACCAGCACCTGCCCAGCGCGGACGCGGTCGCCACTGTCAAAGCGCAGCGCCCTAATCGTGTCAGCTGCCTTTGGCGTTATGATTATGCTCTCGCGCGCCTGCGCGGTGCCGATGGCTTGGATGCCGTCGCTGAACCCCCGGCGCGCTACCGCAACCGCAACCACGCTGGGAACCGCGCTCCGCCCACCAGATCCCACTCCACCCCGGGCGGGCGGCGCGCTGCCGTCAGCCACGCCAGCTAGCAGCGTCTTACCGGCAACCACTAGGGCCATGAGGGCAAGCGCCGACACGACTGTGGCGGCGAACCCAAAGCGCTTGAAAAAGGCAAACATCGGCCGGACCATAAAGTCGAATTTTTTCGAAGATATGTCTATTCCCCGCCCAGTTCGCGCTCACTCGCCTGGGCGTCCCCAAAACCCAAGCACCAAGGCGGGCTCAGCGTCGTCTCCGTCGAGGCGCCCTCTCAAGCCAAGCTGCAAGCCTCGGCCGCTATCGCCGAAATGCACCAGGGTGAACTGGGCCTTCACGCTCGCGTCACCCCGATCGGAATCGTCGGAAAACAGCTGTCCCATGAACAACCATTCGTCGTCAGGCCGATAACCTAGCGTCAGCTCTAATTTCTGGGCCGAGCACCCGCCTTTCAGCAGGCGTCCCGCGGCTTCCACGTTGAAGAATGTATTTTCGCCAAGGCTCCGCCCGAGCAAAAGTCGCCCCTCCGCGCCACCCTCGCTGCACGAGAGGCCCGGCTCGGAGGACCAGAATGCGCCGGCCTGCACCGCCAGCGCACCGCCGGCATCGCCGATCCATGCATGCTTGAGCTCCAAGGTCGCCTCGCCGCGCCAGCCGGCCTCGATCTCGTAGCTCTGCTCAGCCCAAGGCGCGATCACCACCGACCAATCCCGCGCGACCGGCGCCTCCCAATATCCTGCGCTTTCGAAATAGCTCTGCTCGGCGCGCTGTCCAGCGACGTTGGTCAAGATTTCCTGACCGCCTTCGGGTGCGATCCACGCGCCCGCGAACGCCGACGACGGCGCAAGCGCAAGCAAAGCGCCTAGGTATCGTAGCCCGGCAAGTGCCGGTCGAGCTTTCGCTTGAGCCCCGGCCAGGCAAGCCCCGACACCATGCCCAGCCCCGCCGATTGTGAGCGGGTCTCCGCCTGAGCCGCTTCCGGCGCTGTCAATATGCATTCACGCCCCCCGCTCAACGCGTTCACTTGTTGCGCGCAGGCGCGCTCCAAAAAGAAAATGCCGATAAACGCTTCCGCCGCAGTCGCGCCGACCGCAAGCGTCCCGTGGTTGCGCAGCAACATGAGCTTCCTCGTTCCGAGATCGGCCACCAACCGCGCGCGCTCGTCCAGATTGAGCGCGACGCCTTCATAATCGTGGTGCGCAAGCTGCGGTATCACCAGCAGCGAATTCTGCGAGATTGGCAGCAATCCTTCCTGTTGCGCCGAGACGCCGACGCCCGCATCGGTGTGCAGATGGATGACGCAGAGCGCATCCTCGCGCGCGGCGTGGATGGCGGAGTGAATCGTAAAGCCCGCCGGATTGATGTAATAGGTAGTAGGAGCGACGATATTTCCCTCGAGGTCCACCTTCACCAGCGACGAGGCGGTGATCTCCTCAAAGAACATCCCGTAAGGATTGATGAGAAAATGGTGCTCGGGCCCGGGTACGCGCATGGAGATGTGCGTGAAGATCATGTCGTCCCAATTGTGCAGCGCCACTAGGCGATAGAGCGCCGCGCAATCGACGCGCGCCTGCCATTCCTCCGCGCTCATCTGGCTCTTGAGATTGGCGCCCGCGTCGTCGGCCATGTCCGCTCCTTGATGGGCGACCTTAGACCCCGCCGGAGCGGCCCTCAACTGGTTTGCTTGCGCGCAACACGCGCGCCTTACCCCCCCAGCCGGGCCAGCGCCGCTCTGTAATTGGCGAGTTGAGCGTTCAGATATTGCGGCGCCGGCCCCGCGTTTCGGAGCCGCTCGGCCAGTTCCCTTTCTTCCGCCGTCTGCTCCTTTGCATTGGGATGGAGGAGTGCGTCATAGGCTTGGCGCACGATAGAGACAGCCGCGCTCAATTCGGCCTTTGTCCGGACCAACGAGGCTTTGCTGTCCAATTTGAGGTCGGCGGCAAACAGGTCGAGGCCGAAATTCTTAAGGTTGCCCTTGCTGCCTGAATTTACCGCGATCAGGCTCGGCGCCAACCCCAATCCAGCAAGCGCGTCGCGCCCCTCGCGCCCGCTCTCGATGCGCACCGCCTGCCCCTGGCGCGGCGAGAGTTTAAGCCGCTCGACGCCGCCTTCGCGCACGATCTCAGCGCGGCCAGCGGCGCCGATAGCGCGATTGATAGCGCCGACAAGCGTCGCCAAGCTGTCGGTTGCTCCGATCGTGATCGTGCGGAGTCGACGTCCATCGCCGCCGATCCGAAATTCATCGCCCACGCGCAGCGCGGTGCGGCTCGTAAGCGGCGCGGCGTCGAGAACGGCGACGATTCCGCGGGGCAGGCCGAGTATGTCGAGGGGGGAAGCGCCTGCGGCATCCGTCGTCAAGCCGCTCAGGCTGAAGGAACCTCCGGCCGAATTGAAACTGCGCACCCATGCCGCCTCACCATTGTCATCGAGGCGCGCGAGGAAGGCGGACTTCGCACTCGCCGCGCCCTGTCCCGCCACAATACCGCCTGCTACACCCGCCGCATAAACCTCGCCGTCAACGATCGCCAATGCCTTCACCGCGTCCTGCTGCGCCGATCCGAGGTAAGTTGCGCGATCGCCGGCCGTGGAAACCAGGCCTGAGTCGAGACGCCCCACAAACCCCTCGCCAGCGGCCACGGCGGCGCGTCCCACTCCGCCCAGACTCAAACGATCAGCGCCGATCTCGCCGCCGACGTACAGGACAGCCCCATCCGCCGCGATTGCATTGATTGCACCGTCGCGAAAATCGCCGATATCGCGCACCGCGCCTGCAACAAAGCCGGCCCCGGCGGAATAGGTAAAGCGCCGCAGCACGCCTCGCCTATTTTCCACCCCGCCCGTGAAAATTTCGGTCCCCCCCGATCCATCGCTGCGCACAAGCAGCGCACTGACGAGGTCATCATCTACGGTTCCGAATTGCTTGCTGAACAATTCAAAGCCGCCGGCCGAGAAACCGCGCACATACGCGTCGGCGCCTCCAAACGCCAAGTTTGGTCCAAGCGCGGACTCAGCGCGGCCAGCGACGACGACGTCTCCATCTGGCGTAAACGCAACCACGCGCGCCTCGTCATTGGCTGCGGCGCCGCGCCGCTTGGTCCAGACTTCTGCTCCACTCGAGTCGAACAGGGTAACCAGGGAATCTTCGCCACCGCCCCCGGCGCCAGTGTTTGTGAGCGTTCCCGTGACGCTGCCCGCCACCGCTATTTTCCCCTGCGTAGAAATAGCAAGCGCGAACCCGCTAGCCGATTGGGCTGCACCGAGCATGCGCGTGAAAGCAAGTTTGCCTGCGGAATCGTATTTCATCAGCGCCACGTCGCGCGCGCCCTTTATCGCCGAGGTCGCGGAATCGCCATCGAGATCGGCAAGCACGTAGACAGATCCGTCGCCCGCGGCCGCCACTGCCCGCGCTGTGGCGACCTTGGCGCCGCCCCCGACAGCGACGTCAAACGCCCGGCCTGGGAACCAGCCCGCCGCGTTCGCACTGGGCGCGCTGAAACTCGAAGCCTCCACGCCAGTTTCGGCGGCCGTCGCGCCGCGTCCAGCGCGCTCCGCCACGCGCACGGCACCCACCGGATCGTCGGCGTGGCTTGCTGAATCGATAGGATCGAGCGTTACTGCCTGGCTCTCTCCGCCAAGCGTTACGTTCCCGACCACACGAATGCTGTGCGAGCCGCCAGCGACCATCCGCAAGCCAGCGCCGCCGCCGGAAAGCGCCGTCGCTGCAACGCCCAGATCATAGCCTTGCGTCGCAAGCGCCTGATTGAGCCGCAAAGCAGCGCTTTCCAAGGTGTGGGGATCGCCGAGTTCGAGCGAAGCGGAGACCGTCCTTTCGCCCCAAATCGTGCCGAACGTAATCGCTAAACTTTGGTCGCTTACAAAAGCGGAAACCACATCGCTCACGCCACTCGCCGCTTCGGCGCTAGTAAAGCTGCGCTCGTTAGAGAACGCCCCGCCCACCCCCATAGCGGGCGCGGCCGCTTCCAAACTCAGCGAGTCGCCGTTGATGCTTATGGACGCGATGCGATGACCGGCTGCTTCGCCAGCAGACCAGTGCGCGAGATCAGCGCCGCTTGCGCCAACATAAACCCCAGCCGCGTTCAACGCCGCGTCAAGTCGGTCCTGAAACATACTATTCCACTGCCCGACCGCTGGGTCCGGATCGTTGGCGCGCTCGGCGGCGCTTACCGAAACCGTGACGGTTTTCGCTCCTGCCGGCGTATCGACGACGATCTCCAGATCCACCGCACCGGCATAGGTCAGCAACGGATTGCCGCCCGTGACATCGAATGTGCGCACGCCGTCCCCAAAGGGCTGCCCCACGTTTGCAATCGGCAAACCGCCGCTCGCCCAGAGACCGGGCGCCTGCAACGCCGCGTCGTGTTGCGTGTCGTTGATCGTGGCGCCTGCCGCGATCATGTCGTGGAGCGTATCGATCCGCAGCGTCAGCGCGCCGCCATCGTCATAGAGCGACGCGGCGGCGGCCAATCCCTTGTCGCGAAGTTTCTCGTTCAGCGTCGCGGCCAATTCCTCCGCTTCAATGCCACCTTCGCCGCCATCGATGGTGATCGTGTGCGTCTGCTGGCTGGTCGTAAGGACGAAGGTCTGGTCGCCGATGAGGAGGTCGCTGGCGCCTGCAACGCTCGCGGTTTCGAAACGGCGCGCGAACACACCGTCGCGCAAACCGCCGACCATACCGGCAGGATCGACTGCCTCCAAGTTGGCGGCGCGACCGCTGACGGCGAAGCTCTCGACCGACACGAGGTCGCCGCTGAGCAAGGAAAAGCCGCGCTCGTCCCCATCCTCCCAAACGTCCACGCCCGCAGCCACGCCCTGTTCGTGCAGCAATTGTGAGAGCCGCTCCGCCAAATCGTCCAGCATGGCGCGGTCAGGGTTCTCGCCGCTGCGCGCGCGCCAAACTTCGAGGTCATCGCCGCGCCAAGCGCTCGTTACCGCGAGCGAGCGCCCGTCGGCGAACCGTAATTTCAGCATCGCTTCGCCAGGCGCGCGTAAGGCATCCTCGAACGAGTTCGGATCGTCGCTGGTCAGCGCATTGGTTCGCTGTTCAAAGACATTGGCTGGCGCTGAAACATAAGGTTGCCCCGGGCCCAGCCAACCGGTAGCGACATTCGCGCCCGTGGGATCCAAAGTTGCGCCGGGTCGCGGCAGCAACACGGGGATCCCAGCTTGACCGCCGACATCCTCAAGTTTGATTAGCCTGGCGCCGCTGGCGGTTTGACCGATCGCGTAGAAGGCCGGCTTTGCCTCGACAGCCTCGAACGCAATGCGCTCGCCCGCGCGCACGTCAACCTTCAGTGCGTATTGCTTCGGGCCAGTGTAGCGGCTGGTCACTGTTTGGACGCCGACCTTTACGGCATTGGTTTTAGGCGACTGGTCCACGGTCTCCAATCGCGAGGCGACGCCCGCGGCCGCCAGCTTGGAATTGATGAAACTCACAATTGCGCCAAGCGAGCGTGGGAGGGCGTCCATCTCCGACAAATCGATGGCTATGCTGCTTTCCGTTCCACCCGATGATGTGGCTACGATCTCGAAGGCCGCGTCGGCGGGAAGCCCCGACACCGTCTTGGACAATCCGCCGCGGTGGACGATGCCGGTCAAATAATCTTCCGATCGCGTCGGCAAGGCCAAGCCGGTCTGGGCGTTATCGACACGGTCGCCTTGGGCCATGCGGACATCTTCGAATTGCTGCGTGCTGAAAAATGCCGCCATCTCGCCGAGGCCGCGCACGAATTCCTTCTCTACGCGAGCACGCTGGCTGCGCGGCGCCTTGTCGTCCTCCGCCGCACGCGCCAGCGACTGCAATGTCGTCAAGCCCGTATGCAGCGCAAACAGGCGGCGATAATCCCCAGTAGCGCCGAGATCGGAATAAAGCTGAGCGCCGGTATCGAAGAACGCCTTGCCGGAAAACGCACGCGCCAGCAGCGCCTCTCCGCTCGGGGACACGCCAGGCGTCCAAACTGGCGCGACCGGAGCATTGGGGTCAGCGCCAACGCTTTGCGCATCTACTCCAATTCCGCTGCGCGCGGCCGCCAAGGACGCAAGCAGGCTCGCATCGATGCCGGCGGCGCCGCTTTGCGAGCTCGTCAAAAACGCCAGCGCCGCCCGGGAATTGACCGAACTAACCAACCCGCACTCCGTCGGCGCCGCCCGACACCTGCGATTCCGGATATTCGGTTAAATTCGTTAACGCAGCGCGAGCGCCTGCGTGATCCGCTGAACGATCGGCTCTTCCAGCAATTGCGGCCAGAGGCGCACACCTTGCCAGACCGAAAGCGAAATAACCAAAACAGCGGCTGCACTCAAAAGCCATCGCGCCGGCGCCACCTTGGTGACATAGCCAGCGAGCGGCGCCGCGATCAGGCCGCCAAGCACCAGCCCAAGAAGAGCCGCCAGCCCTTGGGCGATTTGGTCATTGCCGCCAAGATCCATGCGCCCGGTCACCATCGCCCCGAGGAATGTCGCCGAGATGGCCACAGTGACAAAAAACTCCGCCGCGTTGACACTGCCTATAACGTAACGCGGCGCATGGCCGCGCCCGAGCAAGGTCGAAGTGACCACTGGGCCCCACCCGCCGCCACCGCTTGCGTCAAGAAAACCGCCCGCGACGCCGAGCGGAACAACATGATTGAGATGCGGCGGTTCTTCTTTCTGCGGTCCAAGCGCGCGCCAGAGCATCAACAAACCCATTGCGCCCAGATAGGCCACCACAACCGCCTTGATGAAGGTGGGGTCAAAGCCCGTTAGCAGGTAGGCGCCAATCACCCCGCCCACGATGCCAGCCGGCGCGAGCCTGAAAAACAAACGCCAATCGATGTTGCGGTGGGTGATGTGCGAAAGGCCCGACGCGCCCGTGGTGAAGCATTCGGCGGCGTGGATAGTGGCGGAGGCCTGCGCAGGGGGCACGCCAAAGAACAACAGCACGCTCGACGAAATCACGCCATAGGCCATGCCCACCGCGCCATCGACCAATTGGGCGAAGAAGCCGACGGCCAAAAACAGCCCGAAAGTCAAAAACAAAGCAGGCCAAAGGTCTGGGCTGACTTCCAAAACACCCTCAATCGTCCGCGTCCGGCGCAGGTTAGCCCGGGTGTAGCCCTGCGGCCAGAGGCGCCGGCGCCCGTTAACCACGCTTATTCAGCGGAAGACAAGCTGAGGCGGCTCTCAACCCGCGCAATCCAGGCGCGAACATGGGCGTAGCGCGCAAGGTCAAACCCACCGCGATGAGCGACCCGCGTGTATGCGACGAGCGCGATGTCAGCCAGGCTGAACACCCCTCCGACCAGAAACGCGCTTTGCTGCAATTGCTGCTCCATGCGCGCCAAAGCGGCATGACCCTTCTTGAGCAAAGCCGGGTCGAGTTCTTCTAGTGGCGTCTTCAGATAAAACAGCTGCGCGATCCGCACTGCGATAGCCGGCTCGTGGCTGTATTGTTCCCAGAACAGCCATTCGAACATCTTGGCGCGTTCGTAAGCGTCACTCGGGACAAGCGGCGAACCCTCCGCCAAATAGAGCATGATCGCGTTCGACTGGGCAAGCACCCGCCCGTCGCCGACCACCACGACAGGCACCTGCCCAGCAGGATTGATCGCCAGGAATTCCGGAGTACGCGTGGCGCCGGAAAAACTGTCCGTCTCAACCCAATCAAACCCAATGCCAAGCGCGTCGGCCGCCCATTTCACCTTCAGGCAATTGCCGCTTTGCGAACTGCCATAGACTTTCATCACCGCCCCGAGGCTGTGCGGGCCGCGCGGAACTCCGCATTCGCACGCCATTGCGGCCAGCGATCCGAGTCAGCGAGGCGTCGCCCTACTGTGTAGAGCGCTTCTAGATCCTGCACCCCGCCCGACATGTTCCAATCGGGAGTCACTTCGTCGGATGGCTTATGATAATTGTTGGCGATGTAGGCTTGGTTGAGCGCCTCCCCACGCGCGATGCCGCCCTCGACAAGATCGACGCCGTTGGAGGTGTAGAGCACCGGGACGCCCAATTGAGCGAGATGCAACTGGTCGGAGCGATAAAAGGAACCTTGTTCCGGCGTGGAATCGGGAACTGCGCGCCGGCCCTGAGCGGCGAGCGCTTCCGTCATCAGATCGTCCATCTCGCTCTTGCCGAAGCCCACGATTTCCATGTCGCGCGTCGGGCCCACATAATTGAGGCCATCCATATTGATCGCGGCGACCGTGTTGCGCGCGGGAAACACGGGATTGTCGCGATAATAGAGCGCGCCAAGCAGCCCTTGCTCTTCCGCCGTGAAGGCGATGAAGCCCATCGACCGGCGCGCGCGACCTTGAGCCGAGGCGCGCCGTGCAAGTTCGATCAGCCCCGATACTCCGGTGGCGTTGTCGAGCGCGCCATTGCAGATATCGTCGCCGTCGATGGCTGGGCAACGGCCCAGATGGTCCCAATGCGCCGAATAGAGCACATATTCGTCGCTATGGTCGCCCGGAAGGACACCAGCGCCCGGAAGCACATCGCTGACGCCTGGAATGCGGCTCGCCGCGCCCGCAATCACTCCGCCGGTTCCTGAAAGCACGCCCACGACGTTATAGGTCGTGCGTTGCTCAATGCGGGTGTCGAGCGCGAGCGAGGCCGTCATGTTCATGCGCACGGCGCGGAAACCGCGGCGCTGCGCGCGCGATTTCAGCTCGTTGAAGTCAAGCCGCGCCCGGCGGAACGTCTCCAGCGCCACCTCATTGCTCATCCAGCCTTCGAAATTGGCGCGGCTCATGCCCCGATCTGGGCGCACGATGTCCCAGCGCGCGCTGCCGGTCGAGGATTGGATCACCGCCCAGGGATAAGCCGCGGGCGCGGTTTCGTGGATAATGATGGCGCCGGCGGCGTGCTGGCGCGCGGCTTCCTCGAACTTGTAGGTCCATCGCCCGTAATAGGCCATGGCGCGCCCGCCGAAGCCGCGATCGTCGCCGGTTTCGAAATCGGGATCGTTGATCAAGATCACGGCGATCTTGCCGCGCATATCGACGCCCTCATAATCGTTCCAGTTGAGTTCCGGCGCATTGACGCCGTAGCCGACGAAAATAAGCGGCGCGCTGGCGACCTCCACATGCGGTTCGACGCGGCGGGTCCAAGCGGAAAATTGCGTCGCATAAGCATACTGGCGGGCGCCGTCGCGGCCGTTGATCGTCAGCGTGGGCGGACTCTCGAGAGTGGCCGCCACGAGAGGAACCTCCTGCAGCCAGGAGGGTCGGCCATCGGCGTCGCGTGCGCCCGGCTCCAAGCCAGCGGCGGCGAACGCACGCGAGATGTAGTCCAGCGTCAAGCGCTCGCCGTTGGTTCCAGGCGCGCGGCCCTCGAACTCGTCGGAGGCCAGCACATTGACATGCGCCAACAACGCCTCTGCCGAGAGGGGGGCTTCGGCGAACGCAGGCAGCGCCGGCGCCGCTTCCGCGTGGGCCATCGCCGCCCGATCTGATGAAGACGCGCACGCCCCCAACGCGATCGCGGCCGCGACCGCGACCGCAAGCAATTGCCTAATGTTCATATGTCGGTGCCTCATGCCCGCTACCTAGACCAGTGTCTCCTGTGAGGGAAGCGTCGCCTGTCGCTAGGCCAGCCAGGGCGGCGTCGGCAGCGCCCTAGAGCGTAGAAATTCCGGGTTGAATAGCTTCGACATGTACCGGTTGGCGTAGTCGCAGAGGACGGTGACGATGGTTCTTCCCGGGCCAAGCGTGCGCGCGAGTTCCATGGCCCCCACGATGTTAAGCGCCGAGGAGCCGCCGAGGCACAAACCTTCTTCCTGGATCAACCGATAGAGCACAGGCAGCCACACGCCGTCCTCAATGCGATACGCCTCGTCCACGGCGACGCCTTCCAGATTGGCGGTGACACGGCCCTGGCCGATACCTTCGGTGATCGAGGTCCCTCCCGCTTTGAGCTCACCGTTTTTGTACCAATTGTAGAGCGCCGCCCCGCCAGGATCGGCGATTCCTATTCGTACGTTGGCATTCCGCTCCTTCAGCGCGAGCGAAACACCCCCGAGGGTGCCGCCCGAACCGACAGCGCAGATGAACCCATCCACTTTACCTGCAGTCTGAGTCCAGATTTCCGGACCGGTGGTTTCGTAATGGCCTTGCCGGTTGGCGACATTGTCGAACTGGTTGGCCCAGATCGCGCCGTTGGGTTCTGTCTTGTTGCGTTCCTCGGCGATGCGCTTGGCGACCTTGGGATAATGGTCCGGGCTGGACGCAGGTGCTGCGTCCACTTCCACCAATTCCGCGCCCAGCGCGATCACCGCGTCCTTCTTTTCCTGGCTCTGTGTGCGCGGCATCACCACGATGACGCGATAGCCCTTTGCGGCGCCCACAAGCGCAAGCCCGATGCCCGTATTGCCCGCCGTGCCCTCGACGATCACGCCGCCCGGGCGCAATTGCCCTTTTGCTTCCGCGTCTTTGACGATCGCCAGCGCTGCACGATCTTTCACCGATTGCCCTGGGTTCAGGAACTCCGCTTTGCCAAGGATGGTGCAGCCGGTTTCCTCGGAAGCGCGCTTGAGCTTGATCAAGGGCGTGTTGCCGATGGCGTCGAGAACGGAGGAGTGGAACATGAGACCTTGCCTCTTGGACCGCCGGCGTCCTCGCCGGCGTCTTAGCTTGTAAATGCTGCGGTGGCGCGTGGGTGGGCGATACGCCGGCGAGGACGCCGGCGGTCCAAGATCACGCCACACCCAGCTTCTTCTGCAAGTCCGTCGATGATGTCGTGTACAAAAACACCAGCCGTTCTCCAGGACGCGCGAGTTTGAAGGCCGCCTGAGCCATCAAGGCCGCTTCGTGGAAGCCGCAGAGGATGAGCTTCAGCTTGCCCGGATACGCGTTGATGTCGCCGATGGCGAAAATCCCCGGCTCGCTGGTCTCGAATTTCTCGGTGTCCACCGGGATGAGGTTTTCATGCAGATTGAGGCCGAAATCGGCGATGGGGCCTAGCTTCATGGTGAGGCCGTAGAACGCCAGCAGGTCGGTGCAAGAAAGATCGAACTCTCCCTTCTGCTTCGACTGGCAACGCACGGCATCTAATTGGCCATTTTCTCCCACTACGCTCTTGATGTCGGCAATTTCCAACCGCACTTTGCCCTCGGCGACTAGCTTACGCATCTGCGCAACCGAGTGCGGCGCGGCGCGAAAATCGTCGCGGCGGTGGATCAGCGTCACCGATTTCGCGATCGGCTGCAAATTGAGCACCCAGTCGAGCGCGCTGTCGCCGCCGCCTGCAACGACCAAGTCGCGGCCCCTAAAGCGCTCCATCTGCCGCACGGCATAGAAAACCGAGTTTCCTTCGAATGGCGCCAGCCCCTCGATTTTAGGTTTGCGCGGCACGAACGAGCCGCCGCCGGCCGCGACTACCAAGACCGGCGCCGTGATTGTTGCGCCTAATTCCGTGGTCAGGCGGAACTTCTTGTCCGGCAGGCGTTCGAGCTTCTCGGCCATTTGCGCGAGGTGGAAAGTCGGCTTGAACGGCGCGATCTGCGCGATAAGCGCATCTGTGAGACCCTGCCCGCTCACGACCGGCAGGCCGGGAATGTCGTAGATCGGTTTCTCGGGATAGAGTTCAGCGCATTGCCCGCCCGGCCGGTCCAAGACATCGACGAGGTGGGTGTTCAGGCCGAGCAGTCCAAGTTCGAACACAGCAAACAGGCCCACGGGACCTGCCCCGACGACGATCACGTCGGTTTCGTAAGCTCGGTTCGGTTCGGCGGACGCGACCTTGGTCGGCGCGTCGGCGGGATTTGGCATCACTCGCGACTCCACAATGCAAGGGGGCTTATAGCATAGCGTCGCCAGCCCGGAGCGCCGTCGCCCTGGCGTTTTGTCGCAACGGCTTTGCTATGCGCCGGCGCGTTGCGCACGCAGCAGGGGCATCAGCGCGAACAGGAGCAAACAGGCGCCATAGATGTAGCCGGGCGGTGTGTCGAAATAGCGTAACTGATCGGCCAAAGTCACGTTGCGCAACCCCAATCCAAGCGACAGGTCCGCCATTTGCTGCAGCACAAGGGCGATGAGCCCAACCGCCAGCAATCGCCCGCCCCCGCTTCCAACCCCGCCCAGCGTGGTGCGG
>JBEBIU010000002.1:0-68485 GCA_040080225.1 Terricaulis sp.
GCTGAACTCGAACGCCGCCTGCACACCCGCGCGCAGGACAGCGAAGAAGTCATCGCCAAACGCATGGCCCGCTCGCTGGACGAAATTTCGCACTGGGAAGAATACGATTACGTGCTGGTCAACACGCTGCTGGAACAGACGCTGGCGCAGATCAAACAAATCCTGGCGGCGGAGCGGCTCAAGCGCGCGCGGCAGCTGTGGCTGAAGCTGCATGTGGAGCGGTTAAGAAGGGGGATTTGAGATTATGGACCGCCGGCGTCCTCGCCGGCATGCTGACGGCTGGGTTCTGGACACCAGACCATTAAAGGTCAGAGACAAGCGGGGTATCCGGGGCCTTTCTTCTTAGAAGTTTGATTTTCTTACTTCGGCATGCTGCTGAGATCAGTTCGCCTTCGGTCAGCTTCAGCTTGGCCACAAGGTGCAAGACTGAGTGCTCGCCTTGCTTTCCTTCCGCCGCCGCTTCGCGGCGACCCCTGAGGTAGGTCTCAAGTTTATTCTGCTGCTGTCGATGGGTCCACTGCTGTCCTGCATAGAATAGGACCGCCACCGCAGCCGTTATTATCGCGGCGACGGAATCGAGCGTGTTCAGGAAATAATCCACGGGAAGGCACCCACTAGCAACGGTCACAGGCAAAAGTGCCACTTTCCACCGTTCGAACCCTGATAGCCGATTTCGTTCTCGAATTAGAGGGAAAAGCCGAACGACCGGAGCGAACCGCCATTCCGGGCTTGCAGAGCGGCCGCAGCAAGGCACGCTGCGGCCGAATATGATGCGCGGCCTGCGCAGCGACACAAAAGATCGCGCCATCTCCTACTTCACCGTTGACGACGATGCGCGCCTCGTCCGCGTGCTCGCGGTGTTCTTCGGCGGTCAGGATCATCAGCGTGAGATGCTGAAGAGGCTGTTGCTGGAATAACGCGAATTTATTCACAGGCGTTAGACGCCGCTTTCAGCAACGGCCTCGCCAGATTTTCCCAGTTTGTTCCGCCTCGCCATCCAGGAACGGCGCAAGCCTCGCGCACCCCGACCGCGCCTTTCCGCCCTCTTGCGGCGACGCAATAAATCGTCCATGCGCGGGGCGCGAAAGCGGAACTTCCATGACGAAAATTCTCGTCGACGGCGCTGAAGTCGACGTTCCCCCGGACTATACTCTGCTGCAGGCGTGCGAAGCCGCCGGCGCCGAGATTCCGCGCTTTTGTTACCATGAGCGGCTGTCTATCGCCGGCAATTGCCGCATGTGCCTGATCGAAGTGAAGGTCGGCGGCAAGCCGGGGCCCAAGCCAGTGGCTTCCTGTGCGCAGCAAGTGAAGGACTTGCCCCCGCCGCGCGACAATTTACCCAATGAACTCATCACCAAATCGCCCGCGGTGAAGCAGGCCCGCCAGGGTGTGATGGAATTTCTGCTGATCAACCACCCGCTCGACTGTCCGATCTGCGACCAGGGCGGGGAGTGCGATCTGCAGGACCAGTCGGTCGCCTATGGTCGCGGCGGCACGCGCTTCGACGAAAACAAGCGCGCGGTCGAAGAAAAGTTCATGGGGCCGCTGGTGAAAACGGTGATGACGCGCTGCATCCAGTGCACGCGCTGCGTCCGTTTCGCCACCGAGGTGGCCGGCGTGCCCGAACTCGGCGCCACCGGGCGCGGCGAGGACATGGAGATCACCACCTATCTGGAGGCGTCGCTGTCGAGCGAGCTTTCAGCGAACGTTATCGACCTTTGCCCGGTGGGCGCGCTCACCTCTAAACCTTACGCGTTCAATGCGCGTCCCTGGGAGCTGACCAAGACAGAATCCGTCGATGTGATGGACGCGCTTGGGTCGAACATCCGCATCGATGCGCGCGGCGACGCGGTGCTGCGCATCTTGCCGCGCGTGAATGAAAGCGTGAACGAGGAATGGATTTCCGACAAGGCGCGTTACGCCGAGGATGGGCTTTCGCGTCAGCGGCTCGATAGGCCTTATGTTCGCGAAGGCGGCCAATTGCGCGCGGCCTCGTGGGACGAAGCGTTGGCGGCCGCTGCCAAGGCGCTTTCCGGCGACCCGAAGAAGATCGGCGCCGTCGCTGGCGATCTTGCCTGCGCCGAGAGCATGAAGGCGACGCTCGATCTTTTCCGCGTGCTGGGCTCGCCCAACACCGATTGCCGGCCAGATGGCGCGAAATTGGGCGGCGCCAGGCAATCCTATTTGTTTAATTCCACCATTGCCGGCATCGATGAGGCCGATGCGATCCTGCTGATCGGAACTAATCCGCGCCTGGAAGCGCCGGTGCTGAACGCGCGTATTCGCCGCGCCTGGTTGCGCGGGGCCGAGATCGGCGTCGTCGGTGAAGCAACCGATCTCACCTATCGGTACACACACATTGGCGCCGGCCCGCAATCGCTCACGAAGCTCGGCGGGTTCCGCGACACGCTGAGAAAATCCGAACGTCCGATGCTGATCGTAGGGCAGGGCGCTTTGGCGCGGGACGATGGCGCGGCGGTTTTTCGCGCCGTCGGCAAACTTGCGGCGGAGTTGGGAGTAGTTAAAGACGGGTGGAACGGCTTCAACATGCTGCACAATGCCGCGGCCCGCGTCGGCGGTCTCGATCTGGGTTTCGTGCCGGGCGCTGGCGGCAAGGATGCGGCCGCTATGTTGAAGGGTGGGCTCGATACGCTCTTGTTGCTCGGCGTGGACGAAGTCGCGCTGCCGAGCGTGGGGAATATCATCTATGTCGGCACGCACGGCGATGCGGGCGCGCATCGCGCCGACATCATACTCCCCGGCGCTGCCTACACAGAGAAGAACGCCACCTGGGTCAATACTGAGGGTCGCGTGCAATACGGCGCCCGCGCCACATTCCCGAAGGGCGATGCGAAGGAAGACTGGACGATCCTGCGGGCGCTTTCCGCGGTCATGCGCAAGACGCTCCCGTACGACACACTCGATGACTTGCGCGCGCGGATGATCGCGGACCACCCTACGTTCGGTCACGTCGATTATGCGCCGGGCGCAGCGGATGTGGGCGGTTTCGATCCCACCCAACTCGGCGCCGAGGGGCAGACCTCCGCCGAGCCCTTCCGCTCGCCGCTTACGGATTTCTACCTCACAAATCCGATCGCTCGGGCTTCGAAAACGATGGCGGAGTGTTCGCGTGTGAGGGGCGCGTCATCGCGGGTGGCGGCGGAATGAACCCGGCGGCGGACTACATCCCGTTTGTTCAGCTCCCAGTTGAGTGGGAGTGGGGCTTGATGAAGACGGGCCAAGTGCTCGGCATCGTGATTTTGCTGCTGTTGACGCTGGCGTTTATTCTGCTGTTCGACCGTAAGGTCTGGGCGGCGGTGCAACTGCGCAAGGGTCCGAACGTGGTTGGTCCGTTCGGGTTGCTGCAGAGCTTCGCCGATTTCTTCAAATTCGTGTTCAAGGAAATTGTCATCCCGGCTGGCGCGAACAAGACCGTGTTCATCCTGGCGCCGTTGCTTACCTTCGTGCTCGCCTTCGTCGGATGGGCGGTGGTTCCGTGGTCGAGCGGCGTCGTGATCGCCGATCTCAATGTCGGCGTCCTCTACCTGTTCGCGATCTCCTCGCTTGGCGTCTACGGCATCATTATGGGCGGATGGGCATCGAACTCGAAATATCCGTTCCTTGGCGGCTTGCGTTCGGCCGCGCAGATGGTGAGCTACGAAGTCTCGATAGGGTTCGTGATTATCACCGTGCTGTTGCTGGTGGGCTCGCTTAATCTTGGCGACATCGTTGAAAATCAGCGCGACGGCATCTGGATGTGGCACGGATTCCGGTTGTTCAATTTTGCGGAATTTCCGAACAATCTGCTGGTCGGGATCACCATGTACGCCATGCTGGTAGTGTTTTTTATCTCGGCGCTAGCCGAGACCAACCGCCCGCCTTTCGACCTGCCGGAAGCAGAGTCCGAGCTCGTGGCCGGCTATCAGGTCGAGTATTCGTCCACGCCTTATCTGCTGTTCATGATCGGGGAATATCTCAACATCGTGCTGATGTGCGCGATGACGAGCCTCATGTTCCTTGGGGGCTGGCATCTGCCGTGGGGGCCAGTGGACGACCCCTGGCTCGGGTTCCTCATTTTCTACGGGAAGATATGGTTCGTGTTCTTCCTGTTCGCGATGGTGAAAGCGATCGTGCCGCGTTATCGCTACGACCAATTGATGCGCCTCGGGTGGAAAATATTCTTGCCCACTTCGCTCGTGGCGGTCGCGGTCATCGGTTATTACGTCACCTTCTTGGCGCCGCCCGCTCGCGCGGCTTTGGCGGGAGGTTAAGATGAGCCGCATCCTGCAAGCCGCCAAGGGCGCCATGATGCTCGACATGATCGGCGGCTTTGCGCTGGGCATGAAATATTTCTTCCGCCGCAAGGCGACGGTGAATTATCCCTTCGAAAAAGGGCCGCTCTCCCCGCGATTCCGCGGCGAGCACGCGCTGCGCCGCTACCCCAACGGCGAAGAACGCTGCATCGCCTGCAAGCTCTGCGAGGCGATTTGCCCGGCCCAGGCCATCACCATCGAGGCTGAGGAGCGCGCTGACGGCTCGCGCCGCACCACGCGTTACGACATCGACATGGTGAAATGCATCTATTGCGGCCTCTGCCAGGAGGCGTGCCCGGTAGATGCGATCGTTGAGGGACCGAATTTCGAGTTCGCCGCCGAGACGCGCGAGGAATTGTACTACGATAAGGAACGTCTGCTCGCCAACGGCGATCGTTGGGAGCAGGAAATTGCAAAAAATCTGGAACTGGATGCGCCGTATCGCTGAGTGCGGTTGAAGGGAAAATTGATGCTGGCGGCTATCGCCTTTTACGTTCTGTCCGCGGTCACCATCGCTTCGGCCTTGGCGGTGATCAGCGTGCGCAACCCCGTACACGCGGTGCTATTCCTCATTCTGGCGTTCTTTAACGCGGCTGGCTTGTTCGTGCTGCTGGGAGCCGAGTTCCTGGCGATGCTGTTAGTGGTCGTTTATGTCGGCGCGGTCGCGGTGCTTTTCCTTTTTGTCGTCATGATGCTCGATGTCGATTTCGTGGAGCTGCGACAGGGCTTTCTTTCTTATCTGCCCGCCGGCGCCTTGGTGGCCGCGGCCCTGTTGGCGGAACTGGCGCTGGTCGCCAGCGCCGCGACCTCCGCCGACGGCGCCCCGATCGCACTCGCGCCCGCGGCGCAGGCCGGCGTCACCAATGCTGAGGCCATCGGGCGGGTGCTCTACAGCGATTATCTGCTCGTGTTCCAGTTGGCCGGTTTGGTGCTCCTCGTGGCGATGATCGGCGCCATCGTGCTGACGCTCCGCCATCGCCCCGGCGTACGCAAACAGAACATCGCAGCCCAGGTAGGGCGCAAGCGCTCGGAAGGCGTGGAACTCAAGGACATCCGCCCAGGACAGGGGCTCGGCTGATGACGATTACGCTAACGCACTATCTTATCGTCGCCGCCGCTCTCTTTACGATCGGCGTGTTCGGCATTTTTGTGAACCGCAAGAACGTGATCATCATATTGATGTCGATTGAGTTGGTCCTTTTGGCGGTGAATATCAATCTGGTTGCGTTTTCGGCCTTCCTTCAGAACATCCAGGGCCAGATTTTTGCGATGTTGGTGTTGACGGTAGCGGCGGCGGAAGCTGCGGTCGGTCTCGCAATCTTGGTCACTTATTTCCGAAATCGCGGCGGCATTGCCGTCGAAGACATAAACCAGATGAGGGGCTGAGCGGTGGCGATTTCGACCGAAGCCCTGATTGTGCTCGCGCCACTGTTTGCGGCGGCGTTCGCCGGATTATTGCAAAAGCAAATCGGCGATCGGGTGGCGATGGCCGCGACCACCGGCTCTATTGGCCTTTCGCTTGCGTTCTCGATCCCGATCTTCGCCAGCTTCGTTTGGGGCGGCGGCGAGCAGCATGTCATTGAGCTGTTCAAGTTCATTGATGTAGCCGGCTTTTCATCGACCTGGAGCGTACGCATCGATACGCTGTCGGCGATCATGCTGGTCGTGGTGAACACGGTAAGTTTCTTGGTTCACGTCTACTCGATCGGCTACATGGCCGAGGATCCGCACCGGGCGCGCTTCTTCTCGTACCTTTCGTTTTTCACCTTCGCGATGCTGGCGTTGGTGACCGCTAACGACTTGCTGCAATTGTTCTTCGGCTGGGAAGGCGTGGGGGTCGCGTCGTACCTACTCATCGGCTTTTGGTATCATAAACGCAGCGCCAATGACGCCGCCATCAAGGCGTTCATCACCAACCGGGTTGGCGATTTCGGCTTTGCGCTGGGTATCATGGCGGCGTTCCATTTCTACGGCACCATCCAGTATGACGAATTGTTCGCCGCCGTCGCCGCCCGGCCGGACCTCATGTTCAGCGCCGGCGGGTTTGAAACCCGTGCGGTTGAGCTGGTCGCGTTCTTGTTGTTCATCGGCGCTATGGGCAAAAGCGCGCAATTCTTCCTGCACGTGTGGCTGCCCGACGCGATGGAGGGCCCGACGCCGGTTTCGGCGCTGATCCACGCCGCCACGATGGTGACCGCGGGCGTGTTTATGGTGTGCCGCTGCGGGTCGCTGTACGAGCTGGCGCCATATGCTGCGGGTTTCGTCACCATCATCGGCGCTACGACTGCGCTGTTCGCAGCGACGGTTGGATTGGCGCAAAACGACATCAAGCGTGTGGTGGCGTACTCGACGTGTTCTCAGCTCGGCTACATGTTCTTCGCTGCGGGCGTAGGCGCCTATAACGCGGCGATGTTTCACTTATTTACGCATGCCTTCTTCAAGGCGCTCTTGTTCCTGGGCGCCGGCTCGGTGATCCACGGCCTGCATCATGAGCAGGACATGCGCTACATGGGCGGCGTGCGAAAGCCGATGCCGGTGACGTGGGCGATGATGACGATTGGCACCTTGGCGCTGATTGGATTCGGAATCCCAGGACTTGGCGGTTTTGCTGGTTTTTTCTCGAAAGACGCCATCATCGAGGCGGCTTACGGCAGCCGCGGCATCGGCGCCCAGTTCGCTTTTTGGTGCGGCGTGACAGCGGCGTTGCTTACAAGTTTCTATTCGTGGCGCCTGGCGTTCATGACATTCGAGGGGACGTTTCGGCCCAATCCGCATGCGCACCACGATGATCACCATGAGGAACAGGCGCATGCGAAACCCGCCGACGGCGCGGCGCCCGCGCATGAATCGCCATGGGTCATGCTGGCGCCGCTGGTCGTTCTTGCGATCGGGGCGGTGTTTGCCGGAATGGTGTTCGCGCCGTACTTCCTCGGCGGCGCCAACGATTTTTGGAGGCGCGCGATCCCGTTTGCACACGGCGAGCACCACGAATTCCCGAACTGGGTGATCTGGGCGCCGCTCACAGTCACGCTGATCGGATTTTTCGGCGCCGTGGTGTTTTACCTGTGGAACCCAGGCGTGCCGAGTCGCCTCGCCGGCGGACCCGCGCACGCGTTTCTGTACAACAAATGGTTCTTCGACGAGATTTACAACTTCGTTTTTGTGAAGGGCGCACGCGCTATTGGCGACCTGTTCTGGAAGGTCGGCGACCAGAAGCTGATCGACGGATTGGGCCCCGACGGGGTTGCGGCATCGTCGCGCTTCTTTGCTCGCCTGGTGCGCAAGCTGCAAACCGGGTACGTCTACCATTACAGCTTCTTGATGCTGATCGCCGCCGTCGGTTTCGGCGCTTACGCGATCTTCGCTGGCATCGGAGGCGGGCGATGATCTGGATGGAGGCGTTTGCTGGCCTGCGGGATTTCCTGCGCGATTGGCCGCTCTTGTCGATCGTAACTTTTCTGCCTGCCGCCGGGGCGCTGCTGGTGCTTGCTGCACGCGCATCTCTGCCGGGCGAGAACCCCGGGTTCGATCGCGGCGTGCGCCTCATCACTCTCATCGTGACGATCGTCACCTTCGTCGCCTCGCTGCTTGCATTTGCCGTGTTCGACCCGGCGAACGACGCCTATCAAATGGTGGAGAACACGCCTTGGGCGTTTGGCTTCGCCTATCGGCTGGGTGTGGACGGGCTGGCGATGTCGCTGATCCTGTTGACCACCTTCCTCACGCCGCTCTGCATCTTGGCGAGTTGGAGCATCGAGAAACAGGTCGCCAGCTACATGGTGTTGTTTCTGATCCTTGAGACGCTGATGATCGGCGTGTTTTGCGCGCAAGACATCGTTCTCTTCTATTTCTTTTTCGAGGCCGGCCTCATCCCGATGTTCATCTTGATCGGCGTGTGGGGCGGCGCGCGGCGTGTCTACGCCGCGTTCAAATTTTTCCTCTACACGCTGCTAGGTTCGATCCTGATGCTGGTGGCCATCGTCGCGATGATCGCGATCGCAGGCACCAGCGATATCGAAGCGCTCACCGCCTATGCGCGCGACACAGGTTTCGAGCCGAACATCCAGAACTGGCTGTGGCTCGCTTTCTTTGCCTCGTTCGCGGTCAAGCTGCCGATGTGGCCGGTGCACACTTGGCTGCCCGACGCCCACGTCGAGGCGCCAACCGCGGCGTCGGTAATGCTGGCGGCGATCCTGCTGAAAATGGGCGGCTACGGGTTCCTGCGCTTCTCATTGCCGATGTTTCCGGACGCATCGCATTTTTTCACGCCGATGATGTTTGCGCTGTCTGTGGTCGCCATTGTATGGGCGTCGTTGGTTGCATTCCGGCAGCTCGATATGAAGAAGCTGATCGCGTATTCGTCGGTCGCGCACATGGGCTTCGTCACGCTCGGGATTTTTTCCGGGACCATGCATGGCGTGCAGGGGGCGATTTTCCAGATGCTCTCGCACGGCATCATTTCGGGAGCGCTGTTTCTTTGCGTTGGCGTGGTCTATGACCGCATGCACACGCGCGAGATCGCGTTCTATGGCGGCCTGGTTCACCGAATGCCGGTGTATGCGGCCGTGTTCATGTTGTTCACGCTTGGCAATGTCGGCTTGCCCGGAACCTCCGGCTTCCCGGGGGAGATTCTCACCATGGTCGGCGTGTTCCAGGTCAATGTGTGGGCGGCGGCTGGCGCCTGCCTGGGCGTCGTTTTCTCCGCAGCCTATGCGCTGACCTTGTATCGCAAGGTTACGCTCGGCGTGATCGAGAACCCCAAGCTTGCGGGCATTGTCGATATGGATGCGCGCGAGTGGATCACGTTTGCGCCGTTGATCATAGCCACGCTGGTCATGGGCCTAGCGCCGTCTCTGGTGCTGGATTTCACCCACGCATCTGCGCAAGCGGTAGCGACAGCCTTCGTGGGAGCTGCGCCATGATGCAGCCCATGCAAGACCTGTTGGCGAGTTTGCCGTTGGTGCGCGCGGAGTTGCTTTTGGTCGGATTCGCGCTGGCCGGAGTGCTGATCGGCGCCTGGGGCGGGGACCGCCTGTTTGGTTTGCTATCGGCGCTAGGCGTGGTCACCTTGGCTGGAGCGGGCGTGTGGTCAGTCATGGACGCGCCGGTTGCGCCCGTTCAGATATTTCAAGGCGCCATGGTGATCGATGGGCTTGGCGTGTTCGCGAAAGCGCTGATCGGGCTCTCCGCCGCCGCGGCGCTGGCGCTTGGAGCGGATCACTTTGCGCGCTCCAAGGACCCGCGCTTCGAATTCCCGATTATGCTGGCGCTGGCGGCGCTCGGCATGTTCATCATGGTGTCGGCGCAGGATCTCATCAGCCTTTATATCGGGGTGGAGTTGCAAGGCCTGTGCGCTTATGTGCTGGCTGCGTGGCGGCGGGATGACGCACTTTCCTCGGAAGCAGGCCTCAAATATTTCGTGTTGAGCGCAATCGCATCGGGATTGCTGCTATTTGGGGCGTCGTTCGTCTACGGGTTTACCGGATCCATTCATTTCGACGCGATCGCTTCCGCGACTGCCGAAGGGGGAGGCGTCGGGTTGCTGTTCGGTCTCGTGCTGATGTTGTGCGCGCTGGCGTTCAAGATGTCGGCGGCGCCCTTCCATATGTGGACGCCGGATGTTTACGAGGGCGCGCCGACGCCGGTGACAGCGTTCTTCGCGGCGGCGCCGAAAGTGGCGGCGGTCGTGCTGATGGCGCGCGTGCTCTATGAGCCTTTCGCTGGGCTTGAGCCGCAGTGGCGCCAGGTGGTGGTGGCGCTCTCGGCGATCTCGATGGTTTGGGGCTCGATCGGGGCGCTGATGCAAACCAATCTGAAGCGGCTGATGGCATATTCCTCGATCGGCAACATGGGCTTTGCGCTCATGGGGCTTGCGAGCGGCGTTGCGGAGGGACCATCTTCGGCGCTCGCATACTTGGCGCTTTATCTTCCCGCGAACATCGGCATTTTTGCATTGATCCTGGCCATGCGCCGCAATGGGACGCCCGCTGAGACGGTGGCGGACTTGGCTGGGCTCGCCCGATCCCGGCCTTGGATGGCTGCCCTTTTGACCATATTGCTGTTCTCGATCGCGGGCATCCCGCCGTTCGCGGGCTTCATCGGCAAATTCCTGGTGTTCAGGGCCGCAGTGGATGCAGGGCTGATTTGGCTTGCCGTGGTTGGCGGCGTCGCTGCGGTGGTGGCGGCCGGCTATTACCTCAGATTATTGTCTTCGGCTTGGTTCAGCGCGCCCGCGCCACGTTTCGACCCGGCCTCTTTCCCGATCGCGGTCACCGCGACGGCGGCGACGGCGCTGGTCTTCCCTATAATGGTGTTGACGCTAGGTTCTTTGCAGAGTTGGGCTGAAGCAGCAGTGCGGATGAGCTTCTGAGAGGCGCGATGATAGACGCTCGGGCGTCGGTTGAAGTGTTTGACGAGATAGACTCCACCAATTTGGAGGCGCGCCGCCGCGCCGAACGTGGCGAATTTGGCCCTGTTTGGCTGCTGGCGCGCCGTCTAAGCGCAGGACGCGGGCGCCGTGGGCGCGCTTGGATTTCCTTCGACGGCAATCTTTTCGCCACCTACCTCTTCGATACTGAGCGCGCTCCGGCCGAGGTGGCGTTGCTGGGCTTCGCCGCAGGCGTTGCGATCGCTGAAACCATGGACGCATTTTGTGTCGTGGGCGCCGCGCTGAAATGGCCCAACGACGTGCTGATCGGTGGGGCGAAGGCAGCCGGCATTCTGATTGACAGCGGAGCAGGCCGCGATGGCCGGCTTTGGGTGGCGTTGGGGCTGGGGGTCAATGTCGCGGTCGCCCCACACGCGCTCGACCGAGCGACGACTTCACTACGGGAGAAATTGCCACGCGGGGCCGAAGCGCCTTCGGCCGGCGCTTTTTTTGCCGGGTTGCGGCCGCGACTCGAAGCCTGGGCGGCGCGTCTTGGCGATGACGGGTTCGAGCCGCTGCGGCATGCCTGGCATGCGCGCACACATGGGCTTGGAAGCCGCGTGCGCATCCTTCAAGGCGCGGAGGCGATCGAGGGCGCAATCGTCGGGCTATCGCCGCGTGGAGAACTTGAACTCGATACCGCAGGCGGACGCCGACTGATCGCAGCAGGCGACGTGCATGTCGTAAACGTGGCGTGACCCAAATGCTCCTGGCCATTGACGTCGGTAACACCAACACGAAATTCGCCGTCCACGACGGCGCGGATTGGCGCGCGCAATGGCGCGCCTCTACCGATTCAAGCCGCACTGCCGACGAGTATGCCCCCTGGCTGGCGCAATTGATGTCGCTGGGCGGATTCGGGTTTGCTGAGATCAAAGCGTGCATCGTCTCTACGGTGGTGCCGCAGGCTTTGTTCAATCTGCGCAACCTATCGCGCCGTTATGTCGGGGCCGAGCCGATGGTGGTTGGCGAACCGGGGGTTAATCTCGGCATAGAAGTTCGCATCGACAAGCCGAGCGAAGCCGGCGCTGATCGGTTGGTCAATGCGGTTGGCGCTTTTGTCGAATATGGCGGGCCGTCGATCGTGATCGACAGCGGCACGGCTACCACGTTCGATATTGTCGGCGCGGATGGCGCTTTCGAGGGCGGGATCATCATGCCCGGCATTAATTTGTCGCTGCAGGCGCTGCACGACGCGGCGGCGCGTTTGCCGCGAGTGGAAATCCGCGACCCCGGCCGCGTGATCGGGAGGGATACGGTGAGCGCGATGCAATCTGGAATCTATTGGGGCTCGATCGATATGATCGAGGGCCTGTGTAAGCGTATCCGCGCCGAGTACGGCAAGCCGATGAAAACTATCGCCACCGGCGGGGTTGCGGCGATCTTCGAAGGCGCCTTTCCCGCCATCGACCATTTCGACCAGGACCTCACCTCGCGCGGTCTGCTTGAGATATTCAAACGGAACGGCGGCGTGTTTTGAGAAAAGCGAAGACTGACGACGAACTCGTGTTCCTGCCCTTGGGCGGGTCCGGCGAGATCGGCATGAACCTGAACGCGTACGGCTATGGACCGCCGGATGCGCGGCAATGGATCATCGTCGATATAGGCGTCACTTTCGGACGCGAGGACGCGACGCCGGGGATTGACCTAATTCTGCCCGATCCCGCGTTCTTGGTCGAGGAGCGCGACAACGTCCTCGGCATCGTGCTGACGCATGCGCACGAAGATCACATAGGCGCGCTGGCTTGGCTCTGGCCAGACCTGAAAGCGCCTGTTTACGCAACGCCGTTCACAGCCGCTTTGGTGCGCGAGAAGCTGAAGGAACGGAATTTGCTCGAACGCGTTCCGCTCACGGAAATCCCGCTAAAAGGAACGCTAAAGCTCGGGCCGTTCGATATCGAGTTCGTGACGCTGACGCACTCGATACCCGAGCCCAACGGGCTCGCCATCCGCACGCCTTTGGGCATGGTATGGCACACCGGCGATTGGAAGATCGACCCCGATCCGATGATCGGCGAGGTCACCGACGAAGCAACGCTCAAAGCCATGGCCGAGGAAGGCGTGCTCGCCATGGTGTGCGATTCCACCAACGTGTTTGTGGAAGGAACCTCTGGCTCGGAATCTGACGTGCGCGAGAAACTGGCCAAGGTCGTCGCTGGTTGCACCGGGCGCGTCGCGGTGACCGCGTTCGCGTCCAACGTCGCGCGCGTCGAATCGGCGCTCTACGCGGCGCGCGCCTGTGGGCGCAAGCCGTGCCTAGTCGGCCGCTCCATGCATCGCATTGTCGGCGCCGCCAAAAGCGTGGGGCTGCTTGCGGGCGCGCCGGCAATCGTGGCGGAGGAAGAGGCCGCCAATTTGGCGCCAGACAAGGTGCTTTATCTCTGTACCGGCAGCCAGGGCGAAGCGCGCGCAGCGCTTTCGCGCATCGCCCGCGGGGAGTTCCGCAACGTGTCGCTGCATGCCGGCGACACGGTGATTTTCTCGTCACGCGTCATTCCCGGCAACGAGATGGCGATACACGGACTCTACAATGCGTTTCTCTCTCGCGGTGTGGAGCTGATCACGGCCGACGACGCGCCGGTGCATGTGTCCGGCCATCCGGCCCGTGACGAGCTCAAGCAAATGTATCAATGGGCGCGTCCGCGTATTGCGGTGCCGGTGCATGGCGAACGCCGGCATATCTTGGAGCACGTCAAGCTCGCCAAGGAACTCCAGGTGGCGGAGGCCATCGCTCCCAACAACGGCGATTTGATCCGACTGGCGCCGGGACCGGCGGTTTTGATCGATGAGGTGCCCTCCGGACGATTGTACGTCGATGGCGGCGTGATGATCGAGGCCGAGGACGACGCCTTGCGCGATCGCAAGCGTTTGGGCGCGGAGGGCGCGATCAATGTCTCGCTCGCGATCGGCGACAAGAAAAGCACGGTCGTAGCAGGCCCCAACGTCTCACTGCGCGGTCTTTCCATGACGGATGAAGATCGCCTGGAAGGCGCTTTGGAAGAACTCGCGGGCGCCGCCGAGGCCGCATTTGGACGCCTGGGGTTGGAGGAACGCCAGAGCGACGAGGCGGTGGAGGCGGCGATCGTGCGGGGGGTGCGCAAGGCGGCGGAGCGGCTTTGGGGCAAGCGCCCGTTGGTCGACGTCAGCGTGCTGCGAGTTTAGGCTGCCCCAGAAAGGAAACGCCTATGATCGGCAGGCTCAATCATGTCGGGATCGCCGTGCCCTCGATCGAGGCGGCGAAGGCGACCTATCGCGATCTCTACGGCGTGGGCGAGCGTGCGATCACTGAGACCCGCGAGTTGCCGGCGCAAGGCGTGCGCTTCGCTTTCGTCAATCTACCCAATAGCCAGATCGAGCTGATTGAACCCCTAGGCGAGAATTCGCCGATCACGAAGTTCCTGGAGCGCAATCCGAAAGGCGGTCAGCATCATGTGTGTTTCGAAGTCGTCGACATCTACGCCGCCCGTGACGAAATGGTACGCAAGGGCGCTACGGTGTTGAACGAGCCGCGTATTGGCGCTCATGGAACGCCAATCATCTTCGTCCACCCAAAGAATTCCAACGGCGTGCTGGTCGAGCTGATGGAAACGCCCAAAGGCGCTCATCCATGAACCCGATTATGGGCGGCGCCATATATTTCATCCTGTGGTGGCTTTCGTTCTTCCTGGTGCTGCCCATGGGCGCCCAGAGCCTGCATGAGGCTGATGAGCTGGCCGCCCCCGGGGTGGAACGCGGCGCGCCTCGGGTTCCCAAGCTCAGGCTGAAGGCATTGATCGCGACCGGCATTGCGGCTGTTCTGTGGCTGGGGGTCGCATGGGCAATTTCGATCGACATTTTCCGCATGCGCGGCTGAGCCGGGCGCGTTGCCCGCCGTGGCGGCTTACTCTATCCAACGTGCAGAAGGCCAACCGCACAGAAAGGACGTTTTCGCTCATGCATGCGCTCAAGGTCACGCGCGCCGAGGATTTTCCCGAATGGTATCAGGCGGTGGTTCGCGAGGCCGATCTCGCGGAATTGTCGCCTACCCGCGGCTGCATGATTATCAAGCCGTGGGGCATGGGAATTTGGGAGCGACTGCAGGGCGAGCTCGATGCGCGCATCAAGGCCAGCGGGCACGAGAATTATTATTTCCCGCTGCTCATCCCGATGAGCTTCATCGCCAAGGAGGCCGAGCACGTCGAGGGCTTCGCCAAGGAGATGGCGGTGGTCACGCACCATCGGCTGAAGTCCATCGACGGCGTGATGGGGCCCGACCCCGACGCTGAGCTTGCGGAGCCGCTGATCATCCGCCCGACCTCGGAGACCATAATAGGCGACGCCTTCAGCCGCTGGATAAAATCGTACCGCGACCTGCCGCTAAAGCTAAACCAATGGGCCAACGTTATGCGCTGGGAGATGCGCACGCGCATGTTCCTGCGCACGGCGGAGTTTCTTTGGCAGGAAGGCCACACCGCTCATGCCGACGAAGCCGATGCGATGGCTGAAACCATGCTTGCGCTCGAAATCTATCGCAGCGTTGCCGAGGACTTTCTGGCCATGCCTGTGATCGCCGGCGAAAAACCGGAGAATGAGCGCTTCCCAGGCGCTGAGCGGACCTATTCGATCGAAGCGATGATGCAGGATGGCAAGGCGCTGCAGGCGGGCACCTCGCACTATCTGGGCACCCATTTCGCCGAAGCCCAGAACATCCGCTACCAGGACAAGGAAGGCGGCCAGAGGCTCGCACACACAACGTCGTGGGGAGTTTCCACGCGCCTGATCGGCGGCGTGATCATGACCCACGGCGACGACGACGGCCTGCGCACGCCGCCGACGATTGCGCCGCGGCAAATTGTCATCGTGCCCATGCTGCGAGGCAAGCTGGAGGACGCCCAGCTGTTGGAATATTGCGCATCACTCTGCGCGGAGCTCGGGTCGTTCAGCGCTCTCGGCGCGCCCGTGCGCGCTTTCGTGGACCTGAAGGATGCGCGCCCCGCCGACAAACGCTGGGACTGGGTGCGTCGCGGCGCACCGCTCATCTGCGAGATCGGGCCGCGTGACGCCGCAGGCGGGCAGGTGAGCTATTTGGTGCGCAACGCTCTGCGTGAAAGCGACAAGATCAAGACCAACACGCTCGCGCGTGCGGAATTCGTTGGCCAAGCGCCGATGATGCTTGAGCAAATGCAACGTACGTTGTTTCACGAAGCCAAGGCGCGGATGGGTGGGGCCATTCGGGCCGATTTCATGACGTTCGAGGACGTCGCCGCTTATTACGGCGAAGGGGAAGATGCGGATTTCAAAGGCTGGGCGCGGGTGCAATGGGCGAAGCCCTCGGGGGCGGCGCTGGAGCAGGTCGGCGACCGGCTCAAGGCGCTGAAGCTCACCATCCGCAACGCCCCGCTCGCGCAACCGGCTTCGCTCGGCAAATGCATCTTCACCGGCGCGCCTGCGGTGGAAGAAATTTTGATCGCGAGAGCATATTGATGCGGACCGTCAAGAACGCTTGGACCGCCGGCGTCCTGGCCGGCGTAGGTTCGAACCGGCACCAGCCAGAGAGTTTGCAAACATCGGCGCCGGCGGGGACGCCGGCGGGCCAAGAAATGGCGTTGACATGAATTCCCGTTCCCAGCCTTTCGGCTTATTCGAGCGTATGCTCGCGGGCCGTTATTTGCGCGCCAAGCGTCAGCACGGCGGCGTCGCGCTGATTTCGGTGATTTCCGTGGTGGCGATCGCGCTCGCGGTTATGGCCCTGATCATCACCATGTCGGTGATGAATGGTTTCCGCGAGACGCTGCTCTCGCGCATCCTGGGCGTTGACGGCCACGTTTTTGTCGATGTGCAAGCCATGCCGCGCGAGCAGATCGACCTGCTGGCGGATCGCGCGCGGGGCGTGCCTAGCGTGACTAGAGTGACGCCTATTATCAACGCTCAGGCGTTGGCGACGGCCGACGGACGCGCCGCCGGCGTATTGGTTCGCGGTTTGACCCGCGCGGACATTGAGGCGCTCCCGATCGTTCACGACAATATCCGCAGCGGGGGCCTCTCGGAGTTTGAGGGCATTGATGCGCCGACGATTCTGATCGGGGACCGGCTGGCCGCTTCCCTCGGCGTGACCACCGGCATGGTGGTGACGATCGTGGCGCCGCAGCCGGCGATGACGCCATTCGGCCAAACCCCGCGGCGAAAATCGTTCGTGGTGGGCGGCGTGTTCAGTGTCGGGATGGCTCAGTTCGACAGCGTGTTCATCTATATGCCGCTCGAACAGGCGCAAATCCTGTTCAATCGCGGCGACGGCGCCGATGAATTGGAGGTGCGGATTACGAACCCAGATCGCTCCAACGCGACTGTCCTGGCGCTTTATGATCGCCTAGGGGAACGTTATTCTATCTACGATTGGCGCGCGCGGAGCCAGGGTTTGGCGGATGCGCTCGTTGTTGAGCGCAACGTGATGCGGCTTATCTTGATGATTCTGGTGGCGATTGCGGCGCTGAACATCGTCACCGGCTTGATCATGCTGGTGAAGAACAAAAGCCGCGACATAGCGATTTTGCGAACGATGGGGGCCACCAAAGGGGCCATTCAGCGCGTGTTTTTCATGTCGAGCGCCAGCCTTGGCGTGATCGGGTTGTCGCTCGGCTTGCTTCTCGGAATTGGGTTCTGCCTGAACATTGGCCCGATCCAGAACGCAATCGAGAACCTCACCGGGTTCGATCCTTTTCCAGGCACCGTCTATTCTCTCGAGACGCTCCCCGCGAGGGTGGAATGGAGCGAAGTGGCGCTGATCTCAATGTTTACGGTGATCGTGACGTTCGCTTCTACGCTGGCCACCGCCTGGTGGGCTTCGCGTTTCGACCCCGTGGAGGCGTTGCGTTATGAATAGCGCGCCGGTGCTTTCTATTGCGGGATTGGAGCGGCGCTACAAGTCCGGTGCAGGCGAGCTTGCCGTGCTTGCCGGCGTCGATCTTCAGATTATGCCGGGGGAGATCGTTGGCTTGGTAGGCCCCTCGGGCTCGGGCAAGTCGTCGCTTTTGCACGCGGCCGGTCTGCTGGAGCGACCCAATGCGGGCGAAGTCTACATCGATGGCGCGCCCGTCTGGTCGCTTGGCGACGAGGGTCGCACCGCGCTGCGACGCAATCGCATCGGCTTTGTGTACCAGTTTCATCATCTCCTGGCTGAGTTCGACGCGCTGCTCAACGTCGCGTTGCCGGCGCTGATTGCAGGACGCAAGCGCAAAGAGGCCTACGCGGAAGCCGAACGATTGCTCGGAATCATGGGACTAGGCGATCGTATTCGGCACCAACCGGCGCAGCTCTCCGGTGGCGAGCAGCAGCGCGTGGCGATCGCGCGCGCCATGATCAACAAGCCCATTCTGATCCTGGCAGACGAACCCACCGGCAATCTTGACCCTGACACCTCCACGACCGTATTCGGCGTGTTGTCCGATTTGGTGCGAAAAGAAGGCGCGGCGGCGTTGATCGCCACCCACAATTTCGAACTCACCAAATACATGGATCGCGTCATGGCGCTCGACCACGGCAAATTGGTGCGCCGGAGTTAGCATTGTGGACCGCCGGCGTCCTCGCCGGCATCGGTAGGCGAAAAGCACCTCAACGTTGTTGTCGTGGTAGAGATTGCTGTCGGGGACGCCGGCGGTCCATAATCTGCCCGAGAATCGCAAATGACCCAGGCCTTCATCCACCTGCGCGCCCGCTCGGCCTATTCGCTGCTGCAGAGCGCGGTGCAGGTGAAGGACTTGGTGAAGCTTGCAGCCACGCTCGACATGCCTGCGCTGGGCTTGGCGGACTCGAACAACCTTTTTGGCGCGCTTGAGTTTTCGGAAGCGGCGGTGGAAGCCGGCCTGCAGCCGATCGTGGGACTGACGCTTGACGTGCGCGGCGAGGGCGGTGTCTCCGGTGCGCTCGCTTTGTTCGCACAGAATGGCGAGGGTTACGCCAACCTGATGCGGCTCTCTTCGGCCGCTTACCTCGACGGCGCCGCGCATGGCGATCCGCACGTGCTTCTCCCGCGGATCTTTGAGTTCTCGGACGGCTTGATCGCGCTCACCGGCGGCGGCGGCGGCGCCGTCGCCAACCTCATAACAGCGGGCAAACACGAGTCCGCTGAAGCGCTACTCAAGCAATTGTCCAGCGCTTTTCGACGCCGGCTTTATGTGGAGTTGCAGCGGCACGGCGAAAGGGCAGAAGCCGAAAACGAGGGCGCGCTGGTCGATTTCGCGTACGCACTGGGGCTCCCGCTGGTGGCATCCAACGACATCCGCTTCGCCAAACGCAGCGACCATGCCGCTCACGATGCGCTTATGTGCATCGCAACTTCATCCTACCTGGGCGAAGAAGATCGCCCGCGCGTGACGCCCGATCATTATTTCAAGACATCAGCCGAGATGAGCGCGCTGTTCGTCGATCTCCCAGAGGCGATCGCAAACACCAGCGAGGTCGCGCGCAGATGCTACGTGCGCGTGGAGAAGCGCAAACCGATCCTGCCGCGCTTCGACACCAAACGAGGCCGCGACGAGCCTGCGGAGTTGAAGGCGCAGGCTGAAGCGGGCCTGAAGGGGCGGTTGAAGGCGCTGGGCGAGCGCCGCGCGGCGGCGGAGGAGGAGTACTGGAAACGCCTCGAATACGAACTCGGCGTTATCGCTCAGATGCAGTTTCCCGGTTACTTTCTGATCGTCGCGGACTTCATAAAATGGGCCAAGGCGCAGAACATTCCGGTGGGGCCCGGGCGCGGATCGGGCGCGGGTTCGGTGGTTGCCTGGGCGCTCACCATCACCGATTTGGACCCGCTGCGCTGGGGGCTGTTGTTCGAGCGCTTCCTCAATCCCGAGCGCGTGTCGATGCCGGACTTCGACATCGATTTCTGCCAAGAACGTCGCGGCGAAGTCATCGATTATGTGAAGAACAAATACGGCGAAGACCGTGTCGCGCACATCATCACATTCGGCACGTTGCAGGCGCGCGCGGTTCTGCGCGATGTCGGGCGGGTAATGCAATTACCGTTCGGCCAAGTCGATAAGCTCGCCAAATTGGTGCCTGCAAATCCAGCGAATCCGGTGACGCTGGCGGAGGCGGTTGAGGTTGAGCAGCGCTTAAAAGATGCGCGCAAGGAACCGGAAGTGCGTGCATTGATCGATACGGCGCTGCAATTGGAGGGGCTCTACCGCAACGCCTCGACCCACGCGGCCGGCGTGGTGATCGGCGATCGGCCGTTGATTGAGCTGGTGGCGCTCTATCGCGATCCGCGCGCCTATCTGCCGGCTACGCAATTCAACATGAAATGGGTCGAGGCCGCCGGCCTGGTGAAATTCGATTTTCTCGGTTTGAAGACGCTAACGGTTATCGATCGCGCCCTCAAATCCATGAAGCAACGCGGCGTCGAACTCGATATCAATAAACTCGAATTCGACGATGCCGGGACCTACGCACTCATGCAATCGGGCCTCACCTTCGGCGTCTTCCAGCTCGAAGGCCAGGGCATGCGCGACACGCTTCGGAAGGTGAAGCCGACGTGCCTGGAAGATGTGATCGCACTGATCTCGCTCTATCGACCGGGTCCGATGAAAAATATCGATCGCTTCGCCAATGTGAAGCACGGGCGTGAGCAAGCGGACTACCTCCACGCGATGCTCAAGCCGATCCTCGAGGAGACTTACGGCGTCATCGTCTACCAGGAACAGGTGATGCAAATCGCCCAGGTGCTTTCCGGTTACTCGTTGGGCGAAGCCGATCTGTTGCGCCGCGCTATGGGCAAGAAGCAGCCCGCGGAGATGGCAAAGCAAAAGTCGCGCTTCATCGACGGTGCTAAGGAGCGTGGCGTGAGCGAAGGGCTGGCGGCCCACATTTTCGATTTGGTGGAGGAATTCGCAGGCTACGGCTTTAACAAATCGCACGCCGCAGCCTATGCTGTAATTGCCTATCACACTGCCTATCTCAAGGCGCATTATCCGGTGGACTTCATCGCCGCATCGATGAGCCTCGACCTCTCCAATTCCGACAAGCTCGCGAGTTTCCATCAGGATGCGCGTCGCGTCGGCGTTACGGTGTTGCCGCCCGACATCAATTCCTCGCATGCAGACTTCGAAGTGGAGACGACGGAGAGCGGCTTGGCCGTGCGCTACGCCCTGGGCGCGGTGCGCAATGTGGGCCTCGGGGCAATGGGCGCGGTTGTCGCCGAGCGTGCACAAAACGGGGCTTTCAAAGCCCTCTATGACTTTGCCGAGCGTCTCGACCCCAAGGCGATCAACCGCCGTCAGCTAGAAAATCTCGCCAAGGCCGGTACGTTTGATGCGCTAGAACCCGATCGCGCGCGCGCGTTTGCCGCCTGCGAGACAATCGCCGCTTACGCGCAACGTGCAGCCGAGGAGCGCGCAAGTTCGCAGGCAAGCTTGTTTGGCGCTGAGGAGCCGAGCGCGCGTCCCAGTTTTCCGAAGGCGCCGGCGTGGTCCTCGCAAGATCGCCTTGATGCAGAGCGTGAGAGCGTGGGCTTCTATCTGTCCGGACACCCGTTGTCGGACTTCTTCTCCGATTCTGGCGAACGGTACTCGACCATCTCCGACATTCAGGAAGAGGGCGAAACCGAGCCGCGTGCTTACCTGATGGCGGGCGTTGTACGACGCATCCAATACCGTATCGGGCCGTCTGGTGACACGTTCGCATATGTGGCTATGTCAGACCCGACGGGCGATTTCGAGCCGGCGGTGATGCCAGAAGGCGTGGCGCATGTGCGTGAGAGTGTGCAGGTCGGCAAAGGGTATGCTTTCCGCTGCCGCGTGCGCTATCGCGATGGCGATCTGCGCATGTCGGCGGACGCGTTCGAGTCCATCGAGGCGGTGGAGGCACGCACCACCGAGGACTTGCGTGTGGTCCTGAAGGAGGGCGCGCCCATTGCTTTGCTGGCGCAGACCATGGGTGCGCTGCCGAAGCCACAAGCAGGCGAGGCGCGCCCTCTGCGCTTGGTGCTGCGACTCCATGACGGGCGCGAAATTGAGCTGACAACCAAGACCATGGTGGCGGCAAGCCCGGCGGCGCGTGCGGCGCTCAAGGCGGCTCGGGGCGTCGAACGAGTGACCTGACCGGCGGCCTCGTCGCACAATTCTCCCGAAACGCGTGCATGGGCTTGTCTGGCTCGCCCAGGGCCGTTCAGATGCAGGAAGCGAGGGGATTTCCATGCGATCGCATCTCATGAGTGTTTTGGCGCTGATGGCGACTTTGGGTGCGTCCAGCTGCGCCAGCGTCGTCGCCGAGGATACAAACGAAGCGGCTGCGCGGGCCGCTTATGCCTCCACCTATGCGCCGCGCGCTTCAGCGCCGACCCTGATCCACGGCGCGACTATCTTAGACGGCCTCGGCGGCGAATTGGCCAATGCCGATGTTCTGATCCGCGACGGCCGGATCGTGTCTGTCGGCCAAGCAATCGCAGTGCCCGAAGGCGCCGCCATTGTCGATGGCGCCGGCAAATTTGTCACCCCCGGCATCATCGACGTGCACTCACACCTCGGGGTCTATCCCTCGCCCAGCATCGACGCGACCTCTGATGGCAACGAGGCTACCGATCCCAACACGGCCGAGGTTTGGGCCGAGCACTCGGTGTGGCCGCAGGATCCAGGGTTCGGCCGCGCGGTCGCTGGTGGAATCACGACGCTGCACATCCTCCCGGGATCGGCGAATTTGTTCGGCGGACGCGGCGTGACCCTGCGCCCGGTGCTTGGCGCACGGACGGTGCAGGAGATGAAATTTCCGGGCGCGCGTCAAAGCTTGAAAATGGCGTGCGGGGAGAACCCCGCGCGCGTGTATGGCGAGCGCAATTCGGCGCCATCAACCGGCATGGGCAACATGGCCGGCTATCGCGCCGCCTTTGCACGCGCGGCGGAGTACAATCGCCGCGTCCAGGCCCAGCGCGAGAGCGGCGAGGGCGATCCGCCAGATCGCGACTTGGAACTGGAAACGCTGGCCGGCGTGCTCAACGGCGAAATCTTGCTGCAATGGCATTGCTACCGCGCCGACGAGATGGCCAACGCCATCGAAATTTCCCACGAATTCGGCTTTCACATCGCTGCCTTCCACCACGCCGTGGAGAGTTACAAGATCCCCGATCTGCTCGCGCGCGAGAATATTTGCTCGGCGATGTGGGCCGATTGGTGGGGCTTCAAAATCGAGGCCTATGATGGAATCCGCGAGAACATTCCATTCGTGCATGCTGGCGGCGCTTGCGCCATTGTCCATTCCGACAGCGAGGTCGGTGTGCAGCGTTTGAACCAGGAAGCGGCAAAGGCGCTTTCCGACGGGCGCCGCGCGGGAGTGAACATCACACGCGCCGAAGCCTGGACTTGGCTCTCGCGCAATCCAGCGCGCGCTTTGGGGATAGAGGAGGAGACCGGATCCTTGCAACCCGGACGCCGTGCGGACGTGGTGATCTGGTCGGCAGACCCGCTGTCGAGTTATGCGGTGGCCGAGCAGGTCTACATGGATGGCGCGCTGATTTATCGGCGCGGCGAGGCGCACGAACCCTATTCCGATTTTGAGTTAGGGCAGACCTATAGGGAGCGCGGGCAATGAGAGTTTCAATTCTTACCGCCGCACTGCTCGTAGTCGCCGCGCCGGCCGCGGCGGAGACCGTGCTGGTCCAGAACGGGCGCGTCGTCACCAACAGCGCGGCCGGGATCATCGAGAACGGCGACGTTCTGATTGTCGATGGGCGCATCGCCGCCGTGGGCGCTGAGATCTCCGCGCCTCGCGGCGCGCGCATTATCGAAGCGCAAGGCCGCTACGTCACCCCCGGCGCTTTCGCCGCCATGAGCGAGATCGGCCTCAGTGAGATTTCAGGATCGGGCGCCCCCAACGACGCCGATGTCGAGGGCGATTTGATCGCTGCCGCCGCCGACGCTGGACGGGCTTTCGATCCAGGCGTAACGGCGGTGGCGGTGACGCGAATGGAAGGCGTCACCCGCGCCGCAATCGCGCCCTCGGAAACCCACTCAATGTTTGGAGGCCGCGGCGCCCTGGTGGCGCTCGGCGGGCGTCCCGACAGCGTGTTCCGTGTAACCGCTTTCATGGTGGTCGAGTTGGGTGAAGCCGGTGCGACGCGCACCGGGTCGTCGCGCGCTTCGCTGTGGCCGGCGTTCGAAGCGGCGTTGCGCGACGCGCGCGAATATCCGGGCCGCTATCGTTCAGGTCAGGGCGGGGCTGTGCTGAATGAACTCGACGCCGAAGCGCTGGCCCCATTCGCGCGCGGGCAAGGTTTGTTCCTGGTGCATGTGGAGAGCGCGGCAGATATTCGCCGCCTCATCGCGTTCAAGCGCTCCAACCCGAACTTGCGGTTCGCGATCCACGGTGGGGCCGAGGCCTGGCAGGTGGCCGATGAGCTGGCGCGAGCGCAGATTGCAGTCATCCTCGATCCGCTCTCGAATTTGCCGGATCGTTTCGAGCGGCTTTCGGCGCGGCTTGACAACGCGGTGTTACTACAACACGCGGGTGTACGTATCGCTATCGCGCCGCAATCGGGTTCGGTGGATGCGCATCAGGCTCGCCTCGCCTTGCAGCTTGCGGGAAACGCCGTCGCGAACGGGCTCGATTGGGCTGACGCAATCGCCGCGGTGACACGCGGACCGGCGGAAATCTTCGGCGTCGGCGATCAATTGGGCCAGCTTGAGCGTGGCTACCTCGCTGACGTGGTGATCTGGGACGGCGATCCGCTTGAAGTGATGAGCGCGCCAATTGCCGTGTTCATCGATGGCGCCGAGCAGCCGATGATTTCGCGCCAAACGCGCCTGCGCGATCGCTATCGGCCGCGCGCACGTTGAACGCAAAATCGGCGGCGCTCATCGACGATGGCGAATTAGCGACTTGCCTTGAGCCCTCGGTTGGGGTGTGCTCGATGCGCGCCGGAGGTTCTCATGCATCGTTTTCTGGTATCGCTCGTTGGAATGCTGGCGGTGTTTACGCTAGGCGCTTCCGCTCAGGTCCCGGCGGCGCAATTGGCGCAGCCCCCAGCCGGCGCTGAGGAATGGGTGATTACTTCGACCAGCGCCATTCATGGCCGCTCCCATCGATGGGCCACGCCCGATGGGGTTCGCCACTCCAGAGAAAACCTCCTCCTCCGCGGCTTCGCGACCGACATCGACCAGGAACTGAGCTTCGGCGACGACGGCGGATTGATCTCCCAGATTGTTCGCGGATCGACCCCTGCCGGGGACGCCGCTGAGTTATTCCGGCGAAGTAGCGTAGGTTTCGAGTACCGGAGTCCAGTCGATAATGGCGGCGGCGCTGGTGCAGGGTATTACGCGTCCTTCGGTGGAACGCTCGACTCCACCATCGGATTCACAGACGCCCTGATGCGCGCGCCTGCTCACGCCATGGCGCTTTTGCCTTCTGGGCAAGCGCGCATAGAGAGGTTGGCGACGCTGGACGTTTCCAATGGCGTCGAGACAAAAACGCTGACCGCCTACGCCATCCTCGGCGTCGGGCTCTCGCCGTTTACGGTTTGGTACGAGGGTGAGCGTTTCTTCGGAACAGCGGGTTTCTTGAGTTACATCCCAGTGGGATGGGAAGGGGTCGCGCAACAGCTGAACCAGGCGCAGGACGCGGCGCTTTCTGCACGAAGCGCGGAACTAGCGGCGCGCATCGCGCCGCGGCTGTCAATGCCTGTCGTGTTCCAGGGCGTGCGACTCTACGATTCCGAGAGGCAGATGTTTCGCGATAACATGACTGTCATCGTCGACAACGGTCGGATTGCAAGCGTGGCGCCTGCGGGAGAGACGCCGCCGCCAGCACAAGCTGTGGTCTACCAGGGCGCGGGGCGTACGCTCGTTCCCGGACTTTGGGACAATCACCAGCATTATGGCGGCGACGACACCGGCCCCCTGCTTCTGTCGCAAGGGATCACGAGCGTCCGCGATCCGGGCAATAATCCCGCCGTGGCGCCGGCGCGACGCGCGCGCATCGAGCGCGGCGAGATCTTGGGCACGCGCATCGTGCCTTCCATGCTAATCGACGGGGAAGGGCCGAATTCCGCGCAGGTTGCAGTGATCGTGCGCAACCGCGCCGAAGCGGTCGCAGCCGTGCGCAGGGCCAAGGCAGAGGGTTATTTTGGTATAAAACTCTATGGCTCGCTCAACCCCGCATGGGTTCGGCCGATGGCGCAGGAAGCGCACCGTCTCGGTCTGCGTGTGAGCGGCCATATCCCCCAAGGCATGCGCACGCTCGATGCCGTGCGCGCCGGGTATGACGAGATCACCCACATCAATTGGGTGATCATGCAGGCCATGCCGGAAAGCGTCATCCAGACCAATAACGGTCTGCCGCGGTTTTACGGGCCCGGCCGATACGGCGCCGACGTCGACCTGCGTTCGCCGGCGATGAGCGCATATCTCGATGAATTGCAGCGGCGGCGCATCGTCGTCGATCCCACGCTATCGACGTTCGAACCGCTTTACGTGCCCGATTCCGGCGAGATGGCCGCACCCTACGCGCCGTTCACCGGAACGATGCCGGTGCAGGTCGAACGCGGTTTTCGCGGCGGCGGCCTATCGCCGACGCCGGAGATCTCTCGCGACCAGATGCGCCGCAGCTTTGCGGCGATGACCGCACTCGTCGGCGAATTGCACCGCCGCGGCATCACCATCGTCGCTGGCACCGATGGCACGGGGCTGGAACTGGTGCGCGAGCTCGAACTCTATGTGCAAGCGGGAATGACCCCCGCCGAAGCGCTCGCCACAGCCACCATCATCCCGGCGCGTGAGTTTGGCGCAGGCGATGTGTCGGGCGCGATCAGCGTCGGGCGAAACGCGGAGCTGTTCCTGGTTGAGGGCGATCCGAGCCGCGACATCGGCGATCTACGCAACGTGGTCGCTGTCATGCGCGATGGACGATTGATGCAAGCCAGCGACCTGCGCGCGGCAGTCGGCATCTCAGGTCCCGCGCACCGGCCTAATTAAGCCGACCAAGTCGGCCCGCTCAAACTTCGAACTTGACCCCCTGGGCGAGGGGCAAATCTGCACCGAAATTCACGGTGTTGGTGGCGCGTCGCATGTAGGCTTTCCACGAATCCGATCCAGATTCGCGGCCGCCGCCGGTTTCCTTCTCGCCGCCGAACGCCCCGCCGATCTCTGCACCTGATGGCCCGATATTGACGTTGGCGATGCCGCAGTCGGAGCCGTTGGCGGCCAGGAAGCGCTCGGCTTCGCGCACATCAAGCGTGAAGATCGATGACGACAGTCCGTGCTTGGCGGCGTTTTGTAGATCAATTGCTTCTTCGAGCGTGCTGTAGCGCATCACGTAGAGGATCGGCGCGAAGGTCTCGCGCAAAGCGACATCGGTCTGTTTGTCGAGTTCGATCAAGGCTGGGCGCACGTAGTAAGCGTCCGGCGCGCCGTGCGTCTCCACGCGCGCCCCGCCAATAACGCCGCTCCGTGCTTCGCCGAGGGCCATTTGCATGCTCTCATAGGCGCCGCCGTCGATGAGCGGCCCGACCAGAACGCCTTCTTGCCGCGGATCGCCCACCGGAACCGAGCCGTAAGCGGCTTTCAGCCGCGGTACGAATTGGTCATAGATGCTCTCGTGCACGAACAGGCGGCGCAACGTGGTGCAGCGCTGGCCCGCGGTGCCCATCGCGGCGAATGCGACGCCGCGCAGGGCGAGGCTCTGGTCGGCGGTCGGCGCAACGATGGCTGCGTTGTTGCCGCCGAGCTCTAACAATGATCGGGCAAAGCGCGCTGCCAGCCTCTGGCCCACCTTGCGGCCCATTTCGGTGGATCCCGTGGCGGATACGAGCTGGACGTGAGGGTGGTCAACCAACGCTTCGCCGACGCCACGGCCGCCGATGATAACTTGGCTGAGCCCTGCAGGAGCGGCGCCGAACCGCCGTGCCGTGCGCTGCATGATTGCATCGACGGCGAGCGCGGTTAGCGGTGTTTTCTCCGACGGTTTCCATACGACACTGTCGCCGCACACAAGGGCAAGGGCTGCATTCCACGCCCACACGGCAACCGGGAAATTGAACGCCGATATGATTCCGACAACGCCAAGCGGGTGCCAGGTCTCCATCATGCGATGGCTCTGGCGTTCGGTGGCGATCGTGAGGCCATACAATTGGCGCGAGAGGCCAACGGCGAAGTCGCAGATGTCGATCATCTCCTGCACTTCACCTAAGGCTTCGGACTTGATCTTGCCGGCCTCGATGGTGACGAGCTCCGCGAGGTCGGCCTTAGCGGTGCGCAATTCTTCTCCGAGGAGGCGGACGAACTCGCCACGGCGCGGCGCTGGCAGCAACCGCCACTCAAGGAAAGCGCGATGCGCCGCTTCGATGGCTTTGGAAACTTCGCCGACGGAGGCCTCGCGCATGCGTCCGATGGTTTCGCCAGTGATTGGCGAACGCGCGATCACGCCCCCATCCTCGGTGAAGTCCAGCCTTGCGCCCAGCTTCTCGAGAACGGCCAGCGCGTCGCGTCTTACCGATTTCAGTTCAAACGCCATCGCACACCCTATTTGTTCTAAAGTCGTCGCCGCACTGCTCTGTCACTCGAGGTAGTAGCGGCCGAAACGATTGTCGACAAAGTCCGAGAGCTTGACGTCCTCTTGTTTGACGAAGCCCTTGTCCTTCAGCTTGCCGTGTGAAAGCAGATCGAGCACGGCGCAGATGCCCGCTGCCGTGGTGATTTGGATGCCGGTATATCGCTTGCCGGAGATTCGCCTTGGTCGGACTTTGTTCACATAAGTCTCTTGCTCGAACCGCCCCGCCCTTTCACCCGTCGCTGTAACGAAGATAACGACCACGTCTTGCTCTGTCCGCGGTAGCGCGCGATTGAAGATTTTAACGAGCTCGTCCTGGTATTGTTCGTCGCGGAAGCGGAGGTCGTTTAGCAACACCTTCATGATCGCCGCGTGGCCCGGGTAACGGAGCGTGCGGTAATTCATATTTCGGACGCGTCCCGCAAGCGTCTCGCATAATGTGCCCAAGCCGCCTGAGGTGTTGAAGGCTTCGTAAGACACGCCGTCGATCGCGATCGTCTCACACTCCTCAAGCGAGGTTGTGGGCTGCAGCTTGCCGTCGGCGATCGCCTCGCCGGGGGCGCAATATTCATGGATCACGCCGTCGGTGCTCCACGTTAGATTGTACCCCAACGCATTTGCAGGAAATTCGGGCAGGGCGCCGACGCGCATGCGCAAGTCGGTGACTCTGTCGAACCGCGTGAAGAGGTCGTGGCCAACAATCGCGATGAACCCCGGCGCTAAACCGCATTGCGGGATGACGGCTTTGTTCGCCTTCGCGGCCAATTGTTGCACAGCCTTGGTGGTCGCCACATCCTCAGTGGGATCAAGGTAGTGCACGTCAGCCGCCAGAGCCGCCTGCGCTACAGCTAACGTGTACTTGTATGGCAAGGCGCTGATCACGGCGTATGAGCCGGTGATTGTCGCGCTCAGGGCGGAATTATCCCCTGCATCCAGGACTCTTGTCGCAACGCGAGCTGCGATTTCGGCGCCGACTTCGGACTTCCATTTCTCGATTGTTTCAAGCTTTTTGGGATCTATGTCCGTGATCAGGATTTCGTAGGGTGCGCCGGTTTCCGGGTTGGCCAGAAATGCGGTGACCGTCGGTCCAATATTGCCCGCTCCAATGATGGCGACTTTTTTCACTCGGCGATCCCTTTCCTCGACAACGAGAGATGACAACCCAAGTGGGCCCTCGTTCGCTAGCGGGCAAGGACGCAAATCCCGGTGCTGAAAGGTTGCGCCACAGAAGCCCGGCCCTTATACACCGCGCCTTACTTCGCACGCGGGTAGGGCGGGCGGTCTGAAAGCGGCCGTTTTCTCCTTCCGGTCTTGGGAAATAATTCCTAAGTCACGCCCGCGGCGGCAAACCGGAAAAGGAAAACGTAATGGCGCTGCCTGATTTCAACATGCGCCAGCTCCTGGAAGCTGGCGCGCATTTCGGACACCAGACCCACCGCTGGAACCCGAAGATGGACCGTTACATCTTCGGCGAAAAGTCCAACATCCACATCCTCGATCTGTCTCAGACGGTGCCGTTGCTGCACCAGGCGCTGATGAAGGTCCGTGAGGTCGCCGCCCAGGGCGGGCGCGTGCTGTTTGTGGGCACCAAGCGTCAAGCGGCCGAGCACATTAAGGGAGCGGCGCAACGCTGCGCACAGTATTTCGTGAACTCCCGCTGGCTCGGCGGTACGATGACAAATTGGCAGACGGTCTCGAAATCTATCGCCCGCTTGCGGGAGCTGGAGCAGACTATCGCCGGTGGCGCGGTCGGCCTCACCAAAAAGGAAGTGCTCAACCTGACGCGCGAGCGCGACAAGCTCGACCGCTCTCTGGGCGGAATCGCCCTGATGGGGGGCGTGCCTGACCTGATGTTCGTGATCGACACCAACAAGGAAGCGATTGCGATAAAGGAAGCCAGAAAGCTCGGCATCCCGGTTGTGGCAGTGGTCGATTCCAATTGCGATCCAGACGAAATCACCTTCCCGATCCCCGGCAACGACGACGCCGCGCGAGCGATCCAGCTCTATTGCGATCTTGTCGCTGACGCGGTGCTCGACGGCTTGACTGAAAGTCAGGTGCGCGGTGGCGCCGATATTGGCGCTTCGGCGCGGCCCCCGGTGGAACCGGCCGTGCGTGAGCCCGCGCCTTATGTCCCGGCGGAGAGCCCGATCGACGGCCCCACTGGCGCCAATTACTGAGCACACCCAAGTTAGAGCGCGGTCGAAGAGGCGTCGGGCGCGCTCGGAGTAGCGAGGAGTACGAGACATGGCGGACATTACCGCGGCGCTGGTCAAGGACCTGCGCGAGAAGACCGGCGTCGGCATGATGGATTGCAAGAAGGCGCTGGCGGAAACTGACGGCGATCTTGAGGCGGCTGTCGATTGGTTGCGCGCCAAGGGACTGTCGAAGGCTGCCCGCAAGGCCGACCGCGCCGCCGCCGAGGGCATCGTGGCGATCGCGCTGGGCGTCGATCAGGGGGCGGTGATCGAGCTTAATTCCGAGACCGATTTCGTCGCCCGCAATGGCGACTTCCAGAAGGCGGCGGGTGATTTCGCCAAAATCGCGCTCAAGACCGACGGTCACCAGGCGCTGCTGGACGCCGCCCATGCGGGCGCGAAGGTGTCGGACGCGGTGACACAGTTGATCTCGACGATAGGCGAAAACATAACGCTCCGCCGCTCGGCCAAGCTCAACGTCAACAACGGCGCGATCGCGGCCTATGTCCACTCCAAGGTCGATGGCGCCGATCATCTGGGCCGCATCGCCGTGCTCGTGGCGCTGGAATCGACAGGCGACAAGGCGACGATCGAGAGCTTCGGCAAAAAGGTCGCGATGCACATCGCCTCGGCCAATCCCCTCGCGCTAAGCGAGGCGGAAATCCCGGCCGACCGCGTCGAGCGCGAAAAGGCGGTCCTGCTGGAACAGCTGAAGGAGGACCCAAAGGCGCAGGGCAAGCCGCAGCAGGTCCTGGATAAGATGCTCGAAGGACGCTTGCGCAAGTTCTTCGAAGAATCCGTCTTGCTGAAGCAGGCGTTCGTCCTGAACCCGGACCAGAGCGTCGAGGCTGCGGTCGCGGATGCTGCAAAGGCTGCGGGCGCTCCGCTCAAGGTGACGGGCTTTGTCCGCTTCGCCGTCGGCGAGGGAGTGGAGAAAAAGACTGGTGATTTCGCTGCCGAAGTGGCTGCGATGACCAAGAAGGACGACTGAACGCTTCGTCGCCCGAATAAAAGACCGCCGCCGTTAGCCTTTGCGCCGACGGCGGCGGTAGCGTTATGCTAGATCCGAACCGCTTGCCCGGACGGATCGCGCCCCATGAGTCTCGCCGAACCCCTGCCCAAATCGCACCCCGCGCGCCTCTACAAACGTGCGCTGCTCAAGATTTCCGGCGAGGCGCTGATGGGCGAAGGCCAATACGGCATCGACCAGGGCGTCTGCGAGCGAATCGCTGGAGAAGTGGTGGAGGCGGTCAAGGCTGGCGCTGAATTGTGCCTCGTCATCGGCGGGGGCAACATTTTCCGCGGCGTGCAGGGCGCAGCCAAGGGAATGGAGCGCGCCAGCGCCGATTACATGGGCATGCTGGCCACTGTAATGAACGCGCTCGCCATGCAAAACGCGATCGAAGCCGTCGGCGGTCAGGCGCGGGTGCTGTCGGCGATTCCGATGGTCACGGTGTGCGAGCCCTACATCCGACGCCGCGCGATGCGCCATATGGAGAAAGGCCGGATCGTGATTTTCGCCGCCGGCACCGGCAATCCCTTTTTCACCACCGACACGGCGGCCGCATTGCGGGCCGCCGAGATGGGTTGCGACGCGCTGCTAAAGGGCACGCAAGTCGATGGCGTTTACAGCGCCGATCCCAAGGAGGACGCGAGCGCCACGCGCTATGATAAGCTCTCCTACCACGAAGTGCTCGCGCGCGACCTTAAAGTGATGGATGCATCCGCAATCAGCCTGATGCGCGAGAACGGCATTCCCATTGTGGTGTTCTCAATCCACACCCGCGGCGGCCTGGCCGATGTGCTGGCCGGTCGCGGCATTTGCACCACCATTCGCGACTAAACTAGCAACGAGGACTGAATCATGGCAGCGCCCGCGCCCTTCAATCTCGAAGACTACAAAAAACGCATGGACGGCGCGCTTACAGCGCTTGCACATGAATTCTCCGGTCTGCGTACCGGGCGTGCTTCGCCAGCACTGCTCGACCCCATCACGGTGGAGGCCTACGGGGCGATGTCTCCGCTCAATCAGGTCGCCAGCGTCACCGTGCCGGAAGCGCGCATGATCTCAGTCCAAGTGTGGGACAAGGCCGTGGTCGGCGCCGTAGACAAGGCGATCCGCGCGGCCAATCTTGGACTCAATCCGATCATCGATGGGCAATCTTTGCGCATCCCAATTCCTCCCCTCACCGGTGAGCGCCGCACCGAACTTTCCAAAGTGGCGGGCAAATACTCTGAACAGCAACGTATCGCCGTGCGCAATATTCGTCGCGACGCCATGGAGCATCTCAAGAAACTCGAGAAGGAGCATGCGATCAGCGAGGATGAGCACAAACGCCATGGCGGCGAGGTGCAGAAGGCTACCGACGACCACATCAAGAAAATTGACGACGCGCTCCGCCACAAGGAAGAGGAGATTATGCAGGTTTAGGTAGCCGGCAGTTGGCAGGAGGCGGTCGCGCCTTGTGCTCACTGCTTACTCCCGCCATCCACAATGACGGCTTCGACCCCCGCCCCCGCGCCTCGACACGTCGCCATCATCATGGACGGTAATGGTCGCTGGGCGAAGCAGCGTGGGCGGCCGCGCACGTTTGGCCACGCAGAAGGCGTCGAGGCCCTGCGGCGAACCGTGGAGGCGGCAGGTGATCTTGGCGTGCGCTATCTCACTGTGTTCGGGTTCTCGACCGAGAATTGGCGCCGGCCAGCCGAAGAGGTGAACGCGCTGTTCGATCTGCTGCGCCTCTATGTGGCGCGCGACCTGGACAAACTCGTAAAGGAAGGCGTCCGCGTTCGCGTCATCGGCGAGCGTCGAGGTCTGCAGCAGGATATCGCCGGCATCATCGAGGATGCCGAATCGCGCACCGCGCGCAACGACAAATTAAACCTCACAATCGCCTTCAATTACGGCGGCCAGGACGAGATCGCCCGCGTAGCGCGCAGGCTGGCGGAGGAAACTCTCGCCGGCAGCGTGGCGCCAAAGGACATTGACCCAGAAATGTTCGAGACGCGCTTGGACACCGCCGATTTACCGCCGCCGGACTTGTTGGTGCGAACCTCTGGCGAGTCGCGGCTTTCCAATTTCATGTTGTGGCAGTCGGCCTACGCCGAACTTGTTTTCCTGGATGTGCTCTGGCCCGACTTCGACCGCCCCGCGCTGGAGGAGGCGATCGCCATTTATGCGCGCCGCCAGCGCCGATATGGAGGATCCGGCGCCTGATGCCCGGAGATGGCGCCGATCGCCGCGATTGGTCGGATCTTCGCGCCCGCATCGTGTCGGGTTTGGTGCTCGCAAGTCTGGGCGCGAGCGCGGCGTGGTTTGGCGGTCCCTGGCTTGCCGCAGCTTGTGGCGCGGCGGTGGTGGCGATGAGTTATGAATGGGCGCGCATGAGCGAGCCCTCATCACTGGACCAGGCGTTCGCCTTTGCGCTTGCAGGATCGCTTGGCGCGGTGCTGATCTCAAGCTGGGGGTATCTTTGGCTTGCCACTGCATGGATGGGTCTTTGTGCGGGCGCCTCCGCGTGTCGCCGGAAGAGTTTTTCTGGCGTTCTAGAATCAGCCTGCGGCGCCCTTTATGTGGGGTTGCCGCCAGCAATATTCCTATGGTTGCGCGATCGTGGTCCTGAGGGACGCGATACGATTCTTGTGCTATTCGCTTTGATCTGGTCAGCGGACATTTTCGCCTATTTCGGCGGCAAGTCGATAGGAGGCCCGCGCATCGCGCGCGGACTTTCGCCAAACAAGACATGGTCCGGTATTGTGCTCGGCACGTTGGCTGCGGCGCTCGCCGGTTATGCGATTGGCGCAACCTTCCACGATGGAGAAGAGATGCGGCGAGTGTGGTTTGCCATTGGAGCACTGGTGGGCTTTACCGGGTTGATGGGTGATTTATTCGAGTCCTTCTTAAAGCGGCGTTTCGGTGTGAAAGACGCCAGCGGTTTAATACCCGGCCATGGCGGCGTGCTTGATCGCATAGACAGCCTGATGACGGCTACCTTGTTGGCTGGAGCCGCGCTTGCATTTTGGCCACGCCTAGCCGCGTTGCTTTTTGGCGTCGGCCAATGAGCGCTGACGGGCGAACGGTTTCGATCCTCGGGGTAACGGGGTCCGTTGGACGCTCGACCATCGACGTCATCTTGGAGCTGCGCCGCAACGGCGCACACATACCGGTCGAAGCGGTGACCGCGGGTGCAAACATTGCGGCGTTGGCGGAAGTGTGCGCTGTGCTCCGGCCCAGATTTGCGGCAGTTGCCGATGAGAGGCTGCTGGGGCAGGCGCGCGAGGCGCTAGCGAAGTTCGACATGGAAATCGGCGCCGGCCCAACGTCTTTGGCGGAAGCTGCAGCGCGTCCGTCCGACTGGGTCATGTCCGCGATCGTCGGCGCCGCGGGGCTGCAGCCGACTTTGGCGGCGGTGCGTCGCGGGGCGATGGTGGCGCTCGCCAACAAGGAATGCTTGGTCTGCGCCGGCCCCTTGTTTCTTGAAGCCGCCAAATCGGGCGGGGCCACGCTGCTGCCGGTCGATAGCGAGCACAACGCGATTTTTCAGGTGCTCACCCATCCGAACCGGGTGGAGAAGATTACGTTGACGGCTTCTGGGGGGCCATTTCGATCCGCCAGCCAGGAGACCATGACGGAGGCGACCCCAAATCAGGCCTGCGCCCATCCGCGCTGGAGCATGGGACGCAAAATATCGATCGACAGCGCTACCCTGATGAACAAGGGGCTGGAACTGATCGAGGCGTGCTATTTATTTGATATACCAGAACAAAAGGTGGATATTGTGGTTCACCCTGAGAGCACGGTGCATAGTTTCGTCCACTATACCGATGGTTCGGTGCTCGCCCAACTAGCGGCGCCGGACATGCGGGTCCCGATCAGCTACGCCCTCTCTTGGCCCGACAGGGCCCATGTTTCAGCCGCTCGGCTCGATTTGGCGGCGCTTGGAACGTTAACCTTCGAGGCGCCTGATGAGGCGAAGTTTCCGGCCCTACGGCTGTGCCGAGCTGCTCTAAAGGCGGGCGCTGGGGCCACCACCGCGCTGAACGCAGCCAACGAAGTGGCCGTCGAGGCCTTTCTCGCAGGGCGAATCCGCTTTCTCGACATTTGCCGAGTAGTGGAAGAAGTCTTGGCGGGCGCAGCCGGCAACGCAAAATCGCCTTCATCTTTCGCTGAGGTGGCGATGCTCGATCAGGCTGCGCGTCGCCGGGCCGCAGAGATTGCGGACGGGCTTGCGCCAGCCTAAGCCCAATAGGCATAAAGAACTGGCGAGCGCAAAGATCCAATGCGCGGGAGGGTAGCGGCGGATGCCGGAGTTTTTGCAGAACACCTTGCTCTATGTCGGCTCGTTCGTGCTGGTGTTGAGCCTTGTCGTGTTCGTGCACGAGTTCGGCCACTTCCGGGTGGGCCGCTGGTGCGGCATCGGGGTCAAAAGTTTCTCTATTGGCCTCGGATCGGAGTGGATCGGCTGGACAGACAAGCATGGCGCGCGATGGAAGATATCTGCGATACCGCTAGGGGGGTTCGTGTCGTGGGTCGATGACTCGGACGGGTCGAGCACGCTTCCATCATCTGAGGAAAACCAAGCGCTGAGCGTAGAGGAAGCGCGCCGGCGCGGGCATTTCCGCGCCATGCCGATCTGGAAACGCGCCGTCACCGTGGCCGCGGGCCCAGCGGCAAATTTCGTCTTCGCGGTGTTGGCGTTTGCTTTGGTGGCCTTTGCAGCCGGCCGCGATGTAACTGACTATAGCAGGGTTCCCGCGCGCATCGGAGGTGTCGTGGCGGAGACGCCCGCGGCAGCCGCAGGATTGCGGCGCGGCGAAATCGTAACGACGGTGGATGGTGCTCCGGTACAAGGCTGGGCGGGCTTTCAAGAGCGTATATTGGCCAGTGGCGGGCGCCCCATGGTGCTCAGCCTAGTGGATCCTGGGGGCGGTGCGCGGGAGGTCAGCGTGGCGCCGCGTTTGACTTCACGCCCAGGGCCGGACGGCGTTGTCGTACCGGTTTGGACGCTGGGGCTTCAATTGGGCATTCATGACGCCGAACGCGTGGTCGCGCCCGTGAGCCCGGCGGAGGCGCTCAATCATGGCGTAGGGGCCGCCTGGGGGATCGTGGCGCAGACGGGCGCCTATCTCGGCGGGATCCTAACCGGCAAGAACTCGGGAAGCGACATTGCCGGACCACTGGGCATATTCAAGGCTTCGGGTCAGGTGGCCACGGTCGCACTAGATTCCTCCGGCGGCGACTTGGGTTCGCAAATCGGGAATTTGGCGTTGGCGCTCCTCGGTTGGGCGGGAATGCTGTCGGTGGCTGTGGGGATTGTTAATCTACTGCCGATTCCGGTTCTCGATGGCGGGCATTTGCTGTTCTATGGGATCGAGGCAGTGCGGGGGGGTAGGCCGCTGCCTGCTACCGCGCAAGAATGGGCGTACAGGGCAGGATTCGCCGTAATGGCGAGCTTGTTCCTGTTCGCAACATGGAATGACATTACGCGCCTGTTCCCGGGCGCGCGATGAACAGCGCCTCGTCCTTGTCTTTCGAGACGGGATGGGGTCTTACAAACCAGACGCTGGGGAGCGTCGGAGCGTCGAGGGCTTGATGAGACAAGTTCTACGAGAAGTCGTGCTCGGCGCGGTAAGCTGCGTCGCGACGGTTGGTGCGGGGGCAGGCGTACTGCTCGCTGCGGCTGACGACGCCTATGCGCAGGACACCGGCAGGCAAAATACTACGCCGGCTGCGCAACCCGCCGGCGTCGCCATCAGACGTATTGTGGTCGAAGGCAATCAGCGCATCGAGCCGGCGACGATCACCTCGTATCTGCAGGTCCGCCCAGGTGATATGTTCGACCCTGAGCGCGTCGATTTGTCGATCAAAACCCTGTTTGCCACCGGCCTATTTTCGGACGTGCAGATTGAGCAACGCGGCGCCGATCTCGTGGTTTCGGTCAACGAAAACCCAGTGATCAATCGCGTGATCTTCGAGGGCATGCGTACGCTCGACGAGAAAGACCTCGAAGACGAAGTCCAAGCTCGTCCACGTACGGTGTTTACGGCCGCGCGCGCGCAATCGGATGTGCAGCGCATTATTGAAGTGTATCGCCGCGCGGGACGGTTTGCAGCGCAAGTGACCCCGCAGGTCCGCGAGCTTGACCAAAACCGCGTCGATTTAATTTTTGAGGTCGATGAGGGTCCAGTAACTGGCGTTCGCGACGTTAATTTCATCGGCAATAGCGTGTTCTCCGACCGACGCCTCCGCGACACCATCGTCACCCGGGAATCCAGCTGGTGGAATTTTTTCCAGAGCAACGACAATTATGATCCAGACCGGCTGGAGTACGATCGCGAGCAGTTGCGCAAGTACTACAACAACCGCGGTTACGCCGATTTCCGCGTCGTCTCCGCGGTTGCCGAACTGACGCCCGATCAGCACGATTTTTTCATCACCTTTACCGTCGATGAGGGCATTCGTTACGAATTCGGCGAAGTGCGAATCCAAACTCAGCTCAATCGCTTGCCGGAAGCGTTGCTGCTTTCAGCCGTGCCAATCCGTCGTGGCAACGTATTCCGCGGCGAGTTGATTGAAGACGCCATCGACGCAATGACCTATGTGGCCGGCACGGTCGGCTACGCCAATGTCGATATTTCGCCAGTAGTTGAGCGCGACGCCGAGAACCGTGTCGTCAACATTACGTTTGAAGTCAATGAAGGCCCTCGGGTCTTCATCGAACGCATCGATGTGGTCGGTAACAACCGCACTCTCGATAGAGTTATCCGGCGCGAGTTGCGGGTGAACGAAGGCGACGCCTTCAATCGTGTCCTGCTTGATCGTTCGCGGCAGCGTATCCAGGCCCTGGGTTTCTTCAAGGACGTTAAGGTCGAGGACACTGACGGTTCGGAGCCGGATCGCTCTGTGGTTACGGTGACGGTTGAGGAGGAATCCACTGGCGAGTTAGCTTTTGCCGCCGGTTATTCATCGACCGAGAATTTCTTGTTCGACGCATCCATCACTGAGCGCAATCTACGCGGCCGAGGGCAGTTCCTGCGGCTGCGCGCATCATCCAGCAGCCGCAGCCAGCAGCTCGATGTGCGGTTCACCGAACCGCGTTTCATGGGACGCGATATTTCGGCGGGGATAGACCTCTATTCCTTGCGGACGGACTTTCTTGAGCAGTCATCGTTCGAAAACCAATCGACGGGCGGGGGTCTTCGGATCGGATTTCCCACATCGGAGCGCACGAGCCTCGGCATCACCTACTCGCTGGTGCAAGACGACACCACGATCGCCCAGTTGCTCGTTGATCACGACGCTAACGTCAACACAGCGCCAATTGATCAATGCAGTCCGCTCAACCCCAGCCGTCCCTTGTTGTGCAACCAGGAGGGAACATTCCTTACCTCGCTGCTTGGCTTCACGGTCAATTGGGACGGCCGCAACCAACCGACGCGTGCGACCCGGGGCTTCGACCTTCAATTCCGTCAGGACATTGCGGGTCTGGGCGGGGAGGTGAATTTCTTGCGTACGGAAGTTGAGGGCGGCGTTTATTATGGCTTGCCTTTTGGTTTCCGCGCCACCGGCCGGATGGAGGCTGGTTATATCATGGGCTGGGGCGGGGACGATGTGCGCGTCAACGACCGCTTCTTCAAGGGCGGCTCCACATTCCGCGGCTTTGACGTCGCCGGCATAGGTCCACGTCAGTTGCTGGTCGATAACACGTCCGGGGATATTGTGCGTCGCGGCGATGCGTTGGGCGGCAACCTCTATGCCATAGGAACGCTTCAATTGGATGTTCCGTTGCCGCTGCCGGAGTCGTTTTCATTGGGTAGCGCGTTGTTCGTGGATTTCGGAACACTGGGTCAGGTGGATTCCTCCAGTCGCCAGCCTATCAATTTGGGCGCCGAGAGCCTGATTGTCGAGGATCAGCCGAGCTTGCGGGTGGCGGCCGGGGTGTCGGTGTTCTGGGATTCGCCATTCGGGCCGGTGCAGTTTGATTTTGCAAGGCCGATCGAGTTCGAGGAGTTCGATCGTCGGCAAGAATTCCGGTTCTCGACGCGAACCAATTTCTAAGGAGATCACGATCATGCGTTTGTTTGGGTATGTGGCTGCGGCGACTTTGGCTGTAGCGGCGATGGGCGTCAGCGCAGAGGCGTTCGCACAGCGCAATCGTGCTCAGGGCGGAACTGTGGTGTTGAATTATCAGCGCGTCGTGGCCGAGTCGGCATTGGGACGCGATATGGGCGCCAAGCTCGGTCAGATACGTCAGCAGGTGGCGCAAGAAGCGCAGGCGCTGCAGCCGGAGGGTGCTTCCCTTGAGCAAGAGCGCCAGCGCCTGGCGCAAGCTTCGCGCAACATGTCGCCGGAGCAGATTCGAAATAGCTCAAGCTTAGCGCCGCAATTCCAGCAATTTACGCAACGCCTGCAACAGTTTCAGGCGCGCCAACAAGGTTTGCAGGGCGATTTCGAGTGCTCGCAAGCCATTGCGTTGCGTGACTTCGATCGGCTCGCTTCGCCGATCATTCAAACCGTAATGGAATCGCGTGGCGCTGGTGTTGTTCTGGACGTCGGCTCGATCGTCCGTTCTTCGCCGGATCTGGAGATCACCAACACCGTGATCCAACAACTGGATCAAAACCCGGCCACCAGGACAGCGACCGTCGCGCGCCATGCCGTGGCTGAGTGCGCGCCACAGCAGCCAGCACAGCAATAACATTGAACCAGTGACATTTGGCGCCCGTGGCGCCAAATGTCGTCTATGATCGATACGCGTTTTTACCAGATGCTCGGGCCTTTGCGTGTTCGAGCACTGGCGCTGGGCGCCGACATAGGCGGCGACGCAGAGCATCTAGTGCGGTCAATCGCCGCTGCAGATCAGGCAGGGCCAGATGATCTCTGCTATTTCGAGGCGCAGAAGAATGCGCCGCCACTCAGCGCTTCGCCCGGCGCCTGTGTAATCTCTCCCGCCAGCGCGCATTTGGCGGGGAATGCAGCGGCGTTGATCCTATCGGACAAGCCGAAGCTGACCTTCGCTAAGATCGCGGTTCAATTGTCCCAGCCGCGGAAGTTTGGCCTGGAGCGTGTGGATCCAAGCGCGAAGCTTGAAGAGGGCGCGCTGATCGGCCCCGGCGCCGTGATCGGTCCAGGTGCGGAAATCGGCGCAGGCGCAGAGATCGGCCCGAACGCTGTGATCGGGCCAGGCGTCGCAATTGGCCGACGCACGCGTATTGGCGCCGGCGCCTCGATCGCCTTCGCGTTGATCGGCGACGACGTGATCATCCTACCCGGCGCCGTGATCGGCGAGCAGGGATTCGGCGTCGTCGGCGACGCCTCCGGACCGGTCGATATTCCCCACTTCGGGCGCGTCATCGTCCAGGACCGCGTCACCATAGGCGCCAATTCCACCATCGATCGAGGCGTTTTCGACGACACCGTGCTGGGCGAGGACTGCAAGCTCGATAATCTCTGTCACGTGGCCCATAATTGCACGATCGGGCGCGGTTCGCTGATCGCCGCCTTCGCCGGAATATCCGGTTCGACCGTTGTCGGCGACGGCGTCACCATGGGGGGGCGGGTCGGCATTGGCGACCATCGCACGATCGGCGCAGGGGCGACGCTTGCCGGAGGGGCCGCAGTGTTCCAAGACGTGCCCGCGGGCGAAGTCTGGAGCGGGTATCCAGCCAAGCCCCTGCGAAAATGGCTCCGTGAAGCGGCGTGGATTAGCCGCAAGGCTGCGGGGGGTGGCAATGCAAGCAACTGATTTGACCGACAAGCAAAGGACCAGCGACGATGTCATCGAGATCGGTGAAATTTTGCGTCGCTTGCCGCATCGCTATCCGTTCCTTCTGATCGACCGCGCCATTGACTACATTCCCAACAAATCGATCCGAGGGATTAAAAACGTCACCATCAATGAGCCGTTCTTCCCGGGGCATTTCCCCGGCGCGCCAGTAATGCCAGGCGTGCTGCAGATCGAAGCGCTGGCGCAGACCGGCGCGCTCTTGATGTCGAAAACGCTGGAAGCCGACATCAGCAAGCATCTGATCTTGTTCATGTCTGTGGAGAGCGCCCGCTTCAAGCGCCCGGTTGTGCCCGGTGACGTTATGGAGATGCCGGTCGAAGTGCTCTTCCAACGCCGCAATATTTTCAAATTTAGGGGCCGTGTGGAGGTTCGCGGCGAACTCGCCACCGATTGCGAATTCGCAGCTATGAAAGCAGACCGCCCGGACGGTGAGCGATGAGCGCAATTATTCACCCGATGGCGGTAGTCGATAAGAGCGCCGAATTTGGCGCTGACGTCGAGATCGGCCCTGGCTGCGTGATCGGGCCAGACGTGAAGATCGGCGATCGTACACGGCTCATCGCCCATGTTTTCATCGAACGGCACACCACGATCGGGAATGACAACACAGTGTTCCCGTTCGCCGGCCTCGGCGGCACGCCGCAGGATCTGTCACACAAGGGCGAGCCCACGCGGCTGGAGATCGGCGACAACAACATTATCCGCGAACACGCCACCCTACATCGCGGCACCGCACGCGGGCGCGCAGTGACAACGATTGGAGACAATTGCCTGATCATGGGCAATTGTCATGTCGCCCACGATTGCGCTGTCGGCAATCACGTGATCATGGCCCAAACCGCCACCATAGGCGGGCATGTGAAGGTCGGCGATTTCGCTTTCCTTGGCGGACTCTCAGGCGTGCACCAGCATGGCCGCGTCGGGCACCATGCCTTCGTCGGCGCCTCAGCATTGATGACCACCGACCTGATTCCGTTCGGGTCGGCCATTGGCAATCATGCACATCTGGGCGGCCTCAATGTTGTGGGACTGAAGCGACGTGGGTTCACGCGTGAGCAGATCCACGATCTGCGCGCAGCGTATCGCTTGCTTTTTGCTGAAGAGGGCACGTTTCAGGAGCGGATCGAGGATTGCGCGGAACTGTACGCGAAAAATCCCGACGTCATGGAGATCGTCAATTTCGTGCGCGCTGACGCCGCGCGTCCGCTTTGCATGCCGCGAGACTGACCATGGCGCTCTGGCGCAAGCTCGGGATCGTCGCTGGCGGCGGCGAGCTGCCGGTGGTGCTTGCAGAGCATTGCAGGGCAGAGGGCCTGGACTATTTCGTCGCCAGCATTGCTCCGTTGGCTGATCCGGCCTTGTCACCACATCCAGGCGCCGCGCACAGCCTCGGCGCGATGGGCGCGCGCATGCTGGCGCTGCGCGAAGCCCAATGCGACGCCATCGTGATGTTAGGCAAAGTCCCGCGCCAGGATCCGCGTTTGCTTGAACTCGATGAGGTCGGCGTTGCAATGGTTCCCGCGTTACTCGCCGCCGCACCCATGGGCGATGACGCGCTACTGCGCGCCGTGATGGCCGAGCACGAGAAGGCGGGTTTTCGCGTGATCGGCGCTGATGAGGTCATGGCTGAATTGCTGGCGCCGCCAGGCGCATGGGGGGTGTTTGCGCCTGACCCAACGCAACTGGCCGATATCGTCAAAGGCGCACGCGTCGCCTATGCTGTCGGGGCCTTCGACATCGGCCAGGGCGTGGTGGTTTGCGATGGCTTGGTGCTTGCGGTTGAAGCGCAAGAAGGAACCGACGCCATGGTGCGGCGCGCAGGCCAATTGCCGGCGGCGCTGCGTGGCGCGCCCGACGCGCGCCGCGGGGTTCTGGTGAAACGACCCAAGCCGATTCAGGAGCGGCGCATCGATTTGCCAACCATAGGCAAAGCAACAATCCTTGCCGCCGCCGCTTCAGGGCTCGCTGGCGTGGCGGTGGAGGCGGGAGGGACGCTTGCGGTGCGCCGCGCCGAGATCGTCGAGACGGCGAACGAAGCGGGCGTATTCGTATACGGCTTCACGGTGCAAGAGGTAGGCGAGCTTTGACCAGGCGAATCTTCCTGGTGGCAGCGGAATCTTCTGGCGATGCACTGGGCGGCGATTTGGCGCGCGCGATACGTGCGCGCGATCGCGGCGTAGAACTCGCCGGCATCGGCGGCCCACTTATGGCTGAAGCTGGCTTGACCTCGCGCGCCGACATTTCCGGTCTCGCCATCGTCGGTTTCGTCGATGGCCTGCTGGCGTATTCCAGAGTAAAACGCGCAGTGGCGGAGAGCGTCGCAGCGATCCTTGACGCGAAGCCGGACGCCGTGGTGCTGATCGATTCCTGGGGTTTCACCCTGCGTGTAGCGCAAGGCGTGCGTGCCGCAATGCCAGACGTCAAGTTGGTGAAATATATAGGCCCGCAAGTATGGGCGACGCGGCCGGGCCGCGCGAAGACGCTGGCGGCGAGCGTCGATCACCTCATTTGCATCCATGATTTCGAGGTTCCATTCTATCGGCCCTTCGGCTTGCCTTGCACAGTGTGCGGACACCCCGCGCTGGGGCGTTTCAAGCCGGGCGACGGCGTGGCTCTGCGACAACGACTTGGCTTTGCGGCCGAAGACCAGGTTCTGTTAGTGCTGCCCGGCAGCCGCACAAGCGAAATTCGGCGTGTTGGTCCCGCCCTGTGGCGCGCGGCCGAAGCGTTGCAACGAGAGCGGCCGCGCTTGCGGTTGATGGTGGTTGCCGCGCAGAGCGTGAAGGACGCAGTGCTGGCGCAAGCGCCGCCGTGCGCCATAATTGTCGATGAGCGCGAAAAAGAGGACGCATTCGCCGCCGCAACCCTTGCGCTCGCCGCCTCAGGTACGGTGACGACGGAAGTGGCGCTGCAAGGGACGCCCCTGGTGATCGGCTACAAGCTTGGCTGGATAACCTGGGCCGCGGCGCGCGCGTTTTTGTTCAAGTCGAAATACGCGACGTTGATGAACGTCGCGGCAGATGCAGAGGTGGCGCCCGAGTTCATCCAGACACGCTTCACTCCAGGAAACGTCGCGGCCGCAGCGGCGCGGCTGTTAGATAACAACGCGGCCCGCGAGGAGCAGGTTCGCCGCCAGAATGCGGCGCTCACCCAGATGGGACGCGGCGGCCGGGCGGCTGCGGAGATTGCGGCGGAAACAGTGCTGAGCGTGCTGCAGAGCGAGCATAGCGTTTCTGGCGGTGTACGGCCTTCGACGAGCTCAGGCTGACGAAGTATGGTGTCACGCTGATCTTGTCGAAGCGCGACGTCGGCGCCGAGGTCGGTCCTCTGTCGTTTCCAACTTTGCGTACGCCGCGTCAGCCCCGCCGCCCGACCGGTACGTAATCGCGCTTGGGCGCGCCGGTATAGACTTGACGTGGGCGGCCGATCTTTTGGCTGGAATCCTCCATCATCTCGGTCCATTGCGCGATCCAACCCACGGTGCGAGCCACAGCGAACAGCACGGTGAACATCGAAGTCGGGAAGCCCATCGCACGCAGTGTTATGCCGGAGTAGAAATCGATGTTTGGATAAAGTTTGCGCGAGACGAAATACTCGTCGTTGAGCGCGATTTTCTCCAATTCCATGGCCACTTTGAGCAGCGGGTTGTCTTCAGCGCCCACTTCCTTCAGCACCTGGTGGCAGAGCTTTTCCATCGCCTTGGCGCGGGGATCGTAGTTTTTATAGACGCGGTGGCCGAAGCCCATCAGCCGCACGTCGGAATCTTTCTGCTTCACCCTGGCGATGAAGTCGGGGATGTTCTCCGGTCTGCCGATGTCCATCAGCATTTTGAGCGCGGCCTCGTTGGCGCCGCCATGAGCCGGGCCCCACAGACATGCGATGCCGGAGGCGATGCAAGCAAACGGATTGGCGCCTGAGGAGCCCGCAAGGCGCACGGTCGAAGTCGAGGCGTTCTGCTCATGGTCGGCATGCAAAATCATAAATACGTCGAGCGCGCGCGCCAGCACCGGATTAATCTTGTACTCTTCAGCCGGCACTGCAAAACACATGCGCAGGAAATTCGAGGGGTAGTCGAGTTCGTTACGCGGAGAAACGAAGGGCTGGCCGATCGAGTACTTAAATGCGCGCGCCGCCAAAGTCGGCATTTTCGCGATAAGCCGGTGGCTGGCAATCACGCGTTGCTTTTCGTCGTCGATGTCGGTGCTATCGTGATAGAAGGCTGAAAGTGCGCCGACCGTGCCCACCATGATCGCCATAGGGTGCGCGTCGCGGCGGAAGCCCTCGAAGAAGCGATCGAATTGCGCGTGCAGCATGGTGTGATAGGTGATGTCCTTCACAAAGCGCCGGTATTCAGTTTCGTTCGGGAGTTCGCCGTTGGCGAGCAGGTAGCAGACTTCGAGGAAGGTCGATTGCTCCGCGAGGTCGAGGATCGAATAGCCGCGATAGAGGCAAACACCCTCTTCGCCATCAATGAAGGTGATCTGGCTCTCGCAGCTGCCTGTGGAAGTAAAGCCCGGATCGTAGGTGAACGCGCCGGTCTGCCCGTAGAGCTTGCGAATATCGATCACGTCGGGACCGACCGAGCCGCCGTAAACAGGCAATTCGATCTGCTGGTTATTGTAGATGAGCGTGGCCGGTGATTTTTTCGTGAGCTTGCTGTGCATGGCTCTACCCCGTCTGATCCTTCAAGCGCGCGAGCGCTTCTTCGCGCCCGAGCAATTCCAAAGTCTGGCCCAGGTCCGGCGCAGGCGCACCGCCTGTGAGCGCTGCACGCAAGCGCGGGCCGATCTGGCCCATACCAACGCCCTCGTCGGTAGCGAAAGCCTTAAGGAGGGCGCCCAATTCGGCGTTTTCCCATGTCGCTTGCGCCAAGCGGGCCGATAAGCGCGCCAGTCTCCCTATCATATCGGATGTAAGCAGCTTTTGTGCATCTTCCGAGAATACCAACGGACGCACTGCAGCCAGAAAATGCATGCCGTCTGCCAATTCCGCGAGCGTCTTTGCTCGTTTCTTGAGCACCGGAACCGCAGCCGCGACGCGTGGTCGTGCCGTATCCGGAACGCTCCAATCGCGGTGCGCGGCGATGAAATCCAAGATCAGGCGTTCGACTCGCGCGTCGTCGGCATCCTTCAGGAAATGCGCGTTGACGGAATCCAGCTTAGGAAAATCCAGCCGCGCCGGCCCGCGCCCGATCTGGGCCAAGTCGAATTGAGCGACCGCTTCCTCCTTGCTCAGGATGTCGTCGTGGCCAGGGCTCCAGCCCAGGCGCATCAGGTAGGCGTTCATCGCTTCGGGCAGATAGCCCATATCACGCCATTCGTGCACGGCTAGCGAACCGTGGCGCTTGGACAGTTTCTTGCCGTCTTCGCCGTGGATCAGCGGCACGTGCGCGAATTTGGGCGCCTCCCAGCCCATGGCCTGGAAGATCGGAATTTGCCGCGCGGCGTTGGTGAGGTGATCGTCGCCGCGGATGACGTGGGTGACGCCCATGTCGTGATCGTCTACGACGACCGAGAGCATGTAGGTCGGATTGCCGTCCGCGCGCAGAAGCACCAGATCGTCAATCTCGCGCGCCTGGATGCGGACCGCCCCCTGCACCAGGTCTTCATTCAAGACTTCGCCGCTATCGGGCGCACGCAGGCGCACCGTGAAGAGAGCATGGGGCGCAGCACCTCCGTCGCGCCAGGGCGAGCGCAGCGCGCGGCCCTCAGCGTGTGACGCCGCGCGCAGCGTTTCGACTTCCTCCGGGCTGGCATAACAGCGAAACGCCGTACCGCGCGCGATCATCTGTTCCGCGGCCTCACGATGGCGTGCGGCGCGGGCGAATTGATAGGTGACCTCGCCGTCGTGTTCGAGGCCGAGCCAGGTCAGGCCCTCCAAGATCGCGTCAATCGCTTCTTGGGTCGAACGCGCGCGATCGGTATCTTCGATCCGCAATAAGTATTTGCCGCCCATGCGGCGCGCGAACAGCCAGTTGAACAAAGCCGTTCGCGCTCCCCCGATATGGAGGTAGCCTGTGGGCGAGGGAGCAAAGCGCGTGACGACGCTCATGGGGGCGGGCGCAGTTTCATCAAAGCGCGCGCGTGGTAGCACGCGGCTTGGATTTTCCGAAATCCTCGCCCAGCAGAGCGACCGTTGGATATTGTGGCTGGCCCCGGCGCTGATCGCAGGCGCGGCCGCGTGGCTCTCCTGGCCGCGCGAGCCCCCGGCTTGGCTTGGCGCGACGGCGTTTGCAGGCGCAGGCGTAACGGCGTGGCTGCTAGCAGCCTGGCCAAGCGCCAGCGTTGATGCCTGGCCTTACGTTGTGAAGCGCGTTGTTTCGGGGGTCGTCGCCCTGTTTGCCGCTGCGGGGCTTGGAGCAGGGGCGGCGCAGCTACGAACAGCCACGGTGGCCCAAGTGTCCTTCGCAGGCGGCGATGCGCCAGTAGTTGTCGAGGGCTGGGTGATGGCCAACGATCCCAGCGAGAACGGTCCGCGTTTGCGCTTGCTGGTGCGGCGCATCGAAGGCGTTACGTCGCCGCCTGTTTATGCCCGCGTTTCTGTCGCCGATGCGGGCGTTCTGGCGCCTGGTCGAGCGGCCCGCTGCCGCGCTATCCTCGGACCGCCCTCGGGTCCGCTCGCGCCTGGCGGCTATGATTTCGCGCGCAGGGCCTATTTCGAGCAATTAGGGGCGACCGGCTTTGCCTACGGGCGCTGCAGACCCGTCGATTTACCCGCTCCCGATTTCTGGCTCGATCGCTGGCGCCTATTGCTGGCGGCGATCCGCGCGGACCTCTCCGCCGAGATCGTTGCGGCCGCACCCGGGCGCGGCGGCGCGCTCGCCGCGGCGCTGGTCACCGGGGACCGGGCGCCGCTCGACGGCGCCACAAACGATTCGTTGCGCGATTCTGGCTTGGGGCATTTGGTCTCTGTCTCCGGCATTCACATGGGCGTCGTGGGCGGCTTGGTTTTCGCGATGTTGATGGGGAGCTTGTCGCTGGTGGGGCCGATCGCGCTGCGTTGGCCGGTGAAGAAGATCGCTGCGGTCGGCGCTCTTCTCATGCTCGCGCTTTATTTGGTGATCTCGGGAGGAAGCGTGCCGGCGTTGCGCGCCTTTGTGATGGCGTGCGTTGCGTTCGGGGCGATCCTACTCGATCGACCCGCTATCTCGATGCGCGGGCTGGCGTTGGCGGCGCTCGTGGTCGTGCTGATCTTTCCCGAATCCGTGCTGGAGCCCGGATTTCAGATGTCGTTCGCGGCCACCATGGCGTTGGTGGCCTTGTTCGAGATGATGAAGCGAGCGCCGCACGAACCGGCGCTGCCTACGCCAGGCCCAATCATTGGCGCCCTCAATTGGGCGACGCGCGGCATCGGCGCGGTGTTGCTCATTTCATTTGTCGCCGGGATCGCCACCGATCCGTTCGCGATCTACCATTTTCAGCGCTTCTCGCTCTACGCGCTGCCGGCCAATCTGATCGTGGCGCCAATCATGTCGTTTCTGGTTGCGCCTGCGGCTGGTGCGGCGGCGGTGTTGGCGCCGTTTGGGCTGGCCGATCCCGCGCTCGAAGTGATGGCGAGCGCGCTGGACTTGGTGGTGGCGGTGGGGGGCGTGTTCGGTGAACGCCCGGAGGCTGTGCGCGCGCTGCTGCGTCCCCCGGACGCGGCTTTCATGCTGTGCGTCATTGCGTTGTTGTGGGCCTGCTTGTGGCGCGGATGGTTGCGCTGGGGCGGGGCGGGGTTGTTTGCCGCAAGCATCGTGCTCTACCTGCTCGCGCCGACTCCGGTCGCGGCATTCGATTCTGAGATGCGTGCGGTGTTTGTGCGGGGCCACGACGGATGGCGCCTGATCGCGCGCGGCGGCCGCTCGACCTATGCGCGCGAGCGCCTAGGCGCGATGCTCGGTATTGCGCCATTGACGATCGAACGCCTGCCTCCGCCGGAGCAGTGCGCGGAGGCTGCGTGCACGCTCTCTTTGGACGGGCAAACGGCGCTGCTTGTTCGGACGGAGGCGGGTCTGGTTGCGGCGCTAGCCGATCGCTCGGCGGCAGATAGCGCGATCATCATGACGCATCTGTCTATACCGCCCGAACATCGCGAGAGACGCCGTCTCGTAGCGCTTATCGACGCCGCAAACCTCGCGCGACTGGGGGGTGGTTTCATTTACGCAGCCCCAGACGGTCTACGCCTAACGCGCGCACTCGATCCGGCAACCCGTCGGCCATGGACACCGCGCACTCCCGCGCTGGATCAAGAATAGCGGCGCACCATCGCCACCAGCTTGCCTTGAATGGCGACCCTGTCGGGACCGAAGATGCGGGTCTCGTAGGCTGGGTTCGCGGCTTCAAGCGCGATAGAATTGCCGCGCCGGCGCAACCGCTTCAGCGTGGCTTCCTCCGCATCGATCAGCGCCACAACGATGTCGCCGGAATCGGCGCTCTCGGTCCGCCGCAGCACCACAACGTCGCCATCCAGAATACCGGCGCCGATCATGGAATCGCCGCGCACTTCGAGCGCGAAATGGTCGCCCTCGCCTACCAGCTCAGGCGATATCGCGATGCGGCCAATCTCGTTTTGCATGGCCTCGATCGGCACCCCGGCGGCGATCTTGCCAAGAATCGGGATCCCGTCGTTCGCCACGACCCGGCCTTCGGAGACCACCGAGGGCCGAAACGACCCGCGCCCGCGAGGCGGAGCAGCGGGGGCCGCCGATTCAGGCATTTTCAGTACTTCGAGCGCGCGCGCTCGGTGCGCTAGCCGGCGCAGGAACCCGCGCTCCTCAAGCGCGGTAATGAGCCGGTGGATGCCCGACTTGGACGCCAAATCGAGAGCTTCCTTCATTTCGTCGAAGGATGGCGATACGCCGGTCTCCTTGATCCGTTCATGGATGTAGAGGAGCAGTTCTTTTTGTTTCGCTGTCAGCATGACCGAACCAGCTCCCAGACCAAACGGTGAACGATGAGATGTTCTATATCCGTTCCCAGGCTCGTGTCAACACAACCCTGTTACGCTCCCGTTAGCAGCGCCGACGTTGCCGCGGCGACGTCGGCTTGGCGCATAAGGCTCTCGCCAACTAGGAATGCGCGGGCGCCGGAGCGGGAGAGGCGGGCGATGTCGGCGGGTGTGGCAATGCCCGATTCCGATACCAATAGGCGCGCGTCGGCGACACGCGAGGCCAGTCGTTCGGTCACACCCAGGTCGGTTTGAAAGTTCGCAAGCGAGCGATTGTTGATCCCGATCAGGCGCGCATCGAGCATCAGCGCGCGTTCGAGTTCGGCTTCGTCGTGGACCTCGACTAGCGCATCCATGCCAAAAGCGTCGGCGGCGTCGTGGAAGTCGAGCGCGCATTCGTCATCGATCGCAGCCATTATAAATAGCACAGCATCCGCCCCAATCGCGCGGCTTTCGGCGATCTGCCACGGGTCGATCATGAAATCCTTGCGCAGAACCGGCAACGCGCAGGCCGCACGAGCAGCGATGAGATGGCTCTCGTGTCCCTGAAAGCTCGGCGCATCCGTCAGCACCGAGAGGCATGTAGCGCCGCCTTGCTCGTAGGCGCGTGCAAGTGCGGCGGGATTGAAATCGGCTCGGATGACGCCCTTCGAAGGAGAGGCCTTCTTGATCTCGGCGATCAAGGCGGGGCGGCCAGCCTTTGCTGTCAGCGCGGCGGCGAATCCCCGGACCGGATCTTGGGCGCGAGCCATCTGCTCAAGCTCCGTCCACGCCCGCGCTGCCTTGCGCGCGGCGACTTCTTCGCGCTTGTAAGCGAGGATATCTGCAAGGACGCTCATGGCGCTGGTTGCGTGATCGCGATAAGGGAGTCGAGCGCCTGCTCCGCGGCACCGCCGCGCAGCGACTTCAGCGCGAGGGTCCACCCATCGAGACCGTCATCAACACGGCCGGCGACAAACAACGCCACGGCGGCGTTGTGCAAAACGGCGTGCTCATAGGGACTATCCATCGCCTTCGATTCCAACAGCGCTCGGAGCGCTGCGGCGTTTTCGTGGGCAAGGCCGCCGCGCAGGGCGTCCGTCGTGGTCAAGGGCGCGCCGTAATACCTGGCCTCATTGCGTGCGTCGATGTCGAGCAACTCTACCTCTCCTTTATCGACCAAGGCGGCGGCGTCCTGGCCTTCGGCGACGAATGAAAGCTCATCGAGGCCGCCCGCGCCATGAACTACTTCCGCACGAACGCAACCGAGTGCATTGAGCGCGCGAGCAACCGGTTCGACGAACTCCCGCGCAAAAACCCCCACTAGCTGCCGCTTCACGTCAGCCGGATTGGCAAGCGGGCCAAGCAGGTTGAAAATCGTGCGTTTACCGAACTCCCGCCGCGCGGCGGCGATGTGGCGGAGCGCGGGATGGTGGTTTTGCGCGAACAAGAAAGCGATGCCGGCTTCGCGCAGGCAGCGTTCAAGGACGGCGATGTCCGCCGTGAGCTTGACGCCCAGCGCCTCCAGCACATCGGCGGCGCCAGACTTCGAACTCGCGGCCCGGTTGCCGTGCTTGGCCACCGGCACGCCAGCGCCCGCGACGACGAACCCGACGGCGGTGGAAATGTTGAGCGTATGAGCGCCGTCCCCGCCAGTGCCGCAGACATCGATGGCGTCTTCGGGCGCGTTAACGCGCAGCATGCGCTCACGCATGGCGCGCGCACCCGCTGCCAGCGCTCCTGGATCGCCCATGCGTTCAACCGAGCGCGCGAGAAAATCCATGGTCTCGGCGTGCGTGGCCTCGCCGTCGAGAATGCGGGCGAAATCGGAGTCAAGCGCGCTCACTTCAACCCTGCCGCCGCGAGAAAATTGCCGATGATCGCGTGCCCGTGTTCGGAAGCGATCGACTCGGGATGGAACTGCACGCCGTAGAGAGGGCGCAATTTGTGCGATAGCCCCATGATCTCGCCGTCAGCGGTTTCCGCGTCAATGTTGAATGCGTTCGGGAATTCCTCGCGGCTGACCGCCAGCGAGTGGTATCGCGTCGCTTTGAACGGGGAGGGGAGGCCGCGAAACAGCCCGCCGCAGCGATGGACAATGTTGGACACCTTGCCGTGCATGATCGCTCTCGCGCCTACGACCGCGCCACCAAAGGCCTGTCCCACGGCCTGATGACCCAGGCACACCCCGAAGATCGGCAGATCCGCAGGCGCTTGGGCTAGAAGAGCAAGGCAGATGCCGGCTTCGTCTGGCGTGCAGGGACCGGGAGAGAGGATGATGGCGCGCGGCTTCTTCTTCAAAGCCTGTTCGGCGCTCAGAGCATCGTTGCGCACGACCTCGGTCGCCACGCCGAAATCTTCGACATAGTGGACGAGGTTGTAGACGAAGGAATCGTAATTATCGATGACGAGGATCATGGAGCGGTGAGTATGCACCTGCGCTGCCCTTGTCGGCAACGGCGTGTGGCGCGAGAGATCGCGTCGTGCCTGAGTAGTGGTAGGCGCCGGCGACTGCAGCGCGTCGGTTTCCGCCCTGTGCAGATTCAGCCGAGTCATGCAGAGTCTGCTTCCCAGTCTAGGGCGAAGCGAAGCGGTCCCCAACGGGAGGGACTGCCTCCCCAGCGCGTCTTTCGTCCACCCCCAGAGCATCCGCCAGCCGCGCCTTGGCGCTCCCAGGCTTGAGCGGCTTTTGCTGGCTTTCGTGCGGGGCCCAGCCGGTGGCGGTGACGATCTCGAAGGTTGCGCGCACGCGCCCGTCGGGATCGGCAAATCGCTCGCGATAGATTTCGCACGCGCGCGCGAGTATGCGTCGGCTCAAGGCGCGCGGGCTGCGCTCAGCCAGCGCTGCGGTCTCGCCCATGGCGCGCAAATCGGCGAGCAGTCGCATCGGCTCGCCATAGCGCACAATGATGACATCGCGATCCGCCGTCGGCAGCGCAAAGCCCGCGCGCTGCAGCAAGTGCGCCACATCCTGCAGTCGCGCGAACGGCGCCACCCTTGGGCCTGCGCCGCCGGTCAGTTCGCTCTCTGCTTCGATCAGAGAGAACCGCAATTCCTGCAGTGTGTCGCCGCCGAAGATCGAAGCCAGCAGCAGGCCGTCGGGACGCAGTATTCGGCGCAATTGGACGAGCGCGTCGGGCAAGTCGTTGACCCAGTGCAGCAGGAGCGGCGAGGCGATCAGATCAAAGCTCTCCACGGCGAAGGGCAGGTGTTCTGGGTCGATGATCAGGTCGCCACAAGCCATATCGGCATGAACAACAACACCCAGCCGCGCGCGCAGCTCGCCTCGCGTCGCCGCCGCCGCTGAAAACAAGCCGCCCCCGCCGAGTTCAAGCACGCGCTCGAAGCGCCGCGGGATCGCTTCCAGCCGTTCTGCCAGATCGGCCGCCGCCCGCGCGTGCAAAAACGCCGCCTCAGCGAAGCCTGCCACAGCGCGGCGCTTGCGCGCGCGCAGGAGACGTGGCTCGAATAGGCGGGGGGAGGCCATGTCGCACACCATACCCACTCGCACGCGTATTCGGAAACGCGGCCTGGCGTCATGGGCGGCCGATCTAATCTGGCCGCCACGTTCGCTGTTGTCGGAGGCGAGGGTCGATCGGCCCGGCGTGATCGAGCCGGCGCTCTGGGGAGAATTGAAGTTTCTAGGCGCGCCGCAATGCGCGTGCTGCGGGTTTCCGCTCCCGAGCGACGAGGGGCCCCAGGCGTCCTGTGCGGCGTGCCTGAGCGACAAGCCAGCCTACGACACCGCCCGCGCCGCTTTGGCCTATGACGAGCACGCCCGCAAATTGGTGCTCGACCTCAAGCGCGGCGGGCGGCGCGACGGTCTACCGGTATTCGCGCGCTGGATGGCGGCCGCGGGTCGGGACGCCCTGGCCCAAGCGGATTTCCTTGCGCCGGCGCCGATGCACTGGACGCGGCTCGCCGCGCGCTCCTTCAATCAGGCCGCCTGGCTGGCGCAAGCCTTGTCACGACAGGCCGGCAAGCCTTGGCAGCCCGGTGCGCTCACGCGAATCAAACGCCGCAAAAGCCAGGCCGGGCTCTCGGCGTCGGAGCGGCGGCGAAATGTCGGCGGCGCGATCAAGGCGTCGGCGCGTTTCGAAGGCAAAATCATTGTCGTGGTGGACGATGTATTCACCACCGGGGCGACTCTGGAGGCGTGCGCCCGTGCATTGCTTAAAACGGGGGCTGCGGAAGTGCATGGCTTAACCCTGGCGCGGGTGGTGCGGCCAACCGATATTACGCTTTGAGGAGTGTTGAGTCGGATGCCTGCAGTCACGGTCTATACCCGCGCTTTCTGCCCCTATTGCTCGCGCGCGCTGTCGCTGTTGAAGCGCAAGGGCGCGGCGGTGACCGAGATCGACGCCACCTTCGACCACCACAAAAAGGACGAGATGATGAAACGCTCGGGCCGGCGTACGTTCCCGCAGATATTCATCGGCGACACACACGTTGGCGGTTGCGATGATCTGCATGACCTCGAACACCGCGGCAGGCTCGACCCGATGCTGCTGAGCGCGTGATGCGCCGCTTGCGCGTAGCGGCGGTGCAATTGCGCTGCGGGATCGAGCCAAGCGCCAATCGCGCGCACGCACTGGCGTTCATACGAGAAGCCGCGACGGCGGGCGCGCGCTTGATCACGACGCCAGAAAACACCTATCGGTTAGACCGAAATCGCGAGCGCGCGTTGGCCGCCGCGGGGCCTGAAAAGGGCGATGCCGAACTCGCGACCTGGGGCCGCATTGCGCAAGAGTTCAGCATCTGGCTGCTCCTCGGTTCGGCGGCGATCGCCACTGGAAACGGCAAGGTGTTCAATCGATCGCTGCTGTACACGCCTGACGGCAAAGTCGCCGCGCGCTACGATAAAATAAACATGTTCGATGTGATGCTCGGCGGGGGCGAGAGCTATCGGGAAAGCGAAACCGTGGAGGGAGGCGATCGCGCCGTGCTCGTTGCCGGTCCCATGGACGCCAAGATCGGCATGAGCATCTGCTACGATCTGCGCTTCGCGCCGCTTTATGCGGCATACGCCAGGGCCGGCGCCGAGATCATCACAGTGCCCTCCGCCTTCACCGTGCCGACGGGTCTAGCTCACTGGGAGACACTTCTGCGCGCGCGCGCGATCGAGACGGGCGCGTTCATCGTCGCCCCGGCGCAGGGCGGACGCCACGAGGACGGGCGCGCCACCTATGGCCACTCGATGATCGTCGATCCGTGGGGCAAGATCGTCGCAAAGCTCGACCACGACGAACCTGGTTTCATCGACGCGGATTTGAACTTGGATCAGGTGGGCGAAGCGCGTGCAAAAATTCCCGCCTGGGCAGGCGGGCCGGAGTTTGCAGCGCCCGAGAAACTTCAATGATCCGCTACGATCTCCGCTGCGCCAATGGCGACGAGTTCGAAGCCTGGTTCGGTTCGATGGCCGATTATGACAAGCAGGCCGAAGCGGGCCAGGTCGAATGCCCCCATTGCGGCTCAAGGCACGTCGAAAAAGCGCCAATGGCGCCGGCGGTGATAAGCGGCCGCTCCAAGGAAAAGCAGAAGGAGCGCGCCGTCGCCATGGCAATGGCGGCGAAGGTGCGCGAGCACATCAAGGACAATTTCGACTATGTCGGTGACAAATTCGCCGACGAAGCGCGCAAGATGCATGCCGGCGAGAGCGAAGAGCGCGCGATCTGGGGCGAAGCCACGCCCGAACAAGCCCGCGAGCTGGGTGAGGAAGGCATCCCCGCCGCGCCGCTGCCCCCGGAACTTGCGCCAGAGGTTGAACCAAAGAAATTGAACTGACCCCGGAGCGCTGCCTTTGCCGTGAACCCCGGGCGTTCGGCGTCACTTCTTCCGCAAGAACGCCGGCAGATTGTCGCCGAAGCCTGGCGTGTCCTTGTCCTGGTGCGGCAGCGGCGCCGGTGTTTTTTCGCGATGCCGCTCGTTGCGTGAAGCGCGGGGCGGTTCCTCGCGCGGCCGCTTCTCATTCGGTTCACGCGGCTTCACCGGTTCGGTCGCTGCCTCCGGGCGCTCGGGGTCGCGCTTCTGGAACCGCTGCTTCTTCTCCGTGATGCGCTTGGAGTGTTCGCGTTTCAATTCTTCGGCCCGGCGCCCGCGTCCGCCAGTGTCGCGCGGATCGCCAATCGCGGCTTGAGGCACGCCTTCTATCGAGGCCGCTTCAATCGTTCTGCCCATGAGTTTCTCAATGGCGTCGAGGCTCTTCCTGTCGTTTGGGGCCACGAGCGTGAACGAAGCGCCTTGCTTGCCCGCGCGGCCGGTGCGGCCAATGCGGTGGACGTAATCGTCGGGGGAGCGCGGTGGCTCGTAATTGAAGACGTGTGAAACGTCGGGGATGTCGAGCCCGCGGGCGGCGACATCGGAAGCGATCAGGAATTGCAGATCGCCGGAGCGGAAACGGTCGAGCGTCTTGGTGCGCAGCGATTGATCGAGATCGCCGTGGATAGGCGAGGCGTTGAAGCCATGGCGCTTCAGCGATTGCGCGACGACGTCCACATCCGTCTTCCGATTGCAAAAGATGATGCCGTTCCTGACATTGGCGCTCTGCATCACTGCGCGCAATGCCGCACGGCGGGTGCGCGGATCGCCGCCGGGCAATTGTATGATGCGTTGTTCGATCGTGGTGGCCGCAGTCGCGGGTTTGGCGACTTCGATGCGCTTGGGGCTGGACAGAAACGCCTCCGTCAGGCGCGTGATTTCTGGCGGCATAGTGGCGGAGAAGAAAAGCGTCTGGCGCGTGAACGGCGTCAGCTTGAAGATGCGCTCGATGTCGGGGATGAAACCCATGTCGAGCATGCGGTCGGCCTCATCCACCACCATCACTTGCACGCCGGTGAGCAAAAGCTTGCCGCGTTCGAAATGATCGAGCAGCCGTCCTGGCGTTGCGATCAGCACGTCGACGCCGCGCGCGAGCAGAGCATCTTGGTCGCCGAAGGAAACGCCGCCGATCAGCAGCGCTTTGGTGAGCTTTTGGTACTTGCCGTATTTGTCGAAATTCTCCGCCACTTGCGCGGCGAGTTCGCGCGTCGGCTCCAGGATAAGCGTGCGCGGCATGCGCGCGCGCGCGCGCCCGGCCGCCAGAATATCGATCATTGGCAGCACGAAGGCGGCGGTCTTGCCGGTGCCGGTCTGGGCGATGCCTAGAATATCGCGACCCTTCAGCACTTCGGGAATGGCCTGGGACTGGATCGGGGTGGGGGTGTTGTAGCCGCCCTCCTTCACCGCGCGCAGCGTATCAGGCGAGAGGCCGAGGTCGTCGAAGGTGGTCGCGGGGGTTGTCATGGGTTCGCTCATTGCGCGTCTCCCAAGCCAGGAGGCAGCAACCCAAACACCGTCATTCCGGACGCGACGCAGTCGCGATCCGGAACCCAGGGGCAGCCGAACGGCGCCCTACGATCCCCTGGGTTCCGGGTTCTCGCTACGCGAGCCCCGGAATGACGAAAACACTTTGGATGTCGTATGGCTTGAGCGCTGTAACGCGCGGTGTTTTCGGAACTCATTCAATCTCACTTAGGATCGCCGCTTCGCTTTCTGGGCGAAAAACGGGAGATCGCGGGGTTGGCGCTTGGCGCTCAATCGCCTGCGGATCAGGCGGGAGCATTCAGCGAGGGGCGAGCACGCCCTCTCGGCGCGCACAACGGACGGGCGGGATGTGGGGGGATTTGGGCTGGAAGTCAATGATTTCCGCAAAACCACCGGCGCCCTAGGGCCGCTCACACATCAATATCATCCGCCACGAATTTCGCGTTCGCCTGGATGTAGTTGAACCGCAGCTCCGCCTTTTTCCCCATCAGCGTTTCGATCAGCACTTCGAAATCCGGCGCGCCTTCGTCGGTGAGCACCACGCGCGCGAGCGTGCGCGTCGCGGGGTTCATCGTCGTGTCCTTCAGATCCGCCGGCATCATTTCGCCGAGACCTTTGAAGCGTGAGATGTCGACCTTTTTCCCTTTGAACTGGCCGGCGAGTAGCCTTTCTTTGTGTGCATCGTCGCGAGCGTAAATGCTCTCCTTGCCTGCGGTGACGCGATACAAGGGCGGCATCGCTAGGAACAGGCGCCCGGCGCGGATCATCTCCGGCATCTGCTTGTGGAAATAGGTAATCAGCAGCGAAGCGATGTGGGCGCCGTCGACATCGGCGTCGGTCATGATGATCACGCGCTCATAGCGCAGGTCGTCGCACTTGAACTTGGCGCCCGATTGCGCGCCGAGCGCCAGCGCTAAATCGTTCAGTTCCACATTGTTGGAAGTTTTCTCCCCGCCAGCGGAGGCGACGTTCAAGATCTTCCCGCGCAGCGGCAGGATCGCCTGCGTCTCGCGGTTGCGCGCCTGCTTGGCCGAGCCGCCGGCGCTGTCGCCTTCGACCAGGAAAATCTCGGTGTCGCGCGCGTCCGAGCGCGAGCAATCGGCGAGCTTGCCCGGCAGGCGCAGTTTTCGCGAGGCGCTCTGGCGGGAGACTTCCTTTTCCTTGCGCCGGCGCAAGCGATCCTCGGCTTGCGTGGTGGTCCATTCCAACAACCGGTTCGCGTCGGCGGTGTTGGCGCCAAGCCAATGATCGAACGGATCCCGCACCGCCTGCTCGACGATTTTGGCGGCTTCGGTGGAGACCAGTCGGCCCTTGGTTTGCCCTTCGAATTGCGGATCGCGAATGAACACGGAGACAAGCGCCGCGCCCGTGTTCATCACGTCTTCTTGGGTGATGAGCGCGGCTTTTTTGTTGTTCTTGAGTTCGGCGTAGGCCTTGAGCCCCTTCGAGAGCGCCGCGCGCAGGCCGGCTTCATGAAAGCCGCCGTCAGGCGTGTAAATGGTGTTGCAGTAGGATCGCAGGAAGCCGTCGGCTTCGCCAAAGCCATCGCCGACCCAAGTCACCGCCCATTCCACGCGCCCGTGGGGGCCGCTCTTCTCGCTGCGGCCGGTAAAAGCCTCGCCGACGATCGCGCGTTTGTCCTTCACCAAGGCTGCAAGGAAATCGGCGAGCCCGTTGGGGAAGTGCAGCACCGCTTCGGTCGGGGTGTCGTCCTTGATGCGCGAAACATCGCACTTCCAGCGGATCTGCACGCCGCGTTGCAGATATGCTTTCGAGCGCGCCATCTGGAACAGCCGCGCCGGTTTGAAGGCGGCGCCTTCGCCAAAGATTTGCGCGTCGGGATGAAAGCGCACCGTGGTTCCGCGGCGATTGTGCGCGGGGCCGACTTCGACGAGCTTGCTGGTCGGCGTGCCGCGCGAAAACGTCTGCCGGTAGAGCTTGCGCTCGCGCGCAACTTCCACTTCGACGCGATCAGAGAGTGCATTCACCACCGAGACGCCAACGCCGTGCAAGCCACCCGAAGTGTGATAGACCTTGTCGGAAAATTTCCCGCCCGCGTGCAGCACCGTCATGATAATCTCGAGCGCGGACTTCTTGGGAAATTTCGGATGCGGATCGACCGGCATGCCGCGGCCATTGTCGGTCACGCGCAAAGTGCCGTCGGCTTCCAACTCAACATCGATACGGTCGGCAAAGCCCGCCACCGCTTCGTCCATGGAATTGTCGAGCACTTCGGCGAACAAATGATGCAGTGCCCGCTCGTCGACGCCGCCCACATACATCCCCGGTCGTTTCCGAACCGGTTCTAGCCCCTCAAGGACTTCGATATCCTTGGCGGTATAGCCTCCGGCCGCGGCGGGCGGCGCTTCGCCGCCGCCGAACAAGCCTTCGTCCCAAAGATCGTCCTCGCCCACTGGCACCTGCTGCTTCTGCTGCACTTTGCTCATGGCGAGCCTCTTAGCCGGAGTCGAGGTGGAAAGGACAACGCCAGCGCAGTTTCCAGCGGGTTAACGGGCGGCACGCATTGGGCGGTCGTAAAACGCGAGTGAACCCAATGCCCAACAGCCCGAATTGGCTGCGAGCCTTATTCTGAGCGCCTTTGTCGCGCTGGCGGCGTCTTACCCGGTGTTCGCGATCAAGACGGTCGAGCGCGCCATTGAAGCTGAAGGTGGCGCGTCGTTTCATCGCGATATTGGGACTCGTGCGCACGTCCCGCAGGGTACTAGCTCGGCGTCCATCCGCCGCAGGAAAGACCACAGCGGCGTTATGCCAGACGCTTCACGGTAGGTCTGGATATTGACGCATGGAGTTCAGAAGGGCCACCACGAATTGAGGCGGCCCTCGCAACGTTCGAGTTGCGCTTGATAGGCGTTGCGATAGCTCTGCACGCGGTCGGCGGCGGCGAGCAAAGCGCGGTTGCCGCGATACGATCCTCGCTGATAGCCGCCCCGTCCCTCGTGATAAGCGAGGTAGTGTCCGCGCGCGTCGGTGAAGGCGACGCCAAGCTCGCGCTGCGTGCGCCCAGCGTACCAGGCGACGAAATCGGCTGCGTCGCGAAACTCATCGCGATCGACGCCGCTATCACTCACCGCGCGCTCGTACTCTGCCCAGGTGGCCTCCAACGCTTGCGCGTAGCCCATGGCGCTCGACGGGCGTCTTCCGGGGATAAACAAGAAGCCACGCCCGCGCGCTGGCCGGGCGTTATGGTCGAAACCGCTCTCCTGGCGGATGATTGCAAGTACCAACGCGGGCGGCGCGTTCCAGCGTCGCTCTCCACGCCGCACCGAGGTCCACCAGCTGTCGTGCTGCTCGAAGATCGAGCATGCATCTCCCGGCAGGTCCGGCGGCGCGGTAGAGACGCACGCGCCAAGCGCGGCGGTCGAGGCCAGAAAAAAACGGCGATTCATGATCGATTGTCTTAAGGCGCGCCGCTGAGACCGCCAAGGGCAGAGCAACATCGAGGGGGCTTTGGTTCTCTCATTTGCGCATGGCGCTTTCTCGAGCGCCTCCATCGTGTCAGATATTGCCCGCAACAAAAACGCGGAGCGTCCATGCTTTCTACCGCCGTCCAAGCCAGCGCCGACGCCACTATCCCGATAACCGATTCCGGAGGCGGTATGCTGGCTTTACTGCTGCTGGCGGCGGCGGCGCTTGCTTGGATCGGGCTGGGTGCCCTTGTTCGTCGCTTGCGTGCGGGCAGGACCGAGCGGGTCGTCCATGGAACATTCGCCGAATATGCGTTGGCCGCTCTTGTTAACGCGGCGAAGCTCGACGGTCGGGTGGCTGAGGCTGAACGCACCGTCATCTTGGCGCAGATGCGTGAAATTGCGGGCGCCGGATTTGAGGGGGCGGCTGTCGATGCCGGCTTTGCGCGCGCGGCGCTTAGCAAAGAGGAATTGGTGGCTTATCTTGGCGTGCGTGCCAACAAATTCACTCACGCGCAGAAAATCGCGTTGCTGAAAGCGCTCTTGGCAGTGTTCGTCGCGGACGGTCGTTTTGACGAAACCGAGCACCATGCCTTGGTGGAATACACGGCCGCCATTGGCTTTGACCGAAAAAGCGCGCCCGAGCGCCTGCGTGGGCTTGTTGGCGATATGGTGAAGGAACGCATCACGCTGTGATGCGCATGCCTGGCTAAATCGGGTCGCTCTTCATCGGATCGTGACCCCAATTCATGAGCGAGTAACGCCAACGCGTGCGGCTAATGTCGCCGCCTGGACGTTGGGCGCGGTGGCGGCGGATGAACCCGACGACTTTGCGCATATGACGCAACTGCGCCTCGGTCAATTTCTCCGACGGGGTCCGCAGAATCGCGACGATCGCGCGCCCCGACGCGCGGCCGACAGAATCGTTCATGCCAGGCGCACGCCACCCGACGGACTCGCTTTCCGGCGATTTGAGCCACGCGGCGAGTTCAGCAGCATTGAGATTGACGAGTTCGCGAAACGCACGCCCCCAATCGTCAAGGGCGCTCACGCGCTGACCCGCCACGCGAAGCGTGCGACATCTGCCAACACCGGCGCCTTGCCGCGAAATGGGCGCGACAGCGCTAGCATAATCTCAACGTGATCGAGGCCTGGATAGGTCTTGGCTTCGACCTGCCCGCCGACCTCGCGCGTCGCGTGTTCAAGGCTTGTTATGTTGCGCGGTCCGACCGTTGTATCGTCGGCCCCCCAAAGCAACAGCAGTGGCGGCGCATCGGCGCGCGCGAAGCGCACCGGCTGGGTTGCTTGCGGGTCGGGCGCCGCGCCAAACGCATCCTGTGTTGCTGGAACATCGAAGGGAATAAAATCGTAGGGACCGGCTAAACCGATAGCGCCGCGTATGCGGCTAGCGTTGACGCCCGCGGTCGCCAAATAGCGCTCGTCGAGCGCAAGCATCATTGCGTTATAGGCGCCCGCCGAATGCCCCATCAGGACGATGCGATCGGGATCGCCGCCGTGGGATGCGGCATTGTCCTGCACCCAGCGCACCGCGGCCGCACAGTCTTCGACGAATGTCGGAAACCGCGCTTCGGGCACAAGGCGGTAGTTTGGAAGGGCCGCGAGAAACCCCTGTGCGGCCAAGGCCGAGCCGAGGAAATTGTAGTCGCGGCGATCGCCGTTGCGCCACGAGCCGCCATGGATGAACACGATCACCGGCAGCGGCCCATCCGCGCCTCGGGGAGCGTAGAGGTCCACCTGCTGGCGTGGATGGAGGCCGTAACGGGCGCCGCGGGCGACGCGGGCGACGCCGCCGTCGCGAGGCGCCAAGGCGTCGAATGCGCCCAAGGACGGTGTGCAAGCGGTAAGCAAGGGGAGGGCTGCTAGTAGAGTGCGGCGGCGCATTGGCATTGACATATTGCCCCCATCCCAAACTGCCAAGCGGTGCATCCAATGGGGGTAGGTGGCGCATCTCTAGGACCAGACCGGGGTCTGCGCCGCGTTGCTGATCCTACTTTGGGAGAAAGCTATGAAAATTCTGACGTCTAGCGCTGCGGCACTCGCACTCCTCACCACGCCTGCGTTGGCAGAAGACCGCCCCCTCTCGGACTTCACTAAGATCAGCGCCAGCGCCGGGACCCGCGTAGATGTCGCTGTCGGTGGTCAATTCCGGGTAAATGTGGAGGGCCGCGATGCGGATCGCATCGTTACCCGCATCTCTAACGGGACGTTGGTGGTTGAGCCGGTGAGGGGCTGGTCCTGGCGCGGTCCGCGTCAGGCGATCGTCAGGGTCATCATGCCGAGCGTCGAAGGTCTGAACGCGTCAAGCGGCGCTGACATCGACGCCCGCGGCATCGCCGGCGGTGCAATCGCCTTAGACGCCTCCTCTGGCGCCTCTTTAGATGTGACCGGCGCGTGCGCGAGTTTCACCGCCGACGCCTCCAGCGGCGCCAGCATCGACGCCCAGGCGATGCAGTGTGAAACTGGCAACGTCGAAGTTTCCTCCGGCGCCAGCGCGCGCGTGTTCGCCCGTGCTCGACTCAATGTCGACGTCTCCAGCGGCGGCGACGTGGAAGCCTATGGAAATCCGGGAATTGGCGATATTTCCCTTTCTTCAGGCGGTTCCCTGCATCGGCGCTAAGGCTTAGGAGAAGAAATGAGAAAGTTCCTATCAATCCTGGCGCTCGCCGCTCTAGCAGGTGCTGCTTCTGCTGAGCCGCGCTCAGTCACAGGCTTCGACAACGTCAATGCGTCTGGCCGCTTTCACGTCGAAATCGCCGTGGGCGCCGCGCATACGATCACTGTAGAAGGCCCTGATGCTGCCCGCATAATCACACGCCGCGACGGCGATACGCTGAAAATCGAGCCGCGCGACCGGCCCTGGTTCGGCGGCGAGCCGCGTTATGACGCGTTGGTGCGCGTGACGTTGCCGCGATTTGAAGGGGTCGCCGCCGCGCGCGGCGCCCAGGTGAACGCCACCGGAGGTGGATCTTGCACCAGTTTCGACGCGGTCGCGGCAATGGGCGCCAATCTGGTCGTACGCGAACTCTATTGTGGGCACGTGGACGCTTCCGCGGCCATGGGCGGCGTGGCCGAATTGATCGGAGGGTGCCGGACCTTGGATGTCAGCGCCGCCATGGGTGGTACGGTGCACGCGGAGGCTCTGCACTGCGAGACCGTCGACGCCAGCGCAGCCATGGGGGGCGAAATCAAAGCCTTCGCCGAGACCAGCTATGACGCCAGCGCCGCCATGGGAGGCGACGTCGACATCCGCGGCGGCGGGCGAGCTGCTGACCGCAGCACGGCATTAGGGGGCTCTGTGAACGAGCGCCCCCACCCGCTCCCCTGAGCCGCAACGGGCTTGCCCGGGGGCTATTGAGCCGCTATCAGCGCCGCTTTCCCGCGCCGTCGCCCGGGAAGCAGGAGTTTCCGGCCATGGCCGTCCCGAAGCGAAAAACCACGCCCTCCCGTCGCGGCATGCGCCGTTCCCACGACGCCCTAGGTAAGAACGCCTATGTCGAGGACAAGGAAAGCGGCGAGCTTCGCCGCCCCCACCACATCGACCTCAAGAGCGGACGCTATAAGGGCAAGCAGGTTCTGAAGCCGAAAGTAGATTGAACCGCCAAAGTGCAAACGAGGATTGCGCCGTCTGCACTTGCCTTTTTCTACACGTCGGTCTCCAACCGCCCACCAACCGCAATTGCGTGAGCGAGATTCATGACCGGCATCGCCGACATTATTGGCCGTGAAATCCTCGACAGCCGCGGCAATCCCACTGTGGAAGTGGATGTCGTGCTGGAGGACGGCGCGTTTGGCAGGGCCGCTGTTCCCTCAGGCGCCTCCACTGGCGCACACGAAGCAGTCGAAAAGCGCGACGGCGAGCCAGATCGCTATCTCGGTAGAGGTGTGCGCGACGCTGTGGAGGCGGTGCAGGGCGAGATTGCCAACGCCATCATCGGTATGGACGCCGAGGACCAGCGCCGCATCGACGCGGTTATGGTTGAACTCGACGGCACAGACAACAAGGCGCGCCTTGGCGCCAATTCTATTCTAGGCGTCTCGCTGGCGGTGGCGAAGGCCGCGGCGCAGAGCACAGGCCAACAACTCTATCGCTATCTCGGCGGCGTACAGGCGCGCGTGTTGCCCTGCCCGATGATGAACATCGTCAATGGCGGGGTGCATGCCGACAACCCGATCGACATCCAGGAATTCATGATCATGCCGGTCGGCGCGGCCACCATGGCTGACGCCGTGCGCATGGGTTCAGAGGTGTTCCACACACTGAAAAAGGAACTCAAGGCGGCAGGTCACTCCACTAATGTCGGCGATGAAGGCGGCTTTGCGCCGAACTTGAAGAGCGCCGACGAAGCGCTCGCCTTCATCATCAAATCGATCGAGAAAGCCGGTTACAAGCCGGGCGAGGATATCGCGCTCGCGCTCGATTGCGCAGCCACCGAATATTTCAAGAAGGGCAAGTACGAATTGACGGGAGAGGGCAAATCGCTTTCGCCCGAGGCCAACGCTAAATATTTGGCCGATCTGGTGTCACGCTACCCAATCGCGTCGATCGAGGACGGCATGTCGGAAGACGATTTCGCGGGCTGGAAGGCGCTCACGGAATTGCTCGGCGACAAGTGCCAATTGGTGGGCGACGATCTCTTTGTCACCAACATGAAACGCTTGCAGATGGGCTTCGAAAAGGGCCTCGCTAATTCCATTCTGATCAAGGTCAACCAGATCGGCACGCTGACGGAGACCCTCGATGTGGTTGATATGGCCCAGCGCGCGGGCTATTCGGCGGTGATGAGCCATCGCTCGGGAGAGACCGAAGACGCCACCATCGCCGATCTCGCGGTCGCGACTAATTGCGGCCAGATCAAAACGGGCTCGCTCGCGCGCTCGGACCGCACGGCCAAGTACAACCAGCTCATCCGCATCGCCGAAATGCTCGACGATCAGGCGCACTATGCTGGCGCGGACACGATAGTTGGACGCTGAGCCGGGCCGAAGTCGTATGCATTAACGGCTTGCTCGGGTTCCGATCGCCATCGGCACTGGGGAGGGTTGGTGCTCGCACCTGGTGACCGGGATGGGTTTACTGCGCGCAAAGCTCTCTGATCGACGTCAATACCAAAAAATATTTTCCCATCACGGCCGGACTCGTAATGGAGTCCTGCTCCTCTCGGGCCCACCAGCGCTTGTAGGGTTCTCGCTAAGTTCCTGATTCAATTGGGGTCACTGGGCTCGTTTTGTTCCGCAACCCTCAGATTCTGTAAAGATTTCATTAAGCACTGCGACTCATTTTGCGCCCTCTTTCGGGATCGGAACGATGGCGCGCAGCGGCTCAGCGTTGGTCAGTATCGGGTTGGGCGCAGCGATTTTGTACCTCGGCGCGCACGCAGTGACGGGCCGGCAAGGGCTCCTCGCCTACGTTGACCTGCAGGCGCAGGAGCGCGCTCTGAACGAGCGCCTTGCCGATCTGTGCGACGAACGAGCAACGCTCGAAGCGCGCGCCGCACGGCTTGCTCCAAAGACGCTCGATCTAGATTATCTCGACGAACGCGCCCGGGTGCTGCTCGCCGCCGGCGGCGACGGCGAAGTCGTGTTCGCGCTTGCGAACTAAACTCCATCCGCCGTCGCAAAGCTGACTAGCTAGGCGCCGCAAAGCCGCATAAGAGGGGCGTCGCCGCGTCTGGACGAGCTGCGCCCAAAGAGGCGACGTGGCGACAAAGGGAACGCGAACCATGGGTCTAGCCGCCACACGCGCCAACGGCGCCTACGCCGACGCGACCAAGGACGACCTTTTCCACTTCTACCGCGACATGCTGCTGATCCGCCGCTTCGAGGAGCGCGCGGGACAATTGTACGGGATGGGGCTGATCGGTGGCTTCTGCCATCTATACATCGGCCAGGAAGCGGTGGTGGTCGGCATGCAGGCCGCGCTGAAGTCGGGCGACCAGGTGATCACCGCCTATCGCGATCACGGCCACATGCTCGCCGCCGGCATGGACCCTAACGCGATCATGGCCGAACTCACCGGCCGCCGCGACGGCGTGTCGAAAGGCAAGGGCGGCTCGATGCACATGTTCAGCACGGAAAAAGCGTTCTATGGCGGTCACGGCATCGTCGGCGCGCAAGTTTCGCTTGGCACGGGCTTGGCCTTCGCCAACCGCTATCGCAAGGACGGCAAGGTCTGCCTCACCTATTTTGGCGACGGCGCCGCCAATCAGGGCCAGGTGTATGAGAGCTTCAACATGGCGAGCCTGTGGAAGCTGCCGGTGGTCTACATCGTCGAGAACAACCGATACGCCATGGGCACCTCGATCCAGCGCTCAAGCTCGGAAACCCATCTGCACAAGCGCGGCATCAGCTTCAATATTCCGGGCGAGGAAGTCGATGGCATGGATGTCGTCGCCGTGCGCGAAGCAGGCCTGCGCGCCGCCAAACACGCGCGCTCTGGCAAGGGCCCGGTGCTGCTGGAGCTGAAAACCTACCGCTACCGCGGCCATTCCATGTCCGACCCCGCGAAATATCGCGCCAAGGAAGAAGTGGAAGACGTGAAAGCCAAACGCGATCCGATCGAGCACGTGAAGAAGCTGCTGATCGATGCGGGGCATGCGAGCGAAGAAAGCTTGAAGGAGATCGACCGCGAGATACGCGCCGTGGTGACCGCGAGCGCCGAGTTCGCGCAGGCGAGCCCGGAGCCCGATGCGCGCGAGCTGATGACGGATGTGTATCTATGAGTGGTGCGCAATTGTTCGCAGGAAGGGGCGCACGGCTCCGGCGTGCTCCCAATCGTGTAGGAGCGCCGCGTTTGCCTCTGGGTTCCGGGTTCATGCTTCGCATGCCCCGGAATGACGCAACTAAGGGAGCATGTAAAAGATGGAAATGACTCTAGAACTTCGCCTACTGGCCTACTCGATCCTCGTGTTTTTCGTCGTGGTGATGATTCAAGCCACCGCTGGAATTATTCACCATGGCGGACTCGTGTTGGCCAACAATCGCGACAATCTGAAGCCGCCGAGCGTGTTCGGCGCGCGCATGAAGCGCCTCGTGGACAATTACCGCGAGAACCTCTGGTTCTTCGCGCCGCTGGTGCTGATCGCTGCGATTGTTCAGGTCAACAACGAATGGACCGTGCTCGGCGCGCGGCTGTTCTTCTATTCCCGCATCGCCCACGCCTTGCTTTATGCCACCGGCGCGCCGCTGATCCGTCCGTTGTTCTGGTTCGCCGGCGTGATCGGCTGCGGCATGATCTTCCTAGCGCTGTTTGGAATTCTCAGCTGATGACGCAAATCCTCATGCCCGCGCTTTCGCCCACCATGGAGGAGGGCAACCTCGCCAAGTGGCTGGTGAAGGTCGGCGACAAAATCGAGCCCGGCCAAGTCATTGCCGAGATCGAGACCGACAAGGCGACGATGGAGGTCGAGGCGGTCGATGAAGGCGTGGTGAGCGAATTGCTCGTGGCCGAAGGCGCGCAAGGCGTGCGGGTGAATACGCCGATTGCGGTGTTGCAGGGGGAGGGACATGCGCCGGCGCCTACCCTCTCCCTTGCGGAGATGGGCGCCGCGCAGCGGCGGGGTGAGGGGCGGGCCGACACGCCGGCGCCGGCTCGTTTGCACGCCCC